>DASVCY010000199.1:0-15821 GCA_036381375.1 Nitrososphaera sp. | reverse complement strand
GAAGACCGCTCTATCCGTACGCCCCTCAATTTTAGCAAAAGAATCTCACGCACCCGCATACTTTCCATGTAGCTCTGTTTGAGCTCGACGATCCCATCTACAAGAAAATCAAGCGTGGTATCGTCGGGGTGTTCACTAATGAATATCAGCTTGGCGCCTGCCCTCTCCCTCCAAGTCTGGAGCACCCTTTCGTTATTCAGACGTGCCTCCTTGTCCATAAAAGATGCAATCGCGTCCCAGCTATCGATAATAATTATGGGCGACGCAATATCCATCAACTGATTGGTGATGCGCTCAAAGAGCGACTCTGGTTCGTCGAGCCTCGCATCTTCAAAGCTTGGCGTTAGATTGTGTTCTTGTCCCTCTCCTGAATTGGAGGGCTTTGGAAGTTCGATAAATTTGCTCAACCACGGATAGTATTGGAATAGCTGCTTTGGAGATATCCTGGTAGAGATATAGAAAAAGTTGTTCCTGCTCCCGAGGGTCTTCAGAATGGTGAGTGCAAGTGTAGTCTTGCCGGTGCCTGCAAAGCCCTTGATGAGAAGCGAATACGTGTCGCGCTCTATAAAGCGCATCAGCTCATCAGGCAAGTTTATTGGGCCGTCATTTTCCCTCTCTGCGTTGGTTATTGAGGACGATGATTCTTCCACGCATTATTCACCACAAGACCACAAGACGCCTTTTGAACTGTTGGTTATCATGATGCGTTCCTTATTAAATATTGAGCTATTGGTCATGATTTATTAAAACAATATAACAGTCCGACCAGCAAAATATCCTAGTTGGACTTTGAGGACGCGTGGCTCGAAGTAAGATCCTGTGATGGTGGCTGCAGCCAGGCAACAGAAGCAGATGGCAGCGGCATGCTTGAGGTGCCTGCAATATCTGAGGTGCTAGAGGCTGCTGCAATCGCCAGCAGGCACTCCGGCGGGGGCATGTGGGACTTTTCACGCAGGCTAGTCCTCGCAGAGGTAAGAGCAATACAAAATGTGCTACAGCTGGCCAAGGTGAGAGAGGACAGTAGGTCTGTATCACATTCCCTCAACGTATCCTACAAGGGTTCGTGCTATACTCTCACGCTTTTCGAGGTCAAGAGGGGGCTGTTGACTTAGGACAATCCACATACACATGTGAACCGCCCTCGGACTTTCGTTGCTGCTATCATCATCATTCACCTGTCACACAATACTGCTGTGCATCAATTGGACGGACAGAGGCATATGCCCATCTGGGGCTTGACCTTCTCGTTACGTGTCTCTCAACTGTCCATTTGCCGTCAAGATGGTTACACAGTTAAAGCTGGTTGAACCTTTTGTACTCTCTTCTCCTCCTCTCCACCCTCCCAGCCGCACCCGCGACCCCAAACACGGACACTCGCGCGCTCATGACATATTATACGTCACGAGGCTAAAGGAACAAAGACGCTCTGCGCTGGATGGCTGGATGGCGTGTGTGTGCATGTGGTTATTGGGTCTCTCTCGTTAACTTGAATCTGTGTCTTCTTTCCATGGATAGGGGGCCTCGTTAAAGTCTGGTCATGGTTTGCATAAAGCCACAGTGTCCGTACGTATCTGTGGGTGTGTGTGCGTTGTTTGCGCCGTTTGTGCAAATGAGGGGAGATTGTACTCATCCAGCAAAGCAAGGACAAGTGGGATGTTGTTGCGCAGGGCGATATGGGAGCTAAAAGAGCCCAGAACCAGTACAAATCTTTAAATCCACTCTGAAAAAGTAAGCTTGTTATTGTTGCAGAAACTTGCTCTGATAAAGCTGGGAGGCTCTGTGGTCACATTCAAGGACAAGCCTCTTAGAGCCAACACTACTGCAATTGATGGCATTTCACGTGTCCTTGCGCAGATTAACGCACCTGCGATAATCGTGCATGGCGGCGGCTCGTTTGGCCACTACTGGTCGGTAAAATATGACATGCACACCAAGCCTGCTGAATATGATCCGCGTGGAGTGTCGGTCGTGCACGAGTCCATGATTGCGCTAAACCATACGATTATTAACTCCATGATTAGGGCTGGGGTAAATCCGTATGGCATCCCGCCTTCTGTGTTCACTTCGGGCCACAAACCGATTCCGGCCAAGATAAAGCAGATCTATGTTATGGCTAGGTCAAAAGTCATTCCAGTGACATTTGGCGATGTCGTACACATACAAGCCGCAAAATATTCGATCCTGTCTGGCGATGCACTCATGACAATTCTGGCCAAGGCACTGCGACCTTCAAAGGTAGTCTTTGCTACAAATGTTGACGGGATCTATAAGGACATGAAGAGTAAGGAGTTGCTGCCTGAAATAAGAGTCACAGGCAAAAAATCCATTAGCTTTTCAAACGGATTAGTGGCCGACGTTACTGGCGGCATGCAGAGAAAGGTCACAGAAGCATTTAAGATTGCATCATACGGAATGGATGTGTTGCTGGTAAACGGACTTGTGCCGGAGCGAATCGCAGAGGCTATAGGGAACAGGCTACAAGTAGGTACCGTGGTAAAGGGGAGCGGGAGATAGCTAGTTGCCGGATCCCTATGAAATGCCTTCAGATATTGACATCATAAAGCAACGCAAAAAGGACGGTATTGACATACCGCTCCAAAAAAACGTGCAGGCAAAGACTACCTCAACATACCTGGAGTATGTCCAGCTGGTGCACAATGCATTGCCAGAAATTGACTATGAAGATATAGACACATCAACAACATTTCTTGGCCGCAGATTCTCCGCGCCACTCATAATTGACTCGATGACAGGTGGAACGGACGAAGCAACAGTCATCAACGGCAGGTTGGGAGAGCTCGCGGAAAAGTACGGCTTTGGCATGGGGCTTGGCAGCCAGAGGGCGGGCCTGAAAAGCGAAGAGCTCGCAGCTACCTATTCTATAGCGAGGAAGAATGCACCAAACGCCTTCTTGATTGCAAACATTGGTGGAGCACAGCTGGCAAAGGGATTGACTACAGACGAAGTACGAAAGATCGTGCAAATGATCAAGGCAAACGCGCTAGTAGTCCACCTGAACCCTCTGCAAGAGCTTGTTCAACCTGAGGGCGAACCTCGATACAAGGGGGTGCTTGGCAGGATTTCCGATTTGGCAAAGACGATAGATGTTCCCGTCATAGTCAAGGAAGTGGGTGCGGGAATTTCAAGGGAAGTAGCGATAAAACTGGAAATGGCCGGCGTTTCAGCGGTCAATGTTGCCGGAACCGGCGGTACCAGCTGGGCCGGTGTGGAAAAACTAAGGGCTGAAGCAATGAAGGACGATCTCAAGCGGCACCTTGGCGAGATGTTCTGGGACTGGGGCATACCAACTGCGGCAAGCCTAATTGAAGTAAGAAGAGCTGTGAAATTGCCCATTATCGCATCAGGCGGCCTGCGTAACGGACTTGAGGTCGCTAAGTGCATAGCACTTGGGGCGAACATGACTGCAATGGCCTATCCATTCCTGCGCGCTGCAGCACAGTCACGTGAGGCTCTATTTGCGTTTGCAGATACCGTTCTTGCAGAGCTGAAGAGTACAATGTTCCTCGTTGGCGCAAGAAACATTGCCGCACTTGCGAGCTCAAGATATATATTGACAGGAGCGCTAGCACAAGAGGTTAGTAGCCGTACATGAAGGCAAGCAGCATCAAGAGCGAGCTGGAATCATACGCTTCTACGGTAAATGAATTCATACTTTCATTTCTTGAAGGCAAGCCAAAGGAGCTCTATCAAGCCTCGTCCCACCTGATACGTACAGGGGGCAAGCGCCTGCGCCCATTCATGGTTATCAAGGGCTGCGAAATGCTTGGTGGGACGGTAAAGAGGGCGCTGCCCGCAGCCGCAGCAGTAGAGTTGGTACACAATTTTACCCTAGTACACGACGACATCATGGACAATGACGAAATGCGCCACGGAACAGAGACTGTGCACCGCTATTATGGCATGCCGCTCGCTATACTAGCAGGCGACATCCTATTTTCAAAATCATTCGAGCTCATTGCTTTTAACGGTAGAAAGGTCGGCATCCCCGACAAGGACATTACAAACATGGTGGCACTGCTTTCAAGGGCATGCACCGAGATCTGCGAAGGCCAAGCCACGGACATTGGGTTTGCATCAAGCAGCAAGTTCCCAAAAGAGTCAGATTATATCAAGATGATAGGCAAGAAGACAGCCGCGCTCTTTGAAGTTTCATGCGCGCTGGGCGCACTTGCAGCGCCAAACCACACAGAGAGCGATGTCGATAACCTCTCTTCGTTTGGGAGGAACATTGGAATTGCCTTCCAGCTTGTTGACGACCTGATTGGTGTGATAGGCGACCCCAAGTTGACTGGCAAGGCTGCAGGAAATGACATCAGGGAAGGCAAAAAGACCTACCCAATACTGCTTGCTCTGAGCAATTCCAAGGACAAGGACCGAGACAAGATCCTGAAAGTCTTCGGATCAAAGACGGCCTCAGCCGCTGACATCAAGGAGGCTGTCAGGGTGATTTCTGACATTGGCATAGAGCAGGATGTGCGGAACTCTGCAAGAAAGTACATGAACGATGCGCTGAAGGCTATAGAGGGCTACGGTGACTCTGACGCCAAAAGGTCGCTCCAGTTCTCTGCCGATTTTGTAGTGGGCAGGAGTCTGTAACACGTGCCACTCGATGCAGAAACGGAGAAATTTGTCAAAGTCAATGCGCTGAAAAACGCTGTCGAGCATGGAGGGAAATCGCAGGCCGATGTGGTAGTGAGCAGGCTTGCAGGCTCAAGACCGGATCTTCGCGTCCAGCTAAAGTCACTGATCCCCGAAATCAAGGCAATCGTACAACAAATAAACGCGATGTCGCTTCCAGAGCAAAAGTCGCTGCTTGAAGAGCTAGCGCCTGGCGAGTCTGTTCCTAGAAAGCCGGCAGGAGAGCAACAACCGCTGCAGCTACCCCCGCTTGAAGGCGCCGTGAAGGGGAAGGTGGTCACTCGCTTTCCACCAGAGCCAAACGGCTATCCGCACATAGGTCACGCAAAGGCGGCAATAATTGACGAAGAATATGCCCGCATGTATGACGGTAAGCTGATACTGCGGTTCGATGATACCAACCCACTGAACGAAAAGCTAGAATATTATCATGCCATTGCAGAAGGGCTGGAATGGCTTGGAGTAAAGCCAGATGTTGTCAAGAACACTTCTGATGACATCGAGCTTTTGCATAATTTTGGTAAGAAACTGATCGAAGTTGGTGCTGCATACGTATGCACCTGCAGCCAAGACCGGATTCGCGATCTCAGAGGAAAGGGGCTACCGTGCGAATGCAGGCAAGATCAAGAGACGGCGCTTGAAAGGATGCCCAAGATGTTTGGAGGCTCGTATGGACCAAACGACGCCATCGTACGCTTCAAGGGAGACATGGCTGACCAAAACACTGCAATGCGTGACCCAACGCTGTTTAGGATAATCGAAGGCGAACATCCGCGGCTTGGAAACAAGGTGCGCGTCTGGCCTACGTACGACTTTGCTGCCCCGATCGAGGACAGCATAGATGGCGTGACACACGCCATGCGCACTAAAGAGTACGAGCTCCGCAACCCGCTTTATTACGCAATACTCGAAAAGCTGCAATTGCGCAAGCCCGTCGTGATCGAGTTTTCAAGGCTAGAGTTTGAAGGGATGCCTGTCTCTAAGAGAAAGATAAGACCGCTCATAGATAACGGCACAATAAAGAGCTGGGACGACCCCCGCCTGCCAACACTTGCGGCCTTGAAAAGAAGGGGGTTCTTGCCAGAGGCAATCCGCAAGTTTGTTCTGTCTCTCGGATTTACTCTTGCAGAAACAAAACCTCCGTTTGAAGCGCTAGAAGCGTTCAACAGAAAAATAGTTGACCCTGTATCGCCAAGGTTGTTTTTCGTGAAAAACCCTGTAGAGCTGGTCGTAAAAGGTGCCAGGGAAGCCGAAGTGGTACTAAAGAACCATCCGACAGATGCCGGCCTTGGCACGAGAAAGGTGAAGGTCGGAGATAGGTTCTATATCGCTGGTGAAGATGCTGCCAGGCTCAAGGTAGGAGACGAGATAAGGCTGATTGAACTGTACAACGTCAAGGTCACTGGTATCACTGGAAACCTGATAACGGCGGAGATTGGAAACGACGAAATCCGTCAGTCTATGCCCAAAATTCAGTGGATTGCAAAGAATGATATAGTTGAATACAAGGTATTGATTCCCAAGACACTATACGTGGGTGATGAATATAATACGAACAGCCTCGAAATTGCGCGAGGTTTTGCAGAATCTTTCGTGTCTGGCCTAAAGCCAGATGCACGGGTCCAGTTCGTAAGATTTGGATTCTGCAGGATAGACGACGATAGTCAAACCGCAATAATGACGCACAGGTAATGACAAAATGAAGGTAGCGAGAATAAAGGACACAAAGGTCAAAGAGACTTACGGCATCATTTCTGATGACGGCAAGTCCATTGTAACAAAGGCAGAGATACAGCAACAGACAGGCATACCAGTTCCTCCAAACATCAAAGATTTCATGTTTAGAGGATGGCTCGATGAAATCAGGCAGCACAAGTGCAAGCTAAAGTATATGCACAAGGTGGCAGACGTCGAGCTGCTTGTGCCAATACCAAATCCTCCAAAAATTATCTGCCTTGCGTTCAACTATTTCGATCACGCACGGGATGCGGGGCTCACTCCATCTGACGAGCCTGTGATATTTCTGAAACCTCGTACTGCGCTCAATGAGCCCTATAAAGACGTCATCTGTCCGTCTTTTGTGACTCGCCTCGACTATGAGGCCGAACTAGCAGTAATAATTGGGAAGGAGACCAAAAAAATTGCAGAGGAAAACGCTCTTGACAATGTTTTCGGGTATATGATATTCCACGACGTTTCAGCACGCGATATTCAATTCAAAGACAAGCAGTTCACGCGGGGAAAAGGAATCGACACTTTTGCCCCCTGCGGCCCGTGGATAACCACCAAGGATGAAATCCCCGATCCCCAGAATCTTCAGATAGTGACAAAAGTAAATGGCGAGATCCGGCAGAGTTCTTCTAGCGCTAACATGGTAATTCCTATCAAGAGAATAATATCGGCGCTGAGTAGGACTATGACGCTAGAACCTGGAGATATCATATCGACAGGCACACCAGCAGGAGTCGCAATGTCTATGAAAGAACCGAAATATCTCAAAGACGGCGATGTGGTCGAGATAACGATCGAAAAGCTGGGAACGATAAAGAATCGAATAGTATTCCAGTAACTTTTATACAAAGTCAAGTTGTTCACATGGCTGCTACCGCCGTGACGAGAATGATCGCCGCAAGAACTTTTTTTGCCCGCATGAACGAGGGCCGCCGAAACTGGATGACTGAAGGGCAGCTGGTGAAGGGGTGCGAGGAATTCTTCCAAGCAAACGGCTATGACCAGATCGAACGGGACAAGATCTTTGACCAGGGTGACAGGGTATTCAACTCTCTTCTAGTAGGATCAAAGGATGGTGACGCTGGCCGGGACACAATTGCCTCGTACTTTAAACCCCGTATAGACAGGTATGATATTGGCTCATTCGGCTCTGTAGAGGCGATCCTCTATGATCTACTTGACAACTATGAAAACACCAATCTTATGCTTGTCACCGATTCACTATCATATACGCCTGTGACAAAGACAGAGGAGTTGAGCGTGGCCCTTGAAAATTTGATGGACGAAGGTCTGTTTGTGCTCTTTATGAACGACAGATCGGGCTATGCACTCTTTGACGAGTTCAAAAAGCTGACAGCACCGATTCCTGTGTTGGACTAGGTATTATTAAGACTCCTGTTTAGCCTGACTATCTCGCGCTCTAGCATCCTTGCATAGTATTCATATGATTCAGCCAGCTTGCCCCTGACGTTTGCCAGCTGCATGGACAAGTTGAGCGCGTCAAGGCATGTTTCAAGCGACCGATCCGCCGCGAAGTCGTTCATTGCCTTGTTGAACTGGGATATGAGCTTTCTCTGTTCGTCGCTGTGTTCATTTATTGTCTTTGTCAGCTGGTCAATCTCGTCATTAGAACTTCCAAACCCTGAGTTTTTGAACCAGTTCACCATATGGAAATTTTTCTGTCGGAATCACATTAAAACCTGCCTATTGGATTATTACTGCTACATATCAACAATTAACAATGTAGTTTTTGACGAATAACGGCAAAGGTAAGCCAAAAAAACGACGAGTTCTGCTTTTTATCGATTTCCTGCTAAAAGGAGAGTGCGGCAGGAGCAGCTGCTAGTTCCGCTTTTATCGGGATAAAGAGCACCATCAAAGACTTCACAAAGACGCGTGCTTGCTAGCCTCGTTAAAGATTTTGGCAGCCACCTCTTTTTCTGTCGGCGACCTGCTCTCCATTTTTCTTATTGTTTCGCCCGCCAACTCCTTAGCGAATCTGATGATCTGAGCATCTGTGATTTCATTTGTTGGCGATATCGTCAATTGGGTCTGTTTTGAATAAATTTTAGGATTTCAAGCGGGACTGCGGCCCTCTCAACTTAGCCACCGTCTCTAACCAAGAATGTCGTGAACCACATCATGTCTGCCTCCATGTATAAATATAGAAAGAATAGCTTGAGTCAGTTCTTGGTCTGCACAATCTTCTGCGTATTTCTGTACTCACTTCCATATTGCAACGTGGCTCCTCTTTTTCATTGGCACCAATGCTTTGTGGCTGCCCGCCTGAAACTCCTAGAATTGAAAGACGAGAATGGACACTATATCTTATTAAAGCTGGGTCTGTCCTCTTTCTTCTCATGTTGCAATGAAAAGCTAGGACTGTCCTAGCTTTACAAATTATGCTGAGTTAGCAGGGCCGATTTTTGTCGCTATATCTCTAAAAGATTCGTAAACAAGATTTGTACAATATGAGCAATAAACGCGCCTTTTACCAAAGTCAATAGCTGCTCAGCAATGGCAAAATGTATCAAGGAGTAGTACTACTACTTCGCCATCACTAGTATCTTGGCATGATAATCTCAAAGAAATCCTCAACAACATGAAAGTGGGCGAAGAAGGTGACGACGACGACACGGTGCTGATTATCAAGAAAATGGAATCGGTCAGGCAGACCCGGGACATAAGAAGACGAATGTTTTTCAGGTCTGGTTTTCTCGTCGCGTCCACTGCTCTGATTCTTTGTAAGACTGCTATGTATAAGATTATTGAGTGATTTGCCCTTCCACCTTAAAAGCTGCGATAAAAGGGTCATTATTGAAACATCTTGAAAAGAGTACTCGTTATCGGTCTTGGACAACTGGGGCTGCCAGTTGCCAAATACATACAAGGGATAGGAAGCACAAGAGGGTTTGAAGTCTATGGATACGACATAAGGAAGGAAGCTATGGACCGCGCTTGGCAATCGGCTGGCATAATGAAAGCCGCCGATTTCAACAATTTTGATGTCTATATCATCTGTATCGCCACCCACAAGTCAGATGATATCTTCCGGCCCGATACCTCTGGCGTTTTTTCAGTCGTTGATAGGATTTCAAAAGAAGGCAATGACGGTGCGCTTGTATCTATCGAGAGCACCGTCCCAAAGGGAACGACTAGAAAGATTGCTGAAATACTCGGCCACCGCATGCACGTGGTGCATACGCCACACAGGTGGTATGTTCATGAAGAGAAAGAACACGGTGTTAACCAGCTTCGAGTCATCGGAGGAGTTGAAGAATGCTGCCTGCACGAGGGGATGATGTTTTATGGTGACCGCAGTGGCGAGCTGGCGGGGCATGAGGAACAGGCAAGGTCTTTGGGTCTTGGTATACCTATACATCCTGTCAAAAATGTAGAAATTGCCGAGCTTACCAAGGTTATAGAAAACGCCCATCGATATCTGCAAATCGCATTTGCCGAGGACTTGTACCTTTACTGTGCGGCTAACGATCTTGATTTCTGGGAGCTGCGGAGCGCGCTAAACACAAAATGGAATGTCCAGATCCTCGAACCAAGGGAAGGCATAGGAGGACACTGCCTGCCCAAAGATACGAGGATGTTTGTTGAATCATCATCCCTGATGAGGAGCAAGATCCTTTTGGCCGCATTGGATGTGGACAGAGATTACCGCAAGGCAATTGTTGATCACCGACACCACCATGTCTTGCAGAATGGCGCGCCCCGGGTGGTCGACGGTAATGCAAACACGACGCCGGGTACTGCTACTACTACTGCTATTGGGACTTAGGTGAAAAGGGTATATGAGCAGGCTGGATCAGGTTCGAAAGCTACTGCCGTCCTCCTTATCTTCATCTTCCTCACTCGAATATGATAGCGACAGCAATAATTCTGCCAACAACAAGGACGGCGACGAAGATTATCATCATCGGACTATTACCCCGCAAGATTCTGGCACCCTGTCGCTCTTTGCCGTCAGGATGGTGATGCTAATAGCTACTGCCACAATCGGCACGCTCAAGGCACTTCTTGTAGTCCTTGGCATTATAGACTTGATTGTAGGGATTTATGGAATGCTTGTAATTTCTCTGTTCTTCGTGGCATTCTTTCTGGCATATTCCAAGTACAGGGATCCAAGCAAGATCCAGCAAATGCAGGGAAATAATAGTAGTACTAATAACAATGAACAGCAGCAACCTCGCCAACAACAACAGCAGCAACAACAAAGCATCATCATCAATGCCGATTCAACAGCATCTCCGCTAACTCAAAGCCACCATTATCAGCCGGAGGTGAGCATTATAATTCCAGTTTACAACGAGGAACATCTAATCAAGGAAACAGTGAAGGCGTGCTTGGAAGCTGCATACCCGCCTGAGAAAATTGAGGTGATACTGGTTAACGACGGCTCTACCGACGGTACCTACGCAGTGCTCGATTCCCTTAAAAGAGATCATGGCAACCGAGTCAAGATAGTTCATTTACCAAGGAACGCAGGCAAGCGGAAGGCCATCAAGGAAGGCATACTGCAGGGCCAAGCCCGGGGCGAGATCATAGTTTTGGTTGATTCTGACAGCGCCATGGACAGACTTGCAATCCAGAGGCTGGTCGATGCGTTTTCAGGCGATCCTGATTTGGGTGCCGCAACAGGGCATGGGAGAGTGAAAAACGCAGGCCAAAACATGCTCACAAGAATCCAGGAAACATGGTACGATGGACAGTTTTCCATCATGAAGGGGATGGAGAGCACATTTGACACAGTAAGTTGCTGCTCGGGGATACTGTCCGCATACAGGAGAGAAGCAATAATGCCTTGCCTTGATCGATGGTCGGATGACAAATTTCTAGGGGTAGAGTTTTCTCCAGGCGACGACAGGCACCTTACCGCTTATGTTCTAGGGGGGACTCGTCATTACATAGACAAGAGCAGCAAAGTGTGGAAGGTAAAGTATGTTTCAAGCGCGGTAACGTATACCGCAGTCCCTTCAACACTGCGACAACTTGCCAGGCAGCAGACAAGGTGGAAGAAGAGCTGGATCAGGATGTTTTGCTTCAACCTGCCATTTTATTTCAAATACCGTCCTGCATCAGCAGCCTCCATCTACTGCTTGCAAACTGCCCTATCGTTCGTTGCGCCTGTCGTTGCGTTTAGGAGTCTTGTATGGCTGCCGCTGGAGGGTGATTTCACAAATGCCGTTGTATATCTCTCTGGAATATTCTTTATTGGGATCCTTTTTGCAGTGGAGTACAAGCTGCGCCATCCGGATTCTGGCAATACCTGGTTGTACAGGCTGGTTCTTCCTGCCATCTCGATCTCGATCCTCAACAACCTGCTATTCTACGCGTTGATGACAATCAAGAAGAGGTCCTGGCTAACCAGGTGAGAAAAAATGGCAGCTTCAGTAAAAACAACTGCAGGTCTCCTCTTGGTCGTGATACTCGCATCGTCCATTGTTATGGGCGCGACGCTGGTATTTTCCGCGGAACAGATCGCTGACAGAGCAGACGACCTTTCTGTCCGCATGGAGGTCGCGGGCGAGAGGATGGTACTTGCAAGCCAGAAAGGGGATGTCCTCGGAATCGCAGCCCCCATCGCCGAGATGCTGCGTGAAATGGTTGTTGCGGATGATGATGTTGTTTATCCTCTCAGGGCAGGGGCCCCGCCTGGAGCAATGAGTGGAGGCGAAGGAGGAGGAGAAGAGAATGAGGGCGAGCTATCATGGTCAAGAGCTTTCGATGATGATGCTGATGACTTTGCTGTTAATAATACTGCAAACTCGACAAACAGCCAAAAAGCCGTAATACTCGCTTTTGACGATGGATGGAAAAGTCAGTATCACCAAGCAAAGCCCATACTTGACAAATACGGGTTCAAGGCCACGTTCTCTATAGTCTGCGGCTATATCGGATATGACAGCTACATGACCTGGAGGGAGATAAGAGACCTTCATAATTCAGGACACGATATCCAGTCGCATTCGATGCAGCATCGCGACTTGACAAAGCTGTCGGCAGAGGAGCTTGATTACGAGCTTGGTGCATCAAAACAGTGTTTGCACGAGCACGGCATTGATGCGACAGTATTTGCGACACCCTACAACCGAGGATGGGATAATGCAACTGTAATTGAGGGGATATCGAAGTATTACGAGCTGGCAAAGAATGGCAATGACAGGATTATGTATCTTTCATGCGATGGATGGACCAAGATGTCAAATCAGACCGATTGCCGGACATTTGAAGTAAAAGAAGGTGGTGTTAATGCTACCGTTAATGGTGGTGGATCCAAAGAATTGACGTATGCCAACAGGTACTCGATTAGGGCTTGGAGCCACAATTACTATGATGACCTCTATGACCACAACGACCTTCTTGTATTTGAAAAGTTTGTAGAATCGGTCAATGCGCCATATAGGACAGATCCGGGGGATGCTGGCAAGCCTCCTGGCATTGTGGTGCTTGAATATCACAAAGTAGACAACGAAAGGACACCGACGAGCACTTCTCCTGAACTGTTTGATGCAGAAATGCGCTACTTGCATGATAACGGATTCCTAGTGCTGACGATGAGCGATCTTCGATATGATGAAAATGCGCAGAGGCTTTTGATTCCTCCCACCACTACTGCCATCAAATAATGGTACTAACTGAATTTGAGGACATATCACATATGCTGCTGGTGACTCCTGGGCGCATTTCGGAATCGCAGTGTGGCTGCTGATATAACTTGGGCATCTAGAAGGAAGGCTGGTAATAAATAGCTGGCAGAGGTGGTGGGAACACGATATCCTAGAAATGCATCCTATGCTGACATTGTTGACGAGGCCGACGAGATAAAAAGGGTGGTAAAAGAGACAGCCGCGCCGCTGCTCACCCGCAGTAACGGAGTTTTGCCTCCTACTCTTCCCGCACCTTTGGGGCTTCCCGTACGTCTATCTTGATGATGTCCATCTTTGTCAGTGACGGCAGATACGAGGAACTGGCGCAGCTCCTTCTGTGACCTGCCCATCAATCCAGATGTGTGATATGCACTGTCAATCTTTCTGTGCGCCCCCTTCGCGCGAATTCGCGTATAAAAGCTCGTTGACCGCAGTCTCGTTTCATCCGCTGGTGCCGCCGAAATGGACAATGGCGCTATTTATGCAGCATGTGTGCTACTTTATCAATTTCAGGCAGTAACAATGTATTTATTTGCCATTTCCCGACCCATCTCAAGCATATGGTAGTTGACAACAAGGGCAAGATATCATATATCCAGATAATCAAGGAAGACCTTGGCATCTTCCACATTACGCCAGAAAATGGCCAAGTGCCTGACTTTAAGGCGGGTCAGTTTGTCACCCTCGGTCTACATGTACCAAGCGAGGGCAAGGTGATACGCCGAGCCTATTCAATTGCATCGCCACCGGAGCAAAAAAAGCGCTTCGAACTGCTCATCAGATGGGTAAGAAAGCCAGTGCCCGGCAGGCTTACTACCGAACTGTTCAACAAAAAGGAAGGCGACGAGATCATGTGGGTCAAGCCCACAGGCATTTTCACTATAAACGAAAAGATGCCTGATGGAAGACCAGACAACCGCAGGATGGTGCTCATTGGTGGGGGGACCGGTCTTGCACCTTTTATCTCTTATTCTTTGCATATGCACGCGATAGGCAGCAAACGCGAAATAGTAGTCTTGCATGGCGCTAGCTATGTCGACGAGCTCAGCTACAAGGACCTCTTGACCTCTCTTGAAGAAGAAAGCCTCGACAAGGGCAGGGATAAGTGGAACTTCCGTTACCGTGCAAGCATTAGTAGGCCACAGGAATGGTTCAATAGGAGCTGGAATGGCCAGAAGGGTAGGGTTGAATCGTTCCTTAGACCAAAGGCAGGTAAGGATCTTTCCCCTCTTGAAGAACTCGTAGGCGAGAAGGTGACTCCGGAGAACACATCATTCTACATTTGCGGCTGGCAGGGAACGGTCGATGGTGCACTAGATTACTTGATCCCAAAGGGCTTTGTTACCGAGCGTAACAAGCGCAAGGATGGAAGCTACGATATCAAGTTCGAATCATACGGCTAGATTTTTTTAAAGCCTTATATTTTCGTCAAAGGAGGTTAGTCTAATGAAGTTTGAATTCGAAGAATTTGCGACTGTCGAGGATGTTTTTCTCTACCTTGTGTCGGTCGCACCCTATATGAAGCAGGTGATGCCGGTAAGCTCGTACAAGGGGTACATATTTTCAATTGTACCATTGACCCCGCTTTCTGGTGATATTTTGATGATGATATACACAAAAGGTACGCTTGAGCCAGGTCTTGTCGAGTTTGACGTATCGACCAAAAAGTTCCGGCCAGTCGCTGCAGTCGAGCGCGCTGACAGGAACTACTTTGTCGTCCTTACTCCTAAAGTTGCGACACTCGCGGATGAAGCTATCAAGGCCCTGAAAGCCTAGAGTCGGGGCGGCGCTGCTGCCGTCACGGACCTTTTGCGCGAATATCTTTCCACGATATCTTCTGGAACTTGGCCATTGAACAGCTCTTTTGATAGGCCGCGGAGGTAGCGCATGATTGCCCAAGTGCCTGCCTTGATAAGGGCTGCCATGAAAACCTTCATTGCAGGACCATATGTCTTGTTCCTGATGATGATCGGGATAATGTCGTTAATGACGCGCAGGTTGTGCTCCCAGCATCTCCAGAACAGTGTGAACTGAGCCTCATTTAGGTTGCCAAAGTGCATACTGTTCTTCTCCGAGAAGTCTTGGTAGAGCAGCGGTGCCACCAGTCCTCTCATGTTTGTCTGTCTGAAATCGTCAATCAGATCAATGGTGTACTGGGTCTCGTCTGGCGTCTCGTCTGGCCAACCGATGATGAGTGTGAGTGCGGGGAACCAGTTGTTCTGATTCAGCACCTTGCAACCTTCCCTTACCACCGCGCCCCATTCCTCAGGCTGGAACGGTTTTGTCTTCACTCCAAGATGCTTCTTTACCATCCTCGGGGCGACGGTCTCGACGCCGAGGTTTGTTGCAAGCCACCTGCCGCCTCCCACATGCATCTCGTTTACCTCTGACATTTGCTTGATGAGATCAGGTGAAGACGCAACTGCGGAAAGCGTCATATGCGTTGTGCCAACAAAGCGCGCACCCGTTGACTTGAGGCCTTTCCAGAGGCCGAGAATTGCATCTGCGTTTGGCACAAAGTCTTTGTTGTCGCAGCCATAAAGGAGCATCTCATCAGACTGAAGCCATATGGAGTCAAAGCCATAGTCGAGGTTCATCTTGGCCTCCTTCTGCAGGCGCTCAAGCGGGAAGTCCTTCTTTGAGCGCTTGTTAACATCACAAAAGTCACAGCCACGCCCACAGCCACGCATCGCTTCAATAAGGGAGTTGACTGTCGGGCCTTGCATCATAGGGACATTTTCGATGTTGCGAACAAACGTGTGCAAGAGCTCT
>DASVCY010000198.1:0-2490 GCA_036381375.1 Nitrososphaera sp. | reverse complement strand
CTGCCAGCCTGAAGCTCCTAGAATTAAAATACAAGTACAGCGCATACCTGATTATAGCTGGGTCTGTCCTGTTTCTTCTCATATCTCAATGAAAAGCTAGGACAGTCCTAGCTATACAGATTACCCTAAGTTAACAGAGCCTTCTTCACTAGAGAAGACAGTATAAGGGCGAACAAACGCCAGACCAAGCAGGGAAAACTCTCAACCCCAATAGGCAAGAAACGTTCCTTGCCCTTTCTGGGGTATGTCTACCAGAGGCGCGTATGATGGTTTGGCTACCTTTCTACCATAAAGTCAGCAGCAGCTATTGAAGCACTTGGTGTTGACTGGGACGACCTTGAGGCGTTTCTCAAAACAGAGCGTCGAAGTAACACGGTCAAACTCAGGATGCTTTATGCAAGAAGGCACCACCATATACTCACAAGCCCTCGCGGCGAAAGTAGGATAGTGGAGCTGCACCGATTGGCTGACAGGCAGAGGAGGGATGCAGGAGAACGATGTTGTTGAATTACGCGCAAGCCTCATCGCCATCTTTTGACGAATCATGCCAAGGAGTGCGAGTACATAGAATACCATTCATGATATCAGGAGCACCCATACAGGGCCTACCTTTTTACCATCAGTACATTTTGGAGGATCAAGAATCAATGACTGAGTGATGTACATTATTCATTATTCGAATCCATATCAGCGTGTGACCATCGATAACACATCATTTGTCAGACGACTTTTAATTCTTCTTTTATACAGACTACTCGTCATCTGGGCACGTCACATCCCTGATTGCCTTATATCTCGCCTCTAGCTCCTCGGCTATCTTTGCGACATACTCTAGTGTGTATTTAGTCTGAGGAAAATACCACCGGATACCCACCTTGTGGCCAATGCCATCAATGTCATGGATCACGCCCCTGTCGGCCTCTACCCCGTACTTTTCGTCAAGTACGCGCTCGCGCACTTCCAGACCTCTCTTGGTCTTGTCTTCGAGCACGAGGTTTGGGCTGCGGTCGTAGATAAAGTAGAACTGCCCTTTCTTCACAAGGTCCCCCTGTTGCATCAACAACAACAAGAAATAAACGACTTATTTCTCTATCGCTTGCCAGCGCCAATAACAGGGTTTAATGATTCCTCATGTGCTTTGAAGCGGCGCCTATCAACTATGAAACCCCCCAAGGGCTTCTCTATCACTTGGGCTATGCCTATCGACTTTGTCGCTGCTGTTCTTTCGTGAACCACCCATCTCTAAACGGGCATGTCAAGGCATCCTACCACCTCCTATCCATCTGGCGAACAATCTAAATTTGGCATGACTTCGTTCCATAAATCAGCAACCAAATAGCCAAAGTTGGCACGACCAAAATGACAGTGTAGGAATCCCGCAAAGTGCATGGTGCATGGAAAAAACCAGCAACTAAAAGAAAAAAAGTCGATAGAGATGTGTGTGCTATTTCTCTATCGGATTTCCGATCATGTTACCCCATTCGGTCCACGAACCGTCATAGTTGCGGACTGACGGGTATCCGAGCAAGTATTTCAGTACGAACCAGGTGTGAGACGAGCGCTCGCCAATCCTACAGTACGCTATGACGTGCTTGTCAGGGGTCACGCCTTTTCCCTCGTAAAGAGCTTTTAACTCCTCGGGCTTCTTGAAAGTGCCGTCGGTGTCGTTTACCGCCTGTGCCCAGGGGATGTTCTTTGCTCCAGGAATGTGGCCTCCGCGCTGCGCGTGTTCCATGGGATATTCCGGTGGTGCTGTAATTTCACCGGTGAACTCTTTGGGCGATCTGACATCAACCAGTACTGTCTGCTCTGCTTTCTCTATTGCACGCCTCACATCAGACATATAGGCGCGAACTCCTTCATCTGGGGGACTTGATATGTATTTCGTAGGCTGCACAGTCGGCTCATCCTTTGTGTATTCGCGCTTTTCAAGCTCCCACTTCTTCCTGCCGCCGTTCATGATCTTGACCTTCTGATGTCCATAGTACTGGAATACCCAGAACGCAAAGGCAGCGAACCAGTTGTTGAAATCACCGTACAATACTAACTCTGTATCCCGGCTCGCTCCTACTCTGCTCATCAGAGCTTCAAACTGCTGCTTGCTAATGATATCGCGCCTGACTGGATCGTTGATGTCTTTTCTCCACCATACAAGGTGCGCGCCCGGTACATGCCCCTGCCGATAAGCGTTTTCGGGATCATAGTCTACTTCTAGAATTCGGATGTTTGTATTTTTCAAATTGTTTGCAACCCAGTCGGTCTCGCAGAGAACCTCCGGGTGAGCATATGCATTATTACTCATAATACCGTCTAACCTAAGACTCTTACTTAAGCGCTTTGTCTTGCAGCTGGCTTTACTTAAACAGCCAAGAAGTCATGCTTGAGTCAAGTTCCATAACTCCATACATATTTCCTTAGGTGTTGTACTTACACACATAGGTAACTGATTCGATTACCGACATAGGTTGCTTCCGGCAAAAAAGCTTCATT
>DASVCY010000197.1:0-4116 GCA_036381375.1 Nitrososphaera sp. | reverse complement strand
GGCGGCGCATCAACCATTTCGGTGATTTCTAGTCTAGGGGCGAAGTGAATCGACTTGCCGACTACTTCTTCAGTGAGATCGCTTGGAAGGCTTATTGTAACATCTATTGTTTTTGTTTCGCCTGCATTCAGAGCTATGTTTGTTTCGGAGAACCTAACGAGGTTCGACAACGCGATCGATCCCGGGATTGGTTTGCCCTCCATTGCGAGTTTTGCCCTTTCCTCAATTGTAGTCATTTCCAGTGTTGATGGAAGCAAGGCCACGCCTTGGAAGCTTGTAGGCGTCACATGAAGTTGGGCGAACGATTCGGGCCCTGCTTTGTGCGTGATGTCAAAGGATATCGTAGCACTTTCGCCTCTTCGAAGTTCTATTTTTTCGTGCTCAGCTTTTACTACTATTGCAGACCTGTCCCCCTTTGCAAACGAATCAGGGTCGGTAACTTGATAACTTCTGCTTATCGGCTGCACCTGTGGTTCTTGCGACAGCGAAGGCGTCAACAAATAGTTGGAGCTCAGCCCGACAGCGAGCAGAGCAACCAACGACACCGCTGTTGCAGTTAGAAGCAGTTTCCTAGTGTTTTTTAACACACCTTTTTCCTGACGATAATTTATTTAAGTTTAGATTAAATCGAAATTTAACCTATGGATTGTATTAAACCTATACTAAAACACATGAAATTTGCAAATTCTATAATTTTGCCACAATACGCACAAAATATGTACAGTCCCAAAAAAACGTTACTAAATCCAGATGACTCCATTAATATGCACAAAAAACAGGTCAGAAGTACAAAGCCTAAATCCGTCTTGAAGTGCCACTCCTGTTTGCTATCTTTCAACTCTGACAGGGAAAGAAGCGAGCACGAAGCTCTTAGGCACAGGTCGATTGCATGTAGACAGGGATGCACGCAAAGACAGCACTGATACGCCTAAAGCGTCTCCGTTGATGATGAAAACGACCGTAGAACCTCACACGCTTTAGCGGTGGGAGTATGTCAGTATCCATCTTTTTGTTTGATTTTTCTTTTTCATTTCCTAGACACAATTAGCAGTTCCCGCTTGGTCAATGAAATGGTCTTTCTCTCCTCCTGGTTGTAAAGTTCAGCTGCAATTCTGCCATGGTCCTGCACCAGGTTGATTCGTTTCTTGAACTCTGGTATGATGTGTCGCGCATACTTGTTGTTGACTTGGACTGAAACCACTACAAGTGCTGTGGATGCTACTTCTTTTACTGCCTTCACAATCCTGTCAATCTCTTTCTTTGCTTCCTTCTTCCTCATGTTTGGATCCTCGTCAAATGCTTTCAACAGACCGGGAATCATGACGCTCTTTGTCTGATATTTTGAAATGATCTTTGGAAGCTCTATAGACAGCAATCGCCTAACCTGTGGAACTGTAAAGGCCCTGACAACAAGTATCCTCTCTGCAGCACTTTCACCGTCCATACCATACTGCCTTGCGAAATTGATCGCCCTGTATACATCAGAGCGGTTGCCTACGTCAGCAACCATGGTGTATGGAGAGTTCCGGCCGCCATGACTTTCTGGCAGCAAGGACCTCACACACAACCTGGTTAGAAGCAGATTTGAATAAGACCCGGTAATACAACACAGGTCATTACTTCCAATACCAAGAAACGAGTCTATCTTTGCTATGTCAAATTTCAGTTTCAGCAGGGTATCGGCAGTCTCGACCTTGAGCGGAGTCTGCATTATGGCATGTTGGCGTGGTTGCCTCTCCACACTGTCTGCCAGTAATGAGCCGCAGCTTGGGCATTCTTCCCTCAGCGAATGAGTCTCGATATATTCTATAGTCTCTTTCAGCACAGAGCCGCAGCCTGCGCAAATATGCTGGCCGACCTGCATTGGCCAACATGTTGGAACATGCTAACTAATACAGTATGTCCTGTCTCTCTCCTGGTTTCTGCCAGAAACACATAGCTTGGCATTGTGAACTGCAATTGAATCCTACTACTTCAAGCCCCTCCTTTTGTCAAAACGACCCCCTCCGCCCATAGCCGCAACAGCTACTAGAAGAAAAAGTGGAATCCGGGAGCAAGCCTAATGCCTACTGTGATGATTGGTATGATATGGCTATCATCGGTATAAGTTACCGCTCAATGGACATTATGACCATTAACGAGTATTTGAACCCATGTTTTTTGGGAATCAAAAATACGTCTATCCGAATTCCTTGATACGTCTGCTCGCCACCGTATACACACATACCTTCTACCGTAAGGGCAGTTGGAATGATTTGCATTCAGGTACCATATATCCATATCCTCAACAGATCAGCCAGTGTCTTGGCATCTACCTATTTGTCTGTTTTTACCCCTTTGTTTATGCTATTGCTTTTACCATGAGTGGGTGTGCTACCTTGGCATCGTAATCCTTCTCTTTTAGAAGGTCGTATAGAAATTGGTAGTTGTATCCTGATTCCATAACTAGCTGTGTGTCCGTTCCTTTCAGAAATTGCAGTACCGAATCAGCTTGTTTCTTCAGCTTTGCTTCCCTGACAATTCTGCCATCACATCTCTTTTCAGAACCGCTTGGATTGTCTTTTCACCCAGATCCGGTGCAGCATACATATCTGTAGTGGTAGTGGCTTTTCTACGTCTTATCCTTGGCGAACATGTCACCTTAACAGTATCATCTATTCCAAAAGTCCAAATCTACCGGTAACTGAAAATTGCTTATTCGATCATGCCAATATCTAGAAATCACTAAATCTGGAACAACGGGAAGAAAAGCAGTATCTAATTTTGCCTAGATTAGCCACACCAAACGTTAAAATTTTGATCTACTGTTCAGCGATGGGAGTAGTCAATTATTGGTTGCTGATTGGCTGGCTAGCTAGAAGTCAAGCAGATTGCTACCGGTTTTTCGTTTTGCCCTATGCCTGTTATTGGCCTGTTGTACTTACACAGATGGGTAACAATTTCAGTTACAGACATGGGTAACACTTTTCAGCCGATTCCTGTTCCTTGTTGGCGTATTTAACAGTTGCAACCATTTCTCCTGCGGTGTCTGACCTCCTATGCCGCCATGCTCCCTATCCATGTTGTACGCATAGACAAACATGGCGTACCTTGCCTTCCCGTCTTCTCTGTCAATGATGTTTTCGACTGCTAGGAATTCATTTTTCACTATCTTGTTGTAGGCCTCTACCTTTCCTTGTAGCTGCGGATATGCGGCCGGTATCGGTTTATCCTTGATGTCATTCTCTTTCAGGTACTGCCTGAACGATTTTGATACAAACTGCTTCCCGTTGTCGTGCATCACTTTCTTTGGCTTGCCGTTGGTACGCATCCAGTCCTGCAATACGTCAAGGACGTCTGTGCCCCTCTTTCTCTCAGTCCACCTACTTACCACCTTTCGAGTACAATCATCTATGCAGCTTATGATGTAATTTTTTATGCTTGAGTTGCTGAGGTAGAACGGTCCTAGGATGTCCATCTGGACCATGTCGTTTGGGTGTTTCTTGCTAAAGCGCCTGTACTTTCTCTCCAGCTTGCAGCTGAGCCTGTTCAGGCCATGCCTCTTCAGCACCTTGTAGACGGTTCTGCTGCTAAGAGATACTCCAAGCCGCTTTAACCTGAACTTGATTCTGGCAGTACCAAACCTGCTATCCAGGCGTAGGCCGAGGATGGTCTGTTCTAGCTCAGGAGTTACCTTCTGTTTCGTCGTATCGTGCGGCCTCCTAGACAGGTCCTTCAGTCCGTCGATGCCGCGTGCAAGGTACCTTTTCTTCCACTTGTAGTACGACTTTCGGGATACGCCGTACTTTCTGCAGATGTTGGTGATGCTTTCTCCAGTACGTTCGTGTTCGTGAATGAGGTTGAATCTTATCTCTTCTATTTCTGATGACACTTCCTAGCCGGAAGTGTTACCCATGTCGGTAATCGAATCTGTTACCTATGTGTGTAAGTACAACAGTTAATCATTAGCTATGTCCATCTACAAGAATTTGATTTTGTTTATTGCGAGTGGCGATATTAGTGCTGTTCCAAAGCAAATAATTGCGAACAAGAGTATGACCGAGTACCTTACCATATTGATATTCACATTTTCAATAATGGCGATGCATGACTGAGTTGAAATCATCGACGGATTTT
>DASVCY010000196.1:0-3074 GCA_036381375.1 Nitrososphaera sp. | reverse complement strand
GTGGAACTCCTGTTTGAGAACAAGGAACTCGTATCGATGCCTGCAGACATGACCATAGAATCCGCCGTCGACTCTGACTCTGATGGCGTGCCCGAGATAAAGAGCAGAAGCAACATAACGCTTGCCAAGGATCTGACAGGTACTTTTGCTAACCTCACGCTTGGGCCAACCGAAGTCGTGGTTACCATGAAGGCGGTACTGGACGATGGCACCGAGAGGACTACAACAATGACTCACAGTGGAAGCAACATCTATACCGGCACGATCCCCGGTCCATTCTCTGGAACATCAGTCCGCATAGTCGTGGAGGTTGACGCGCTGCCTGCAGACGGGACGCCAGAGGCCACCCAGGAAGGAGACGTGATACTAATTGACCCATCAGGCACTGTCTTTGACAGGATAACCGGCGACCCGATAGACGGGGCCGAAGTTACGCTCCTTGAAGAGCAGGCACCCGGGCTGTTCACACCAGTTGCCACGGGCGGCGGAGTTATCTCGCCGGACATAAACCCGATAACCACTGACGCAGACGGCGAATACACATGGCTCGTACCATCCGGCACATACAGGGTGACTGCATCAGCTACAGGCTACGACGACTTTGAATCAGGCGACCTGCTGGTGCCGCCGCCACAATCGGGAGTGAACTTGTACCTGCTGCCCGATGGAGCAACGCTAACATACGAGGTAGAGACCGATGCTCCAGCAATAGAGGTTGGAGACTCTATAGAGGCAACGGCATCGACAAACGATCAGGCGGCAGTCGCTGTGCTGTTTGAGTGGTTTGACGGCGGCAGCAACCTTGTGGAATCCACCGAAGTGCCCCTGGTAGCCGGAACTGCATCGGATAGCATTACTGCCGACACTGCTGGCGGCTGGTCTGTCACTGCTACGTTCCTCCTGCGCGTCAGCGACCAGATAGACGACCTAGAGGTGATCGACGATGCAGAGGCAGACTTTACAGTCAGCACGGTCGACATTGGTGGCGGAGGAGGAGATGACGACGATGAAGACAATGACGACGACCGCAGAAGAAGGAATAACAGAGATGGCCCAAGGCCGCCAGTTATAATAATATGGAACGGCGAAGCATCAGTCCCACCAGGTCGTCCATTTGGTACGATCCTGATAGAGAGCTTGGCGTTCCTCAACGCGGCCGGCCTTGAAATAGACGAAGCCCAAGTCGGCCAGCAGGTGAGCATCGCCGGCGAATTCACCAACAACCACGACGAGGAACAGGACTATGCCTTTATCATCCAGGTAATAGACGAGAACGACATGGTCACCGATATCGCGTGGCAGCAGGGCACGCTATCAAGTGGAGACACAGCCGAAGTATCCACAGTATGGATTCCGGAAATCGCAGGCGACTATACGATCAAGATCTTTGTGTGGGACGGCATCAGCACAACTCCACAGCCGCTGTCTGAAGTGACTGTCAACAACATCTCTGTATCATAGACTGCACTTTTTTGCAGTCCACAACTTTTCTCTCTTTTGCTGCACAACTCCTGATACTATTCTATCCAGTCGACTACTCACTGCTCGGTAGAGAAATCAGAACGGTTCTGTAGTAGTAGTACGAATCGTACTAAGCGGCAGTTTTGAAAAGTCAAGAGCAGCTATGACAAAAATTCAAATGTTAATCTACACTTTTTTTGAGGCGTCTGGCTAAAGAAGGTAGCTCCTCGATCCTAGCGATATGGGGTTAGTCAGCTCTCTCTCGCATGCGAGGGAGGATTAAAGTGTGTTCCTTCAGGAATCGGCATTTCCAGGGGGCTGCCTTCAACACCCCATATCGCCAACAAATAGTATCTAATGCGGTGATAATCCAGACCATACTCACTTTGATCCTCCGACCCTCCCCTATATCTCTCGACTCTTTTTGACACGAACCAGCAATATTCTAATTGGTCAGGCAGGTAAGTAGACAATCTCTGCTCGTGCCCACACTGAGGAATGTAAGACAAAAAATTTCATAAAAGTTAATATAATAATTAGTAAATCCCCCATAGCTAATGTGCAAATTCTTTAGGGGGAAGATCCAAAATTGACATGTAAAGGCATTTGCATCCGTCATAGGGCACCAAAACCAACTGGCGCAGGCAGGTATTCTACAGGACAGAAGCGCTGCCAGATATGCGAGATCTTCATCAACTGGAATGACCTCTGGTGTCCGTGTTGTGGGTATAGGCTAAGAACAAAACCTCGCAATCTGAAATACAAGAACAAGCTGCGGGAGAAGATGCAGAGCAAGAAGAGCACAACAACAGCAATGTCATCATCATCTGCTACTGCGGTGGAGAAAAAAAAGCAGGTGATGATGGTGGTAGTAAAGAAAGAAGAATCATAAGGCAAGCCACTTGGAAAAGGACTCTGCCTTGTTAATCGCCGGACCTCTGGAGATCGCAGAAGGGAAAAGTGATCACAGAGGAATCCCACACCATTTACAGTAGTCAAGAAATTTTGCTGGTGATATGCGATGATTCTTCAATAGCCTTCCCTGCCCGTATACAGGCACCACAAGAAAAGATGGCAGCGATGCTCGCCTCTAGGGGGTGAAGGATATGGGTAGATGAAAGCCCGCCTTTTGACCGCCACTCCTCCGCCTTCTCAAGGTGCTTGCTTGCCCGGCACCAGAATTATTATCGTACATACATCTGATCAGAAACGGAGAGGGATTTTGCAGAATGACAAGATTTTGATCTACTGGTTAGGGGTGGGCCGAGTCACACTCTGCAGTCCAACGCCCACAACAGGATTCTAAAGCAATCGAGCACGAAAATTGATGGCCGCTCAATTTTCAGGAACGATGAGGCATTTCCTGGCGTGCCAGCATAATCTTTCAGACTTGCACCGTGTTGTGGCGTGATAATATATTATTGTCTCAATCCACGCGTGATTTTTTAGACGCTTGCGGGTTCAAGTTGCTTATTTCCTTTCCAGCGCGTTCATACAGAAAAAAGGAAGCTACTAAATGATGCTTATCGCTGTATGGTACGGCACGGCCAGCGCTGCGGGATTGCTCTCCATGCTCGACCAGACAAGCACCTTGACTGTGTAATAGGATGACG
>DASVCY010000195.1:0-4327 GCA_036381375.1 Nitrososphaera sp. | reverse complement strand
TCCTGCCGCGCAGGTTGCTGCAAGGGCACAGACTCCTCCCAGCCAACCCGGACAGGTCAGAATCGATCTGAAGAATACAATGCCCGACCGCTTTGTCTTGAATGCAGGAGGGTATGCCGTGTTTTACGTCTCTGCAGGGATTGGCGGATATGTCATCCAGGTCGGCAAGCACGGAAAGGACGGTTCACAGATAGGTGTGTTTGATAGCCGCGAGCTCAGAGATGCCGACATGCTGTCTGTCACAGTCATCAGGCCGGGCACCTATTCGGTCACAAACACGCTCAACAACGCAAAGGCGGAGCTTGTGGTGAACTATCCGGAGCCGGGCAAGACGCAGATGAATGCTGCGCCGGTGAGAGTAGAGTGCACTGCGGCGAATCAGATTGTCCCAGACAGGATCAGAATCGACCCCGGACAGGGGCTGGTGTTCACCTTCAAAACGCTGTCCAGAATAACGATAGACCTTGTTAGGCCGGAAGACAGGATTTCGCGGCTTCGCATGAACCGGCTCCGAGCCCGTGAGCAGACCTTTGGCAAGCGAAAGGAGGAAGGGAAAAAGGTCGTCCGAAAGTACCGGCTGATGCCAAGCCGCATCTGACCCCGGGAGAGCATCCCCACGCCGCGCCCCAAGATGGTACTTACTACTTCCACTAGATGGCAAAAGAAGGTCGAGACAAAGTAGAAAACAAATGTTGCTCATACACAGAATGCGATCCGAAAATGGACATTTCTTCTCCCTCAAGTTTCGAAGAAAAAATGCAGCAACAAAGCAAGGCTGATATCCGTCCTTCATGCGCATCCAATAAAGATGCTCACAGCAGTCACTACAATTATTATCTAAAGCGCGATTGCCACCCGCGTCATCGCCGTTCAAGAACTGTTGAGAACGTGCTTGTGCTGCAAGGAGGAGGCTCGCTTGGCGCATTTGGATGTGGCGTCTTCAAATCTCTGGCAAGACAAGGAAAGAGATTTGATATTGTTGCGGGCACTTCCATAGGCGCCGTAAATGCTGCTATAATCGCGGGGAGTAAGAGTGGACATCCAGAAAAGGACTTGGAAGATTTCTGGCTCGAGTTGGCAGAGAGCAGTTATAACATAATACCTGATGTTGTCCTGCCCCAGTATGACTTTGCCACAGGGTGGTTTACTTGGAAGAACGTCCCCGCAGCTGCCATCAATGCAGGGCTATTCGGGGTACCAAAGATGTTTGTTCCAAGAATGTGGTCGTGGACCCAATTCTTTGGAGCATCAAATGGGTTGTCTGTAGACGACGGCCTTGCCATGACCCCACCGGGATGGACATTTCTGTATGATCATACTCCCCTTGGCAGGACGCTTGAAAAATATGTGGATTTTGACAGGCTGTCCCCACAGCGGCAGTCTGAAGGCGGCGACCAGACAAGGCTGATACTCACATGCGTCGATGTGCTCACGTCAAAGCACCTCATTTACGATAGCCACGAGACAAAGATAAACGCTAGCCACATTCTGGCTAGCACCGCGTATCCAAACTATGGATTTCCTTGGATAGAGATAGACCGGGAGGTCTATGGGTGGGATGGAGCTTTGATGGACAATACTCCGCTGCGCGAGGTAATCGAGGCATCTCCAAGAAACGACAAACATGTATACATCGTGGAAAACTATCCTCGTATAAGGGAAAGGCTTCCACAGAACAGAATCGAAGTGTCAGACAGAGCAAGGGACATAACCTTCAGCGACAAGACCTCCCACGACATTCAAACGGCTAAGCGCATGACCAGAATGATAGAACTTGTCGAGCACATTTACGACATTTTTGAAAAGCACACAAACATGTCCAAGTTAACTCCCGGAGAAATTGCACTCATAAGGGAAGACTACGCTGAGCTTGTAGAAGCCGGAGGAGCAGAAATACTGTCCGTAAACAGAATAGTCAGGACCGAAATGGACTCTCCACACCCACTAAAGAATGCAGATTTTTCCGTCAAGACTGTGACTGAGCTTATACAGCAAGGGGAAGAAAACGCCAATAATGTATTATCATTAATGTAGAAATTTTTCCTATTGCAGCTTCCATTTATCAGGTCGATAGCAACAGCAACTCTTTTTTTAGCGATCCAGAAGGTTGATCGAGAGCTCTGACCACAGCTGGCGTATCAGCTATAGCATCCGGCATCGTAAAGTCTCGAATGGTCCCAAGATACAGGGTTGCGATCAGCTGGACTGCGTCTGCATTAGCCTGCGAGCACAAGCCTCACCTTCGTCGAGTAATACGACATTTTCGCCAGTAATGATGAGCGCAGGAGCAGTGCATTGAGCTGATCTATTGAGGCCGGCAGGACACTTCTACATCAATTAACATGGTTAATCCATCTTAATTAGCGAAATAATCACATAGAGTCACATGAACGAAAAGCGATTTCTTATATGCAATTCATGTTTTTGGTGCGTATCAATAATATTTTCGAAATATTTTCATCTGAACGAATGTCCCTGCTGTCATAGTTGCGCCCTAGAGGAGATGCCTTTGGCTCCTGATAAAAAAATACAGGTTCAAGCATGCTCTAAGCGTTGACGTCATGGTCAAAGTTGGCCAGATTTCCTTAGCTCGTATAACACAATTCTTATGAAACATCAAGGGGATTGATTATGGATGTAAGAAGGATTAACAATGTTAATCATCACCTAAATAGCTGGTTTCGAAAATATCTGCTACGAAGACAGCATGAACAAGAAGCGCCGGTACTATCAGCAGCAATCCCGTTCCGGAATCGTTAGAAAACGGATTATTATTTACGGGATCATTGCTGCAGTTGTCAGCATCGTCGGCTATTTCGGGTATAGCTCTATGGTCCCAGTCAATGGAACAGTTCCTGTTCTTGGTGTGCCTTCTAACCACTTTATCAAGGCCACATATTCTCCTACCACTGGTTATCATTGGCTCAGTGTGGCCTCTGCAAAGGTCAAGGGCTTGAGAGGTTCAGGCGGCAATGTCATAAACCCGGAATACACGTTTAGCAAGGGCGGTCTAGAAACGTTTCACATAATAAACGAGGACTACGCTACCAAAGCCAACCATAATTTCAACCTAGATGAGTTCAACGTCCATACAAAAACCCTGGGACCTTCTGAAAGCCAGACAATAACTTTTCTAGCGGACAAAGCTGGTACGTTTGAATATTATTGTACCATCCATCCGGGTATGAATGGAACGATAACAGTAGTAGAGTGAAAGGGAGCATGAATAGGAGTTCATGAGTAACAATAACAATGACTCTGTTGATGAGCCGTCATTCTCTGCTTCGCGTGGCAACATCCTAGAGCTGTTAGACAGCTTCATTGATCAAATACAGCAATTGCGCAGGATAATGCTCGGGATGTCTGTCTCGGCCATTGTCCTTGCGCCCCTTGCCATCGCAGTTTCCATCTATCTTGTCCTGCATCCTACGTTTTATGCAATCCTTGAAACAGAGAACGAATTTGGCCTCATACTGAGTATTATGCTGGCAGCTGTAATTTTCATATCCGGGATATGGCTTGGAACAGGCATCAGGCAATATCGTTCCATGAGCAATTGGAAGGTCAAATATGACGAGTACACTAAAGAGAAAGAGGATATGGACAAAAAGATTGCTTCACAGTTTGGGTTATCAGACCAGCAAGAGTAGTTGCATCAGGTGCTTGCTGCTGTTATTGTTCCCTGTCTCCGGAGATTCTGTTTCTTTCTTCCGCACGGGCTGTTTTCTACGGGGGAACATCTTTTCATAAGGCTCCAAGATGTTGCGTGAAAAATCAATACCTCTTTGCGTGGGCCTGTAGATAGCAACGGTTCTTTTTCCAACCGTTTTTTCGACTCTTGATACGAGACCATTTTCCTCAAGGTCATCCAGTATTGGTTTGTGCTTTTTCAGATTAAGCCCACAAAAGCTCATAAGCGCAGTCTGGTTAAGCTCCCCATATTCAACGAGCTTCAAGATCACATCTTTGACGATGTATATCCTATCCCTGTACGAGCTTGGTGTCCCCGACATTTGCGCTTATACCATGGTAGATAGAGCGCCTCCATATAACCTGTGATCGATTAACAAGGTTAAGTCACGATTTAATATTCCACATCGCCCTTTAATCACACAGAATTTGAGCGGCCCTCTGTCCCGTGCAGACCTCAAAGGTCAGCTAGCCCCGCTGATTCGGGACAGGGGCCCTTTGAATTGACTTGACAGGGTTCAGGGATGTATCAATAGAATCCAACCTCACCGCCTTTATGGCAAGAGACGGAAAATTCTGGATGTGTTCCAAAGATCCTCTCGCAACTAACCGTCGCTAATTCGTTCGCATGCTTGAA
>DASVCY010000194.1:0-4357 GCA_036381375.1 Nitrososphaera sp. | reverse complement strand
GATATCGGAACGTCCATCACGCTGCCCCTTATTCGAAGCCCAGGGTAGACGTTCTTTATCGTGTCGTCTATCGCTTGCTCATCTATGATGTCGATGCTTCGCTTAGCTGCATTTTCTGTAGCATGGTACATTATGTTGAGCATGGAGCGCACGTTGCGAAAATCCGGGAACTCATCATAGATCACTTTTACTTTGGCAGCGAGCTCGCGCTCCTGTTCCTCTGTGAAGGTCTTTGTCGCATCGTGGTGGCGGATGTATTCAAGCACAATGTCCAGTATCTCTTCGAGTGTATTAGAGCCGGCGATGTCTATCTTGTAGTTAGCTTTTTCCAGCCTGTCAAAGACGGAGACATTGGACTTGCGTATGTCCTCGTACGAAGATGGGGTGAATATCAGCATCAGTGCTGTTGATGGCAGGTGTGCATTGATGACCGCCTTGACAAACTCGACAGACTCTTTGTCTGCATCAAACTCGTCTATCTGAAAGATGGTCATCCTACTGAGGAATTTTAAATTCAGGTTTGCTAGCGCGGCTAGGCTGGCGATAATGTCTTCAAGCGTCGCGACATTCTGTGCGTCAGCCCTGAACTTGCCCTCGATGATTAGCTTTAATATCGCAATTTCCACCGGCGAGAATTCCTTTGCCAACGTTTCGTCGAGCGCAGAATAGTTTGGAACCAGTTCGTTCCGCAGCAATTGCGCAGCCTTGTCTGCGATCTTTTTGCCGGTGAGCGAGTCGATAAAACCATAGTTGAATATCCTTTTCGCGCTCCCGATGTTGTGCTCAGCCTTTTCCTGCAGATACTTGACAACAACCTGCCTGAGCTTAGTAGCGTATTCATCAGTAAATCCTGCGAGCATCGCGCTGTACAAGCTGTGCATTGTGCGCGGCGAAATCTGCGAGAGGTCCACGTACGAAGTCACAGCGCTATCAGAGACCTCTTTTAACCCCTTTATGTGAAGGGCAAGGTGTGTCTTGCCAGACCCTACATCCTGTATAACCGTAACAAGCCGGAAGTCCTTGTCCGTAGCAGACCCGCTGCTCACCTTTGAGTAGAGGTCTGAAACACATGAAACAAGTGCGGCCTTTGCGTCCCTATGGCGCTTGCCTCCAAGTATCTGGGCGTCTATGAGCGTAGGAGTCGGGCTGCTCGGGTATGGGTTACGGTCCAGCTTGTATGGATACATTGTGTATTAGATGCACCTCACAAGTCCGTGTAGCAATCCTCTTACCATGACACCTTCTTCGCCACCGGTGGAAAGCTCGTACCTGTCCTGATGCATGCTTGTAAGCTCACCGACAAGGCGGTAGAATTCGTCAGCAGTTATATTGCATCTGTCACAGAGCTCGTTTCTGAGCTTTGCCAGCTCGACCCATCCTATAGAGGAGCCAGAGTTGGCCAGCGCAACATCAAACTCTTCTTTGAAATCGTGAACGCTCATTGTCCTATGTGGAGTGGAAGCAGTGGTAGTTATAGAGGAGGCACCGGTCGCATTCAATTGCTGGCGCAGTGACGACTGCTGGTCGTTCTTTATCTCAAGCACAAACCTCGCAAGGTTGGAAATGTTGTTTGCAAGTGTTTCGACCGTGCGAGCAAGTTCTTTGTTGGAATTGCTTACTGACTCCTGTAATGAGTGTATCATGTCGTATGTCAACTTGAATTTTGGGTCAGAATTGAGCAGACTCTGCACATAGTGAGCCTTGTGGAAGCAATAGTAAGCAGTGGATCTCTTTTCCACGAAAACCTCGCCTGCTGTTACGGCCTTCTCCAGCGCGGCATCAATGTCGCCTAGTTCCTTGCGCAGATCGGTCTTCTTGATTCCGGCCGACCCCGCAGAAAGGACTCTTTTGACCAGTTTTTCCTCCGCGGTCATGAGGTAAACGGCCAAAATTGTTATTTAAACACTGAAGTGATAACCAGCAGTGATTTTAGTAAATTTCTTTGCACCAAGTCATTACCCAAAGGGTTAATATTGCAAAGTTGGAGCATTTCTCACGGGATGATGATCACTCAAGGCTGCATTATGATGAAAGCACTAGGGTATCTGACCTCGAACTGTTAACTGCACTTTAGGCTTTGCCCGCCTCATGACCGCAAAGATAGCGATTACGGCGGCCACCCATACACCAGCCATGGCGATGTTGGTTAGGCTGATGTACATGTACGGTACCGTCTCAAGGAGGTCCAGCTTTATTATCTCAATCGACTGATGCATGTCGTTCATGGCCATGTTGTACTGCTCACTATGGCGCGGCATGGCAGAGGCCTGCTCAGCACGCTCAAGCATGCTGTCTAGATTTCTCTGAATGTATGCAAAATCAGTTCTGGCGGTAGAAAAGAACCAGGCAGGGTTGCCGCTGACAGGTATCAACCCCTTTGTAATCTCGACATACTCTGCAAGCTGCTCCGGAGTCTGCGCACTCTGGGCCCTCGCCATAAAACCAACCGCCTGATTAATTGGATACATCGTTGACTGGTAGCCATAATACGCAAGTCCGGCACCCAGTACCAAAAATGCGATTATTCCGGCTAGCGCAGCATGCTGATTTATACTCTGCGTCCGGGCCACACCTGTTGTAGTTATGGTAGAGTCGCCACTGGCAACCGAATGACTACCGGTGGTAATTGCCGGCGCGTACGCACGGTCACCTTGTGGTTCTTTCTTCGCCCTTTTCCTTCTGAATGTTGAGTGCATGATACTGAGGTAAGCTACATAAATGAACCCTATTGTCGGAACAATCAGCATTGGCGCAAATACGGCATTGCCTGATGATATGGCAATAAATATGCCCATACTTCCATAGATTGCAAAGAATATCTCCAAGAGCGTGGTCTTTGTAAATGGCAGTACGTACGCTTTGTTCCTCCAGTCATCATTTCTCTTGACGATGCCAAATTTGGGTGTGCGCAGGAACTCGTTCTTTTTGCCAAATAGTGCATCAAATACTGCCACGGTGTTGTTGACCGCAATCCCCGAGGCAAAGAACATCAGGAAAAAGAACTGGCGCGCCTTTTCACGAAGTTTTGCGGGATTGTTGTCCCATGTCTTGTTGATAACAATCAGGTAGCCGCCCGGACCCATCATGATAAACATGACAAGCGAGATCAGCGGCGCCCACCCCACAGTGTACAACTTGTAATCCATTGCAAGAAGCATAGGAAATATCAAGAACTGCGCAAGCACGAGCGGATTGACTATGTGTCTTGTGAGCTGGACGAATGCCTGGAACTTGGTGTCTACCGGCACCTTTCTGCTGATCATGATGTCGCTCAGCAGTTTCAGCGCCACCTGTATGCCACCCTTCGCCCAGCGGAACTGCTGGCGCTTGGCAGCGTTCATTTGCACTGGCAGCTCGGCGTCTACCTCGACGCCTTCCAGAAAGAGGCACTTCCAACCCTTCATTTGGGCACGGTAGCTCAAGTCGAGGTCTTCTACCAGTGTGGTGGTGTGCCAACCGCCTGCGTCGTTGATGCAGGAGATTCTCCACATGCCTGCGGTCCCGTTAAAATTCATGTAGAGATGGGTCATACTCTTTGCCTTTTGTTCAATCAAAAAGTGCAAGTCTAGCGACACGGCCTGCGCCTCTGTTAGCGTCGAGTAGTTCTCATTCACGTGCCCCCACTTGCACTGCACAAGGCCGATCTTGGGGTCTGCAAAAAACTGGGCGACTGCCTTTTTCAGAAACCACGGCGGCGGGATAAAGTCGGCGTCAAATATCGCTACAAATTCACCCTTGGCGTGCTTCATGCCGGCCTTGAGTGCGCCGGCCTTGTAGCCCGACCTGTCTGTGCGGTGCATATGCACAATATCAAAGCCCTTGAACCTGTAATCGTCGACGATAGACTTTATCAGGTCGACGGTGTCATCGTCAGAGTCATCCAACACCTGTATATGCATCTTATCTCTTGGATAGTCCATCTTGCAGACTGCATCTATCAGACGCCTTGCCACGTACTTCTCGTTGTATAGCGGCAGCTGTATTGTAATCATCGGAAGTGCGGCAGGAAGCTCTAATTTCTGGCGCATCTTTTTTGTGTGCTTTGAATTATTTGTGGACCGGTAAGCAAGATAGTAAAAGTTGATCGTGTATATCATCAGGATCCAGCCAATCATCAAGAAAATAACGTAGAGGAATGGACCTGGACCGTACAAAGTATCAGCTCTCGGGACGATTGATATGGTTCTTTGTATTTATAACTTCTGACTAGCCTTTCTTGAATATCTTTATAGCTTGCGGAGGACACACATTCTCGCATGCCATGCAGAATATGCAGTCCTTCTCCCGTATCATGAAGGCTTTCTTCTCAGAAGCAGGGTGCCCAGGAGTCTGCAGCCATTCATAGACATTGACTGGG
>DASVCY010000193.1:0-8698 GCA_036381375.1 Nitrososphaera sp. | reverse complement strand
CAGCACCGCACCAGCCACAGTCACCATCACGGTAAACGAGGTGAACGACCTGCCGGTAGCAGACCCGCAGAGTGTCACAGTAGACTAAGACGAGGACGTGACGTTTACGCTCACCGGAAGCGACCCTGTCGAGGGCAGCGCCCTGACGTTCTTTGTGGTCACGCCGCCTTCATACGGCACCCTTGTCGCCACAGGCGCAAACACCTCCACCTCTGCAGAGATGACTTATACTCCAAAGGCCAACTTTTTTGGCACAGACAGCTTTACGTTTCTGGTAAATGACGGCACGGACAACAGCGCTCCGGTGGAGGTGTCGATAACAATCAAGCCAGTACCTGATCAGACCTCTGGAAGCAGCAGCGGTAGCGTTAGCGGTGGCAAGCGCGTCGTTACAATCTACCACAACAACAACAGCAGCAGCAACAACAACAACCAATAGCGACTGTACAGATAACCAACGAGCATGGAGCAGTGTGCTCATTGGACGGCAGGAAGGCAACATTGAAAGCGGCGCCATGACTGATGTAACTACCTCGTTGACCGCTGAAGCACCAGGCAACTACACAGTCAGGATATTCGCGCAGGACGGGCTGCAGAGGGTGCCCGCACAGCCGCTATCGACAATCACTACAGCGAATGCAAGAGTGACCGAGTAGTTTTTCTGCTGCCAAGAAAGTCGATCCAAAATAGTAGGCCAAGAGTAATAGCTTGTGATATTTGACGCGCAGATGCCCGCAATTACCTCCTCCTTCCCCCTTCCCCACCCACACTTGCGGGCTTGCAATCCCCGAGACACTAGCCACTGCGACTAGCAGCCATATCAGCTGCTGCGCTGACCCTGATGCTGACGTCGGTTATCCCGTGCTACCCATCGATATGCATACGTCGTCTTGCCTTGTCCCAAAGAGGCTCCAGTACCAGCCACAACCTGATCCTGACCGATGCCATGTCTGCTGAACCGATCGCCTCTCCCAGGACTGCTGTGCTGCTCATCTCAGGTCAAAGAGGGGGTTATTCTTCTCTTTCTGCTCCCGCCAGGCTACACCAGCTATTAGTTACTATTTGCTCGCATACTCTTTTCTTCTTTTTTTGATGGTTAGGTAAGTAATTACTATGCCAACGATGACGGTGAATGTTGGTTCTGCATACTTTCTCTATCCTGCCGTTTAGCTTTGTGACCACGTTGCAATTGCAGTGACTTCCAACTCCGCCTTGCTTGTTGCTGGCGGACTGGCTTTACTCATTTTCCTTTTCTTCTGCAGCCGCCGCTGTGGTAGTGGTGGTTGTCGATGTAGCAATTGTCATGCATAGATTCCCTCCTGCCGCTCCGCCAGCCTGCTCTCTCAAATACCTGCGAGCAAGTTGAATCGACTGCTTTTCCATGCCGGTTATCTCCTCCAGCTCGGAGAATAGCTCTTCGTGCTCGTCGCGCAACCTATCCTGTGTACGTGACCATTGTTCACAGTTTCTGCAATGTTCTATACCGAATTCAAAATACAGTTCAGGATCGCCGTCTTGTTCTCTGCATTCGGCTTTTTTCTCATGGAGCTCATGGATAGAATTGTGTATTTGCCACAGCTGCTCGAGTATTTCTCGTACGCGACCGTCCTTCTGTTTGAAAAATGAAAACAATTCCACGAGGTTTTTCTTGCGAGTTGCGGCAGCCTTCTTTCCGCGCTCTGAACGCCGGGCATACTCTTCTATGCCGCGCTGGTCCCTGTATGGCAAGACTACCTGCTCGTCCCAGAGTTTCATCGGGGAGGCACTTCGGCGGTAGTAGGGATTTAGCACCTCTTTGTATGGCAGCTGCAGTTTCAATGGGTCCACGCCAAAGTTCTGCTGGTACCACTTGCGTGTATGCCACGTGGACATATAGTTGCAAATATCCGTGTCACTCGTACATAAACATGGTCTGCACCAAGACCCCGCACTAAGGTACTGACCTAGAAGGGACATCGGAAAAGGATCACATGGCGCTGCGCTGGAACGCAAGGCGTACCACGTTTGTCACGCCCTGTTCTGGCCAGAGAACGGAAACTCGTTTGAATCTTGAACACCTATGTAAATACGTGGAGCAGGAGTTCAAGCTCCACACACATCCAATGTCATGCAGTACACACGCCGCCAGAAGGTGCGGAGAGCCAGAAAGATCATACTCTGTAGGCCACACACCATATCACAAGACTGCGAACATGAAAAAGTTCATCCGGGAACATCCTATGCTGAAAGTAAAGGTCCTTCCAGAAGAAGAGGAACCAAACCTCAGCCTGTTAGAGAGCAGAATGAGCATGCCCTTCAAGTCGGCTGTGTGTATGTGTCAACAACCGTTCGCACTCAGATATCGGAGACGTAGAACCGGAACAGGCGTAGATTTCCAAGGCAGTAATGTACAGAGTTGAGGGTCTTGACCTAGTTCACTGTATTGTTACCTTTTCAAGTGCGCCGGTTATCGATGTCCCCAGCTCCGATGCTGTCAACATCATTTCATTTTGGTTCAAGGGTTTTCGCAATTAGCCAGCATATTAGATCCGACCTGGTCAAAGCATTCGTCGTCATCCGCGCCTCCATTCAGGATATCATCGCCGTCGTGACCATACAGAGTGTCATTTCCAGATTGGCCTTCAATCCGGTCGTTGCCGGGTCCACCGTACACCAAGTCGTTATTTTCACCACCGGATATGCGGTCATTTCCATCGTTACCATAGATAACGTCACTTCCAACCTCGCCAAACATCGTGTCGTCTCCCGGCCCACCAGACATGTCATCGATTCCAGGTCCACCAAATATCATGTCGTTGCCTTCATTGCCAATGAGCTGATCATCACCCTCTCCGCCAATCAGGCAGTCATCCCCTCCATTTCCCATTATCTGGTCATCCCCCTCGAATCCCAATACCAAATCCGCTTTGCCAGTCCCTACAAGTACATCGCCATTTGAAGTGCCTCTGATTATGCTAGCAAATTCGCCCAACGGGCGGCCGCAGAACTGCTGCTGTTGCATATCGCTCGCAGCCGCGCCTTGCTCCTCTCCGTTTGCTTTTGATAAGAAGCCGGGGTTGCCTGCCGGAAGAACCAGTAATGCAGTCAAAGCAATGACGCCTATCTGTGCCCCAAACGGGGGTAAAATGAACCACATACACCATATTTGGTAATTGAGAATAAGAATTTTGTGTAAGCAGGTTCTATTAGTGGCGCGTTCAGTGCAGTTTTTCATCTTTCCTCTTCGGACCCCATCCTAAAAGAAGGGTCTTCTGACCTTGAGGGTCTCATGTCAGACACATCTATCACGAGATCAGAATCAGGTGCTATGACATACTGAGCGGAGCTCCGGACACTGCAATTCTCTTGTATTTATCCGTGACCTCCGCCGCTAGTTTGAGCAAGGGCAGGACCTTCTCCACCAGGCTCCCCGATTGACGCTTCACAATGATATCGAGCCGTTCTCTGCTGCTACCTTTACAACGTTGGGATGCCACTTCTGATGATATTCCTCGTGGACAGTGTGGATAGGGACCAGGCTCTTTGATTGCGTTTCCGCGATAACCTTCTTTATCTGGTTTCCATCCCCGTGCCCCGAAACATGGGTATGGTTCCACTGGCCCTCGCTTGAAATCAATTTCAGATGTACCATCCACCGCTTGATCCTTTCTTCATCCAGCCTCATTTCGTCGTCAAATGGCTCGGTGGATGACCGGATGTAGCTGGACCCTATTTCCGGTCTGATGTCAACCAGATTGAGGAGCTGAAAATCGTTGCAGTAAAATATCAGGTTTCCTTGCTTTGCCTTTACGTCCGTGTAGTTGACAGCATTTTTGTAGTCCACAAATTCCCTTTCCCATTTATCGTAATCTTCCAGGATCTGCTTATCGGTCCAGACAGACCTGTCCCTGTCAATGAGCCCCCATCCCTTTCTCGGTAGAAAGATCTTGATTCTCTTGTCGTCAGGCCGGGGATAGATCTTTTTCCACTTTTCCGACGTCTGAAAGAGCTTTAGAAGGTATGCCTGCTTTAGGTCTATTACCAGGTCCCTCCCTGACTCTTTTGCCGCATTGTAGAAGGAAAGCAGCCTGTCAAGATCCCGGGTGGGATAATTGCACACGACCAGTCTTTTCGTTTGATTGACTATTCTCTTTACGTCCTGCTCCACTTCAAATTCGGTCTTTGAATGAGTCTCGTGTATCCTGGTGCCCTCGCACAGCAGGTAGTCCAGTTCAGACTCGCCGCACCTTTCAACAAATCTTTCAGTGTCTGGCGCCCTTCTCCCGTGATAGCGCAGGTCTGCCGTGTATCCCAGCGAGCCCTTGGAGGTATGAAGGATAAACCCGCTGACACCGGGTATAGAGTGGTCTACCGCTAGCGGCTCGACCTCGATTGAATCGATGCTGAACCTTTTGGCGTTCTCTATGATCCTTATCGGGCGGTCCAGCACCTCGCGGTGCTTGTCATCTCTGGCCCTGCTCTTTGCACCATCCTTGTTGTCATAGAGCTTGAAACTTTCCTTGTATGTGATGTATTCATCGCCGCTTCCAGTGTCCTGGAATACCTGCATGACAAGCTTGGTGGCCTCGGTGCAGTAGATCGGAATGTCCGGCCGCAGGTAGTGGATATAAGCGGCATGGTCTATGTGCGCATGCGTTAGCAGTACCGCATCAAACGCAGTCTCTTTCTTGTCGTCTCCAAAGTTGGTGTGGCGAGTATAATCGCGACGGTAGAGCCCCTGAAGGTTAGGGAGCAGTCTGAATTCCAGCAGGTCGCCAATCCCGCTCAGGGTTCTAGGCTGGAGGAATTCAGAGAAATAGCTGTTGGCTTTGCTCATCTGCATGCCAAAGTCAAGGAAGACCCGGGTGCCTTTGTCTTCAATCAAGAACTTGTTACCGCCTATCTCTTTAATTCCACCATAGAAGGTAATCCTGGTGTTGCGGGACATGCAGGAATGGTAATGAGTGCTTGCTTATTAGGTTACACGGGTTCCTCCGGGCCTCCGGCTTACAAATGACCTGTCGACTTTGATAATTGAGGACGGCGCTTCTTGAGAATTGCAATGCCGGCCCAGATCCTGTTCGCGCTCCTAACCTGCAGGAAGAACCTCCGAAGCTAATAATACCTGAAATGCGCCTTCCGGTTTGCGCAAAGCAGTAGCATGACTTCACTATTCGCTGTTATTCTCTTCCGCACAATAGGAATGTACGTGTATTTTTTCAATCATTGTTCTTCGCAGTGGGTACTTTGAAATTTGCAATGCAGTGCAGACCTACCCTTTAAGTTGTTGTGCGGCCTTCAACAAAAGTGACGCATTCCATCGGCGCTGGAGCGTATCATGTGCACGGGTCCTGCCCGCGGGCCCCATCCTGCTGAAACTATCCGGGCGCGGGCAGGGCTCGCATAATCTTTGTGCAATCACGCAGCAGACCTTATAAAATAACGAATCCTAAATGATGGACGGAGATCTATCCGATGAATTCCCGGCTGGGTTCAAACAGGCGGACTCTCGCCATCGCGGGAATTCTTGCTACTGCAGGAGCTTTTGCCACGATTTTCTTCATCATGCCATCTGCCTCCGGAGGAAGCTTTGGTTCACTATTCGAGGTTCCTGACTACCGTCTAGAAGTCGACCCGATCAACACTCCAGGGGACACAGGCAGCTGGAGCCGCATAATATTGTCAAACACGGGCAGGATGGCGCTGACAAACCTGACTGTGTCGATGGATGGCAATGTAATACAGACACTGGATGTTCTCGGACCGGGCGAAACCGCGTCCATTTCACCTGACGCTGAAAAGCTGGGGGCGGTAACGGTAACGACCTCTGAAGGGCTGAGTGTGACCAAAGAGTTCAGAACGCCACTGGGCTTGCCGGGGCACCATTGATGCTAGCAAGACTGTCAGAGCGGCACGACGACTGCCATCTTGACAGGCAGCCTTCTTGGACACCCCATACCCACAAGATATCAGGACAATCTGACAGAGTCATAGACAACCATGTGAGATTGTACATGGCCACCAGCATCCAATCGGGCTCGCGCCAGATGCGCCATCATGCATCGGATTTGCAGGACCCCATATCCCTCCTGTGGATCTAGTACATTCGTCAAATGTACCATATTACTTAAGTGCTCTATTTTTTTGCAACAAGCGTTGGTCGAACCAAGGGATGTCGTCATTCTAAACCTAATCAAGGCCAACCCGGGTATCAGATACAAGGAGTTGTCCAGATTGACAGGTTTTTCGCACGGAGTGCTATCTCATCACCTAAATTCACTGCAAAAAAGAAGAAAAGCCGCGGCTGACAGGGAGGCCAGGATCACAAGATATTATCCTGCCAACTTTTCAACTATAGAATGGCGCATACTAAAATGCCTGCGGCGAGAACCGCTGAGAGAGATACTGGAATTTGTTCTGGCGCACGATCGCTGCACCTCTAGGGACATTGTGAGATTTACAGGAAAGGCCCCTTCAACCATTTGCTCGCAGCTTGACGTACTCAAGAAATCAGGACTAGTTGTTACTATTGGGCGGCACTGTCGTCCGTATCGGTATAGCGTGGCGGATAGAAGGCGGGTTTCAGGTACGCTGGCAAAGTATAGAGAGACGCTCAGTCGCAACTCGCCAGCTCCTTAAGATCCTATTGTCAGGCATGCTTCGAGTGAACTGCCGCGTCACTCTCAAGCTCGCCGGCAGAATATGAATCGCCGAAGATATTACTTGACCTTGACGCATATGCTTGTTGTTGTACGCCAGCTTGCGGCGACAACCTGCGCAAGACGTGCTTTGTTCACCTTCGTGGAGAGGCCGTCCCATAATGCAGGATTGTTCTGGATAGCAAATGCCAACACGGCCCTATCTCACAAGTCGATCATGCTGAATAGTGCGGATTCAAGAATACTGAAAAATACGCTCGTACGTTCAATGAATAAGCGATAGCCGTGCCAAAAATAGGCGATATTTCGATAATTGTACTAGAACACTAATTAGTTACAATATACCACCGTTCATAGGATGGAAAAAAGAAGTACTCTAGCAGTAGCTCTGGCAGCCATGATGTTGCTGGGTGCGATTTTTGCTGCACCACAAAAGTCCTATGCACACACCTTTTCTGGTGACGAAAGCGCCGGGTTCCTAGAGCTCGTCGAAAACATCAAGATCGAGCTCGGTTTGGTGCAGAGCAACCTTGCCTCAAACATGACGCTGGCTGAGCAGCATGCAGAGCATGCACAGGGATACCTTGACGAGGATACCTTATCAGAGATCGAAGAGCGTAATGAGAGGCTTGCAACAGATCTGCCTGCGGCTATGGAAGACCTGCATAATACTCTAGCAAACAGCACTGAGCAGCAAGTCCAGACAAAGATACAGAACATCAACGACCTACTCGGTGAAACCGTCTCAGTGCGCGTCGAGCCCGACCAGTTGACCAACTCCACTGTCCAAGCGCTTGTTTTGGCAAACCTTCTGACCTCGATCTCATTTCAAGGAGAAGGACACTATGAAATAGCCTTGGGAATAGGAGAAGAGCATACCCACGGAGAAGACCACGATGAAGCGGGACACGATGAGCACACTGAAATGCAGCATTCGTCAGAAAGTAGTGGCAACATGACAATGCAGCATTCGTTAGAAAGTAGTGGCAACATGACAACAGGACCGGTTGAAATCGTAAACATGGCTCACTACCAGACTGCCCGAGCTGTGGCGGTCAGGGCACAGGAACTTTGGACTGGATTGAAGACCATGGCCCCTGCATCTGCTTCACAGGCCGTACTCGAGATTGATTCTGCCCTACCAGACCTAGTCGATGCGATTGACGCCAAGGCTACCAATGGCGACATCCAGGCAATCATACACGCCAGGATTCATCCCAACTTGATGACCGCATTCGGCATCGAACTTGCACACATGATGACTGGAGAGGATGATCACATGATGACTGGAGAGGGGGACGAACATGAATCCCATTCGATGATACCTGAGAAACTGATGATGTATGCAGAAGAGACAGGCGACCACATACATGAGCAGCATATGGCGGAAAATGCACCCATCAGCGATATGTACGAGGCTGACACAAGATACACCCTAACCCTAGACGGTGATGCACAAATCACCCTGGAACTCGCAGCATGGAAATCTACTGGCAAAGTGCTGCACTTGGACATAACTGGCGGTTCAATAACGCTAGATAGTGAAACCATGACTGTAAATGCTGGTCAGGCATACTACATCGCAAACAACCGGCTGATGTATGCGTTTGCAGTAGCCATGCCTGAAGACGGTGGGTCGGCAGAGCTTTTGAAGATACGGGCAGTGTTCCCAGAAGACAGCACGCTGTCTGACGCGACTTCAAACGTTCCGCTTGATGCCCGTGTGAAGATTGGGTCTGACTGGTCCTCTGACATGACAGGGCAAGTCGCCCTCTCTTAATTTTTCTTTTTTCTAATTTCTGCCGCTCTTGTGTACAACTGTAACTCATTCTAAGAAGCTGTAAATTTGCTTTCAGCTTGCACAGCCTACGATCGCAGCCGGTTCAGTTGCGCTAGTGGCCACCCATCTGCTGGTGTGTTGTTGCCCCCTCTTCCGGCGCGGCGACGAGCCCATAGAGTTGTATCAGCATAGGATGTATGCCAAGATGCGCAGGCTCCATCACTTCATGCGGACTTGCCTGGCTCTTGACCCTATCTCTCAGCTGCATCAGACTTGCCTC
>DASVCY010000192.1:0-14973 GCA_036381375.1 Nitrososphaera sp. | reverse complement strand
TGCAAAAGTGGAGACAGGCCTTGCGAGAATACACAGATAATCACGACGTATGGAGTTTTACTGCGCGTTATGTTAATTCAGAAGCTGGGATGGAATCCTGCGATGTCAAGTTCTACATTTATGATACGTACAAGGACTTTCCAGACTACCCAGATCAGACAGGTGCGTACACATCAGTGAAATTTAGAGAGGGCAGCGGAGACCTTGATGCAAGGGTATATCTTGCCCCCCTGGTGCTGCACGGCGATGGCGAGACAGAGATAGATCTGCCAGGATATGCTTTCAGAAATTCTGCAGTGCACGAAGTCGGGCATGTTCTAGGGCTTGGCCACATGCAGTCTCTGAAAGGCTACCTGATGTCCCCCCAGTTTGATTTTTGGGAACAAGATGATCAGCTGCCCATAACTACACTAGAGCTTGAAATGCTTGTGGACAAGTACGGAAATGACGGTTTTAATTAATTGCTATTGTATTTTGGGTTTTGGCTTGGTTCGCAGAACCCTTTGCACCCAATCTGCCGCACAATCTCTATATAATGAACACGTGAACAAGAATACACACCGATGAATTTTGACAGCTATCTAAGGGCCGGCAAGATAGCGGCAAAGGTTAGAGAAGATGCCCGCAAAAAGTACCATGTGGGCTCAACCCTCTTTGAAATCTGCGAGTCAGTTGAAGCCCAGATCAAGAGCATGAATGCGCAGCCGGCATTCCCGGTCAACGCTAGTCTCAACGAGATAGCGGCTCACTACACTGCAGAGCCCAATGACATCACGGTCGTTAAGGAAGGTGATGTTCTCAAGATAGACATTGGGGTCCACATCGACGGTTATATTGCCGACACTGCTGTGACCGTCTGCTACGATCCAAAGTACGAAGCGCTGGTCAGGGCAGCTGAAGCGGCTCTTGGCGAAGCTGTACGAATTGCCAAAGCCAATACAAAGGCAAGCGACATTGGCAGGATGATAGAAGCTACGATAACAAAATTTGGATTTAGACCGATCCAGAACCTAAGCGGTCACTCTCTCCAGCAGTATACCATACATGCAGGCAAGTCGATACCCAACATCTGGACCATCGGATCATCTTTTGCGCTACAACCTAACGAAGCGTATGCTATAGAGCCGTTCGTAACTACGAAAGACGGACAGGGCGTTGTCTATGAAGGAAAAACAAAGAACATCTTTGGGATAACCTCAAGAAAGCCGGTCAAAGACAAAGAGGCCGACGGGCTCTTGGAGCTTATCTGGGGCAGATTCAAGACTCTGCCGTTTGCACTGCGCTGGCTCACTGACACGTATGACGAAAAGGACCTGCGGAAACTGATGGAGGTATTGATAAAGAAAAAGAACGTGCATGCTTATCCAATACTTGTCGAGGGCAAACAGAAAATAGTGGTACAGGCAGAGCACACGCTAATCCCGACAGATTCCATTGTAAACGTGATAACGCTCTAGCGCTTTTCTTCGGGAGGGTATTCGCCGTAAACCGCCGTGACGAACGTGTTGGCAGAAGAGCACTTTTTGCACTGCTCGCCCCGGCCGTAGACATAGTCTCCTTCCCTAAACGGGCGTTTCGTCTTTTCGCCGCACGAGTTGCAAGTATCCTCTGAATATATATCAGGCAAGATTTCCTTTTTTTTCTTGTTAAAAAGCATTTTACTACTGGCCCACCCCCATTGTGTTACCAACTCCTATAATCAAGACTGTCTGACCTTCAAGGGTCTTGTCCTCTATTATTGAATAGACCGTCTCGGTTACTTTGTCAAAAGAATCAGCTATTTCTTTGCGCATTAGGGTTATTGCGTCTTGTACGGACTGTTTTACGATAACTGCATACACAGGTATTTGCATTTGTGTGGCTACCTCCTCTATCTGGTACTTTTCTACGCCGATGCCGCCTATTGCTGCCCCTATGCCCTCCGCAACTTCCCCTGTCCTTTCTCCTTCGAGCTTGAGCGCTGCGTCTATCATCACTATTGCGTCGATCCTGATTCCCATATCGCGTGCAAGCCTGTTTATTGCCTCACCAGGTCTCCCAACCGTCCCGGCTGGACCTTCGGCCTTGAGCAGGTAGACCTTTCTGCCCTTGTACTCGTCTTCGCTATAGACAGTCTCCTTTGCAGCCAATCTTTTCTCCTTCCCGAGCATCATCCTGCCGACTATCATGGGCCCTATGCCGTCACCTATGGGCTGGCCGCGTTTGAAGGCAGACATTGCCTTTTGCAGAGCCTCGGCTTCTTCAAGTAACAGCGGCATTACCATCTGAAGCTGCACTAGTACAAACACACTTGAAGTGCGCTTGCCCATAAGGTAAAAGTGTCGCACTATCTTGTAGATCATGTTGAGAGCAGTAGCCGCCTCAAGCATGTTCTCTACTTTTGAAATTTCTTGATCGTTTGCCCCTGCACACAATTTTTTGATCTCGGAGCGGAGCCGCTCATCTCTGACCCTCATGATGTGATCCAGCTTGCGAACTATTCCTGACGGGTCAAGGTCTACAGGCATTATCGTGAAATATTCCAAGAATCTGTCGACTCCAGTCGCAGGGTCGTTTGGCGAAGTTTTTACAATGCCTCTGACATAGTCTACTGCCTCCTTGCGAGCAGCTTCTTTCATCGTCTTTAGCTTTACAAGCGACTTTGATATTTCTCCAAGAATCATGCGTGACTGGAACTTTTGCGCATACATCATGAATATCGGGATAGTCGCAAAAGAAATGATATAGATCCACATCATTGGGTTGTTTGGGTCAAATTCCCCACCGTCGCTTCCAAACAAACCTTCTAGTTGAGATAGAAATGAATAGAAACCTAACATTTGATTTGCCTTTTTCCGATATGAAAGCGAACCTGATGCTAAATTAAAGGTTACTTTTGATATGTATATTAATATTCAAAGACGCAGTATATCGGCCGTTGGATAGCGGCACCAAGCACTATCGACTTTGATATGGCATTTTAGTATAGCTCGGGAAACAAACCAATAAACTCTAGTACCTAAAATATCTAGTCAGAGTTTCCTCCACATATCCATCGCTTAGGCGGCTTCTTGGGTCCTTGAATACTTGCCTTGATTTTCAGGCGAGGGCGTTAGTTGTCGTACTTGCCTCGGCTTCTGTACCTCTTGTTCAGCTTGTCCTGATATCGAGGCCGTTGCTTCTGTTGACGTTTCAGCAGATATCGGAATCATTTTCACAAGCTGACTGGCAACTTCACTCAAATCATTTACAAGTTCTCTGACAGTTTTTCCAGAGCTAGACATAAGATTGGCAATATCTGGTTGATTGTAGTTTGACTCTTGTTGAGTTTGATCCTTCCGCTTTTCCTCGCTCCTTTGTTTTGCGAGTGTTCTGCCCTTCCGAGATTGCTTTTCTCGTCGTGGAGATCTCTTCCTGCCTGGCATTTACAGTCTATTTGAGTGTCATCGTATTAATGAACAACAGAACATACGAACAGTAATTGTTATAGAAGTATGTTATCCACCACCCTCTCATAAGAATTTCTGTAGATGCTAACAGCTCAAAGGCAGGTCTTGAATCTGTTAAGCAATACCAGATGATTAAAGCACAAATTGGACATCACCTATTCTTCTTATTCATTCCATTGTTCTAAATCTCGCAATGGTCAACTTTGATTTATGTTGTATTACTTCTTTATACCATGTCCGGGGTTCATCGAGTATGACAGCGAATATGCAACGCCAGTCAAAGTCTGGTCAAGGCGAAGGAAACCCTGTCGAAGGTTTGGGTAGCGCGCTGGAAAATGTAACAGGGTCTGTGGGCAATACTCTCTCCGAAGTGACAGGAGGGCTAGGAGGTACGCTTGGCAATGCTGGACAGCAAGCTGGTCAACAAGTAGGTCAGCTAGGAGAACAGCTTGGAAATAGTCTAGGTCAGATAACGACTAGTTCTGGCAGAACGCTAGGGGATGTCGTACAGACTTTAGGTCAATTGGTTGAAGAACTTGCAGAGGTAGTAGGCACCACAGGTTCAATTCCACCATTAGGCGGTCAGCAGCAACAGCCTCAACAAATGGGCGGAGGTCAACAGAGAGGTAGATTTGGACCACAAGGTGGAGGTCAAGGTGCTCAACAGCAAAGAGGGCAATTTGGTGGAAGAACGCAAGCTGGAGGTCAGCAACAGCAAAGGCAGCGTGGCGGACCGGGCGGAGGAATGCAAGGGCCCGGACAACAAATGGGTCAGCCTAGAGGCCAGCAACAGCAACCAGGCGACCAATCGAAAAACATGAGCGAGCTTTTGGGCTCATTAAATAAGATTGTCCAAGAACTCAGTTCTGCTCTGAATGTTAACGCTGGAGCAGATGTCTCTGCAGGCTATCAGCAAAGTCAGCAATAGCAATAGTAAACAAACGTTCTGAAGTTCAGACGCAGAACACTACCAGTCTTAGGTTCAGAACTTTCCTTTTATATCTGCTCTGTCATATTCAAAATCTGTCTCCAAAGGTTGTCATTCCCTTTATTACAGGTCATGCTCGAAACTGGTAGGGAAAATCCAATTCGAGTCTTTAGGAGTAAATTGAAGACCGATATATTCATGCCTTTATAATTATGATTCATTTCATCATACTGCTTTTGTAATATTTTAACTCAAGCGAACCATGTCTCAACAACAAGAACAAGGCTTTTTACAGCAATCACAACAGTCGGAACCACTAAGCAAGCCAGTGCGTGGGTTGTTTGAGCTGGTTGATTGCATTCTAGACAAAATTCTAGCAGTTGATGTGCATGTTTGTGCCACAGTTATCGGAATTCCTCTGGTCTTCATGCGTGCAAGAATTGTGGTTGCTGACCCCAATACATTCATCCCATACCAGGATCCAGCGGGTCTGAAGGGCGAAATTGGCGAAAGGACTTGGCAGCGCATATCACAACCACATCAGCAACAACAAATTCCTGCTCAACAAGTACAACAAGATTATGGTGGATGCTTGCAACAAGGCTATTCGATGGTTTCTTAGGAGACAGATATTTTGAGAGGAACAAAGTGAAATAAAGTGGCAGTATGTCTCGTCTGTGGCAGGTTTGACGAAGTAGGTCTACGCGATGCGCTCCGTAATGGTTGGGTATTCATCAGATGTCCGGAGTGTCAGCGAGGCACTCCATTTGACATTTTGGTCAATCACTTAATTAGAAGGACTCCGGAAGAACATGTAGAAGGATTTTGTCCAGAACATTGGTTTAGGGATAGTGGCATATGCTCATACTGCCGGATGAAGAGAATAGCTGCGAATATAGATGCAGAATCAAAGTTGCAGCAACAACACACTTCTGCGAATTATGGTGGACAAGATGCAGTCGCTTAATTCTGATTTTACTAGCGAGGATTACAAGGATGACAACAGTAGCAATAGTAGCATCATTCCAGCAGGTGATTTGAACCTGCTAGATATAGTAGCAAGAATTCTTGACAAAGGGATGGTCATAAATGGTGATATTTCGATCTTCATCGCCGGAGCCGAGCTATTGACCCTTCGAATAAACTTGGTAATAGCATCTCTTGAGACTGCGAAAAGGTATGGAATTCAACTGCCATGGGAAAATTGGAACAATGGCAACGTCAGCTTTAACCGAGAAACAGGAAACTTGGGTACTAGAGATCCTCCAGGTACGTCAAGTGGTTACTACACAAGTGGGCATCCCCGCGGAACTTTGAGTAATAATTTGCCGCAAAATTACGAGTTTGAAAATGCGGTGAAAGAAAGAGCAAACGGAAAGGGTAGAGGAAGAAAAAGCGATAATGTCAACAATGCCACCAATGGTACAAGGAAAGGAAACGAAAGAAGAGTCGTTAGGACGAATGGTGTGTCCGGGGATAAGCGGACTCACAATCTGCAACGCAGGTGATTGAATACTTGCGGCTGCTAGGTTCCACAAATTCTGAACGAATCAAGGGCGAAGTCGGAATGACTGGAAAAATCGACGGGCAAAAGCTCCAAGACGGTTTGGCAAAGCTAGTTCTGGCATTGGTCAGGATTCTCTTGGATGTAATGGAAAGACAAGCCTTCAGGAGGGCAGAATTTGGCTCATTGAAACAGGAAGAGGTCGAGAGGCTGGGCAGGGCCTTGATGGATATCAGGCAGAGATTTGAAGAAGTATCGAACAAGTTCGGCTTTGAAACCAAAGATCTGGATTTGCCTCTAAGAGAACTGGATACTAAGACGGCACATGACAGCCTAGATAACTCTAGCGCTGTACCTGCCAACACTACAAGAAGTCAGTTGGGCCTTACTTCAGAATCCTTGGTAAACGTAATCGACTTGCTAATAGAGAAGCGAACAATTCTTGCAGGAGAGGTCACGCTTTCGCTAGCCGGCATTGATTTGGTTGTACTTCATCTGCTGGCTACTCTGCAACCAGTCACTGCTTCGCCATCTTCTGAAAGTTTCACGTCCAAGAGATTTCCTTCCACTATCAAGTACAAGGGCCAAAGAGAGAAATGAAAACTAGTGTAAACAAACGCCAGATAACTAAAACAGGCAAGTATGTTTATGGGATAGCTGAGATGCATAGGCAATCCAATGTAGCAATCAACAGACTTGTAGATCATTTGGTCGGAATCGACCAACAGAAGGTGGACTGGATTTGCTACAACGACCTAGCAGCTATAGTAAGCAGTATGCCTTTCAACCGCATCCAAAAGGTAATAACCAACATCAGAGCAGGCGTGAAGGATAGTATTTCATATGTTCTTGCTCACCAGCAAGTTGTTGAGAACATACGAAGAGCAGGATTTGTAATACTACCTGTCAGGTTTGGTTCTGTTGCCAAGGAAGCAGATGTAAGACTATTGCTAACAAAGCAATACAGTAATTTGAAGCTGAAGATAGCAAGATTTCAACACAAGGATGAAATCGGCATCAGGATTATCATGACCCCAGAAGGAGACAGAAAGGTTTCCCAAATAGTGCAAGAATCACCCGAAATTCGAAGGCTAAAATCTCAGATTCAAGACCTATCCATGCAGCCTTCTGCTCACCAAGGGTCACTATACTTCTCAAACTTGCGACTGAATGACATGATAAACAACCAAAGATTCAAACGGATTGATGAAATCACAAGGCAAGTTCATCAAAGACTGGCAGCCTTATCCGGTGCGTGGTCAGAACTGAGCAAGGAAACGCGGCAGACAGTATTTAATAGGTCGTACTTGGTTGATAGATCCCGTATCAAGGAATTTGAATCTGCTCTTGAAGATATACAGAGAAACTGCTCCACACGCTATGGAATGACGATACATCAAAGTGGACCTTGGGCCCCATATTCATTTTGTATGAATGAAGTAGTCCCATTAATTGATACAAGTATTGCTAACGATAGCACCCATCGGCAAAGACAAGGCAACAGTAATCCACATCATTACAGACTTGTAAAAAAGGATAGCAGAACTGAAAGGAGCAAGATGATAGCTTGATTGTTGAGTTCTTAATTTTGCAAATGACTCTAGATGGCATAAGAGCTAAGGCAAGACAAGACTTTCAGAGACAGCAAGCAGAAAAAGACTCAAGTCTGGTGAAACTTAGGCTTGCAAGACTCTTGGAAGATTGTAAATCTGGCACAATAACACCGGATCAATACAGGACGATTGAATCTATGATTCGTGCCGATCTAGACAAGAATGTGAAGAAAGTACAGGTACAAAAGAGAACGTAGCAGACAAATCTGTACAATTGATGTTCTGTATGGAGGCAAGAAATAAAAAATATCCTACGCATATCGACGGATGCGCAAATGGAAAATCTTGTTGTTTTATTTATATGGTTTGAATGTCAAATGAGCCAGCGGTTATTTCGGCTTTTTCGCGATATACCGCAATAGCTTAATTTGGAATACTTGCTCAAAACAAGCCTTCTTGAAACTCTGGCGCACGTCCATGGATTACGGGAACGACCTCTTCAAGCCCATTTGCACCCAGATGCCTGCCGGGTGTTGCGATGTGAAATGCATTAAATGTAGATAGTGTATTTCCATACTACCAGCCAACCAAGGAATCATGAAAACATCGAATGTCCAGTTCTTTTGTCTAGGTAGCTCTTAAACATTCCGCCAAGGATGTCATGTTTTGGATCAGCTAGTCGATGAACGTATCAAGCGCTCGATTGGCATATCAAATGACATTGCAAGCCGGCTCCACAGAGACCAATCATTTTTGCCTGCCTAATCGACAAGTCTTGCTGCAGCTAGCTTTCTGACAGCCACCAATCATGCTCAACGCGAAAGAATCCAGATATGTAGCAAAAAGCTGGCTAGGACAGTGCTTAGTGTCGGAAAGCACGCAGGGGATGCCACGTTATTCCTAACAGGAAGAGCAACTGTATACGATATAAGCACAGTTTGGCACTACGTCTTCTTCATTCTAACCATTGGATGGTGCGAGGGTAAGAGCTACTGCATGTTTTCCTTCTGAATGGCTGGCGGATCGCACATATCGTTCCTAGTCCAGAGTATTGGCTGTGCAAAGGCTAAGTCCTGGATCAAGGGGGATTATTCTTTCTGCAAAGACATTCAGACAATATGATCAGGATGCCATTATCCCTTATGACAGCCGCACTTGCACTTGACCATCTTCATGTCAAAAGAGCAATCGTGGTCCGGCCCGCATGCTTCCCCCACTGGCCATTCACCCGGGCAGTCACCGTGGCGCTCGCGCTTGCAAAAGAATGTCAGCATTCATGGTAGAATGCACGTACAGAAGATTTAATGTTTTGGATTTTACATCTGAATGTTGAACAGCTGTGGTGCATAGATGGAACCTTCTCGCACTCGCTTGACCTTTGCAACTGACAGGTAGTGCGGCCATACTGTCACCATTATGCACCCCTCTGGCACACCTTCTGGGACTTCGATAACTTCGATGTCGCTTTCATTCACTCCATATTCGGTCAACTTTTCCTTCGCCAGTTGCACATGGTCTGCCGGCATCCCGCTGCTATAGACGTAGACCTTGCCGGCATATTCTATCTTGTCGTCTGCCATCTTGTGGACGTTACATCTGTCTTACACAAAAACGTATCTCAATCAGTCAGAATTCGAGTCGCCGAATATGAGCTTCATTTCGTCAAATGTTAGCTTTTCGCCACTGGACATCTTCTTGAGCGCTGCTTCCTTCAGGGCGTTCCACCTTTCTTGATATTCCTTGTCCCTCTTGACGCGTTCTTGCATTGCTTCCTGCCTTGCGATGCGCCTATCTTCCATTTCTCTTTGCTTTCTCTGGCGATGCTCGGCTGCTTGCATGCGCGATTTCTTGAATGCTATTGCGTTCAGCTGAGTTTCAATCATTTCTAGCTTTGCGCCAGCTTCTCGGACTGCATGGATAACCTGTCTACGTTCTTCATAGAGGCTTTCGCGCTGATTGATAAGATTGTCAAGGCTTTCTTTCAGCTTGCCTATCTTGCTACCATACTCTTCCTTTAATCTGAAAATCTGCTTGACCTGACTCTTTAGCTGATCGTACTGCGCCGCCATCATGTCATACTGGTCCCTTTTCTTATCCCTCATTTTTAGGGCGTGCAGCTTTGTAGCAATCTCTTTCGACCTAGATACTAGCTTGCGCTCTTCTTCCTTTGATAGCTTTTTTGTCTGAATGTCTCGCTCAATCTGCTCAAGCATCTTGTGTAGGTTATGCAAATCCGCACGTTCTTTTCTAGACTTTGCAGCTCCAGGGCCGACCTTGTCGTCCAGATTCCTCATCTGGTTCTTGGCCTCTATCAAGCTGTTCCGCAGTTCTACGAACTTGGGGTATTCAATATCCTTTTCCTCATTGATCTGCTTTAGCTTTGCGCGATGCTCATCTAGTTGTTTTCTCTCCTCGTCGATCTGCTTCTTGACCGCTTCTAGCTTGGCATTGATCTCGTCGATCTTTTTCTCTCCGGCCTTTTGCTCTTCGATAACAGTTTTCTTGAATTCTTGAAGAGTCTTGAGATTAGGATCGTCGACATTGCCGTTCGCGGTTGTTGCTGTCAATATTATGCTGCCACCATTGTCACTGTCTCGTACCACGTTACTTACCGACTGTAATAATACCAAAAATATATTTTTTGTCATTCTGAACACATGTGTAAAGGTAATCGGTATACATTTTTGAGCCCGCCAGAATCGTAGTTGGTCCCTACATCTTTATAAGAGCAATGCGCGTAGTGTAGACCAGCCATGGATGATTTTGAAAGGGACTTTCCAGACTTTGATTGGAAAAACATCCCGGCCTACAAGCATCCGGGTGGCAAGGACTGCCCCTGCCCGAAGCATGAATATATCAGGGAACAGATCAATGTTGCAAAGACTGTAAGTGAAAACAACAAAGAAGTCTCTGAGGAGTTCAGACAGAGAGCGCAGGTCAAACTGAAGTTCTGCCCCGATCACTATGACGTATATTTCAACGAGGTCATTCCCTCTATGCCGCTGAAATATCGTTTTATGACAAAGGTGGCGTTAAAATTGGGCGCAATTTCAATAGAAAAGCTTACTTATATGCAGTCTGACCAGTGCTTTTACTGCAAGTTCGGCTCCGGTGGCTTTGATAAAAGGGCAGAACTACCACCGGTCTAGGTGTCTATTAGCGGGGTAGCGTCAAGGACCATATTTTTGAGTGTGGTCCGGCTGTCAGACGAGAAGCCAATCGAGAGAATGTTGCGTATAACTATTGAGATATAGGAGAATTTGCGCCCAGACTCTGACGTATAACCGTCGAAAAATGTCTTTTCAAGCTCCCGATACCTATCCAGATCCATAATGCTCGCAAGGAACGAACCGATGTCCATGCTTCTTGCGTATGAGCTGGTGCTCTTTTGTATGAACCCAAGATCAGTCCTGACGACAGCATCTCCTCTGACAAGGTAGTTCTGGGCCTTGTTGTCGACAAATGCATATCCTGCCTTGTGCATTCTCCCAGTCAGGCATCCTGCACGAAAAGCAAGTGTAGCGGGCTGACCTGAAACCAGAGCCTCATAGAGGTTACCTCCCTCGATGTATTCTTCTACAAGATCAGCATCAGAAATCGAGATCAGCTCAGGTGTAGATATCCCTATTTTCTCCAAGTTCTTCCGCATCTCACGGCCTTCATTTCGCATGATTTCGCTGAACAGCGGGGGTGGCGATGGATGAGCCAGCAATATCGAGATGAGCGAATATGTGGAGATTAGCAGAAATTCATTGAATTCTTTGGTGGGCTTGTTGCGCTTTACAACTACCTTCTGACCGTTCATTTCCTCCACCGAGATTTCCCTCTGCCAGTTTACGAAATACAAGCTATAGATATTGACACAAAGGCATTGATTTACCTTTTTTTCAATGCATAATAGCAAGTGTGATCATATCAGTATATGATGTTGGTTCATGAGGGACACGCAAGCGCAAGGAGGTTCTTCACCTCTGCCAATGCAGGTAGCTACGACAGCATTGTCCGTCTGACGACCTTTGGTAGAGATTCTGCTTGGAAGCGTGAGATTGTGAAGGCGATCGGCGAGAGGAATTCTGTCCTCGAACTTGCCTGCGGAACCGGCATCCTTTCCTTAATGCTTGCCAGAGCTGGCAAGAGTGTGACTGGCATCGACCTTGTGTTTGAGTACCTTCGTGCGTCAAGGCACAAAGTTTGCACAGAGGTCGCGCAGGGCACAGCCGAAATTCTGCCTTATAGAAATGAGTCATTCGATGCCGTTGTATCGTCATATCTGGCAAAGTATGTTGACATCCAAAGGGTGGTCAAAGAATGCTGGCGGACACTTATGCCTGGTGGCGTGGTGGTGTTCCACGATTTTACCTATCCAGGCGGCATTATGCGTAGTTTATGGAATGCCCACTTTGCAATATTGGGAGCAGCTGGCAGAATTATCACCTCGTGGAAGGCAGTTTTTGACCAGCTGGCTGACATCATCAAGCATTCTGACTGGGTCGAAAAAACAACAAGTGCACTTTACGACAGCGGATTTCATCATGTCAGTTGTAGGTACTACACGGCCGGCACAGTAGCTATAGTATCTGCGGAAAAGCCATGACAACAACTAACGAAACGCGCATCAATGAATGGTTCGTCCCCAAGTTCGGCCCCATAAGATTTCGTGTTTTTGTGGGCCTGCTTTTCCTGCCCTACACTGGCATGTGTGTCTCGTTTACGATCATCGGCTCGATGCTTGCCGATGAAATCATGTGGGACAGGGTAGGTGCAGTCGCACTAATCTATGTACTAGCTTTGGGCATTTCGGCTCATGTGGCTGATACCCTTGGGTCAAAGAAGGTCAAGCCATGGGGCAGCTACTTTACTAGAACACAGCTGCTCGTCTTGATGATTGGACCCCTTGCATTTGCGTATGCCATCGGTGTTTACTATATCGTCTTCTTTGTCCCGCTACTGGCGGCAATAGCCGTACTTGAAGGCTTTTTCCTGTTCGCGTACAACTTTGAAACATTTGGTGGCAGGTTTCACAACAATTTTTGGTTTGCAGTGTCATGGGGGGCGTTGCCGCTGCTTGCTGGATATATCATGCAAACAAATTCCACAGGCATAGTTGCTCTGGCTTCGGCTGCCGCGGCCAGTCTAGTCAGTTACGCCGAGATCAGGATGTCTAGGCCTTATAAGCAGATAAAACGAAATGGCGGAGATGAGCGACAAGTCAGGAAGCTAGAGAACGGCTTGAAGACCGTCAGTCTCGGCACCATAGCATTTGCGCTGGCAGCGCTGGCATATAGGATAATCTTTTCATGATCCTTGCAGATACTCGTCGTATGGCACGCACTGTCTTGAAAAAAGTTGACATTGGCCGCCTGATGCTGCAAAGAATGGCAGAGCTTGAAGCAAGAACGGGCAGACGGCTAGGATTGGCCCAAAAGATTCTGCTTGCTGAGACAGGCACCGTCGAGCAAGTCCTTAGCATACTTGCAGGCTCCGCGATAAAGGTCAAGGTGATAGAGCAAAAAGAAAATTCCAAGACAATCACAAGACAGTCACTTATCATGAATGATTCTGGGAAGATCCTCATCAGGGCGCGAAGCAAGGTTTTCGTCCACAACCTGCCGGCAAAAATACTTAGCCAGATAAGGCGCCAAGAGTTCGGCATTGGCACGATAATTGCAAACTCAAGGCTTGAAACGTACAGGAGGATAGTCGAAATCGGCTATGACCCGACGAAAGAAGCTTTTTTCAGAAAATACCAGATCATCTGCAGAAAAAAAATCATTTTTGAGATAGCTGAAGAGCTGGTAGGAATCAAGAGTGGACCGGGTGGGATTTGAACCCACGACCTCAGCAATGCCAATGCCGTATCCTACCGGACTAGACGACCGGCCCTGTAAGAGTTCAGGGTTGTGGAACGATATTAATACCTTTAAGCAGAAAAACAATATTATAATTGCTACTGGCTAGTCGATATAGTGTGGCTCTTGAGCAATCTATAGGAGCAGTTATCAAGTACCGGAATTCCCGTCAAGGCGACGATGCATCGTCTGAATTCTTGTTACTGAAGAATAGGCGCGGATTCTGGGGCTTTCCACAGGGCCACAAGGAAAAGGGCGAGAGCGAGATTCAGACACTCATTCGGGAGGTATTTGAAGAGACAGGAATCAGAGAGCTAGACATTCATTCGTATATTGGCAAGATAAACTACTCGTACTTTAAGGGCGACGGGATGAAATCTGAAAAAGAGGTCATATTCTACTTTGCAACTACTCCTACGCGCGAAGTAAAGATATCAGAAGAGCATGCCGACTTCAGGTGGGTCACCCTGGCAGACGCCCTCAACATGCTCGATCACACCAAGCTGAAACTCGTACTCTCAAAAGGTCATAGGAAAGGCCTCTACTGATCGTTACGGCTAACCAACGTTGCGGCGCTCATTATAAAAACATCGTCATGAGCAATTACAAGATAGCATCGTTCTCATAATGAGCTCATGACATAGCCTCAGATTATGGGGTAGGACTATAGGGTGCCGTCAAACCTGTACTTCCATTGTTTGAGGAATTGCCGGTCGAGGATGAAGTTTCCCCTGCGGTCGTTGTTGTCTCGTCCTGAGGTGAGACAAGTGTCGTGTCCGGTGTTCCTGTTACCCCTGTTCCCGAGCTAGAGGCACTAGGGGCAAACATGAAGTCAGGGTATACCAAGAAAAGTACCCCAAGGATTCCTGCAGCTAACGCTATCGAGCCGCCTATGAAGATTGCCTCTGATTTTGCCATGCCCGAAGCGGCAGGACATAGTAATTAACAGGAATAGAAGAAAAGACTAGGACTATCTTGCAATCTAGAAAAGAATTTCTCATAATTTCGGCGCGCATCCATTCTCAGTCTTTCCTGAGAAGTGGATTTTCTTATAATCACCGTGTTAAACTAATGAAAATAGATTTATAGCCATATGCGTTCGATAAGGTGATACACGTAGCATGGTAGAATCAGGCGGCAAACGCATAGTTTTGACTGCTGACCGCAGCTTGATGACGAACTACAGGGGCAACTTCCTCTACGGTTTCATCGCCTGCGGCCCATACGAACTCGTGCCAGAATTTGTTTTTGACAAACTATTCTGCCCGAGTGTCGAGACCGACCCCAACACCGGAGAGGTCAAGGTTGCCCAGTGCGGTTTGAGGAGGATAGAAGGCGCTCTTCTAAAGGAGTACAAGAGAGATGAAGTCTTTATCGCGCACCCCGAGATGCTCGACAAGTGCATCGGGCCAGAAACAAAGGTAGTCGGCATTAACGTGATGGATCCGCTCGGAATGGCTCCCGTTACGACAACAATGTCGCCTGAGAAGCTGTCGTACGTCGCCATGAAGTTCAAAAAGATGTGCGCTTCCATAATTCAGCTGAAGAAGAAATACAATTTCAAGGTGGTTGTAGGAGGGAATGGCTCGTGGGAGCTTGCCAAGCCGGATAGGATGAAGATTCATGGCATCGACACTGTTGTCATTGGTGAGGCAGACGAGTTGGCGCTTGATCTTTTCCACGATCTTGAAGCAGGAGATGCGCCAGAGCT
>DASVCY010000191.1:0-26178 GCA_036381375.1 Nitrososphaera sp. | reverse complement strand
CCACACGAATATCCTGACCGTGTATTCGCCGGCCTGCCCGGGCGTCCACGATATGGATACATCGGTCATGGCGCCGCCTCCGATGTTGCCATTCTGCCATCCGATGAACACCACTTCTCCGTCCTCGTCTGTTATCTGGACAATGAAAGCATAGTCCTGAGCTACCTGCTGGCGGTTTGTGAGAGTGGCAGAGATGCTGACCTGCTGCCCCACAGCAGCCACACCAATGCCTGTGCCAAATGCGTCAATCAAGCGAGCGTTGCTGACGCAAATCCTTTCTAGCGGGTTGTTGGCAAAGTAAGATTCGGGGAATATGGTTGCAGGGCAGCTCTTCTGACCGTTGTTGTCGTTGTTGTTGATAATGACGACGCGGTCGCGGCCTCCGCCGCCTCTTCCGTGCCGGTCATCATCATCGTCATCATCATCGTCATCGTCCGGAACCGGCGCGGCGACAAACGATGTCTCTATAGAGTCAGAGATAGAGGCAGAGTCTGCGAATGACCTGCCACTGACCAGCGCGATAGAGTCTGTGACTGCCATGACATCGGCATACGTGTTGCTGATGACAGAGACTGTGTTGCTACCACCATTAGCCACGTAAATCCGGTTTGTGTTGGGGTTAACCGCCACCCCATGTGGACTATCACCCACCGCCACAGTCTCTATCACCGTGTTTGTGCCGCCGTCTATTACAGATACTGTCTTGCTATTCTCGTTAGCCACGTATATCAGGTTGGTGAACGGGTTAACCGCCACGCCTTGTGGAAAATCACCCACCCCCCACAGTCTCTATCACCATATTTGTGCCGCCGTCTATGACAGAGACTGTGTTGCTACCACTATTAGCCACGTAAATCCGGTTTGTGTTGGGGTTAACCGCCACGCCAAGTGGACGAACATCCACCCCCACAGTCTCTATCACCGTGTTTGTGCCGCCGTCTATTACAGAAACATTGTCGCTATTAGAATTAGCCACGTAAATCCGGTTGGTGATGGGGTTTACCGCAACGACCCATGGACCAATACCCACCCCCACAGTCTCTATCACCCCGTTATTGCCGCCATTTATCACAGAGACTGTGTTGCTACCACCATTAGCCACGTATACCAGGTTGGTGTTCGGGTTAACCGCCACCCCATGTGGGACTACCCACCCCCACAATGTCTATCACCGTGTTTGTGTTACCGTCTATGACAGAGACTGTGTTGCTACCACCATTAGCCACGTAAATCCGGTTTGTGTTGGGGTTAACCGCCACGCCTTGTGGAAAATCACCCACCGCCACAATGTCTATCACCGTGTTTGTGCCGCCATTTATCACGGAGACTGTGTTGCCAAACTCATTAGCCACGTATACCAGGTTGGTGACGGGGTTGACTGCAACGGCAACTGGAACATTGCCCACCCCGACCGTATCCACCACTTTATGTTCCTCATGCCCTCCCACAAAGACCCAGAAATGCTTGGGGTACGTGTTGCTGATGACAGTGACTGTGTTGCTAGGAAAATCAGTCACGTATATCAGTTCGGTGACGGGGTTTACCGCCACGTCTGTTGGGGCTTCTCCCACCGGTATAGTCTCTATCACCATATTTGTGCCGCCGTCTATTACAGAGACCGAGTTGTCACCAAGATTAATCACGTAAATCCGGTTTGTACTCGGGTTTACCGCCACTTCGGATGGATCCTCACCCACCAGTATGGTCTCTATCACCATATTTGTGCCGCCGTCTATTACAGAGACCGAGTTGCTACCACCATCAGCCACATAAATCCGGTTTGTACTCGGGTTTACCGCCACGCCAAATAGGCCACTGCCCGCCCCCACCGTTACCGTGGTATTCACCGCGTTTGTATCACCGTCAATTACAGTGACTGCATCACCACCATTAGCAACGTAAATCCGGTTTGTACTCGGGTTTACCGCCACACCAATTGGAAAATTACCCACCGTTACCGTGGTATTCACCGCGTTTGTATCACCGTCAATTACAGTCACCGAGTTGTCATCAAAATTAGTCACGTAAATCCGGTTGGTGACGGGGTTTACCGCCACACCAATTGGAAAATTACCCACCGTTACCGTGGTATTCACCGCGTTTGTATCACCGTCAATTACAGTGACTGCATCACCACCATTAGCAACGTAAATCCGGTTGGTGACGGGGTTTACCGCCACACCAAATGAACCAGTACCCATCCCCGGCACAGTCTCCACCACCGTGTTGTTGCTGCCGTCTATTACAGAGACCGAGTCGCCAAACTCATTAGCAACGTAAATCCGGTTGGTGACGGGGTTTACCGCCACGCCAACTGGACCATCATCCAGCCCCGGTATACTCTGCACCACTTCATGTCGTTCTTCCCCCAGCGCTGCCACGGGGACCACCACCCATGAGCCAATGGGAAGAGTAAGCACGATCATGATAGCGGTGACGGTGACGGCTAGGGAAGGCTTGGCGGCGCGTGTCATGCCGCGCCTGGAATGGGATTTTGAAGTCACTTGATCAGGGCTATCGACAAATGTTATGGTATTTATGCATTTAACAAATTTCTTGACTGTTCGATTTTTTGCAAATTGCTGTCAGCAGCAATGATGTCGGCGCTGGTGATGATGCTGGTGCTGCTATTGCTACATCGAGACCCTCTCGAATCTTGATATGATGATGATATTTGCAGGTGTCCCGGGCAATTGTCATTCATATATGACATTGCAGGCTCGGGAATGCGAGCAGGAAAAAGGGAGAATTCCTGACAGCTGCACGTCCAAGACCGTGAAATGCCGCTGCTACATCGTTGGACGCTTCGGTATGGTTGGAGCAGGAGCCGCTGCAGCAGGGGGTCGCATTCACAACCCTGCGAAAGATAAAGTGACCGGAGGCTCAATAGACTTCAGCTGCATAATGTTCAAGTAGGCATTTCATTTTCATCCCGTCAGGATCTGATGGTGTCTACCCTGCGCTTTAGAGGAGGTCTGGCAGCGGGCACACTGCTTTTCACGACGTGGCTTTCAGTGCTTGCAGGCAGCCAGATTCCTGCCGGTGCAACTCCTGCCGGCGTTGCCGCCTCGGGCCAGTGCGACCTGCCCCAGCCGCCGTCTGCAGAGTATGATTATGCTCCTCTGGTAAACCAATCAAACAACCTTGCCTTAAACGACAGGACTTGGATTTCAGTCGGGGAGGTGGATTTCCGGCAAGCATCGTGGTGGGTGGCACACGACAGCGACGACAGCGACGTCGACAGTGACCCCGATGCCGTCCCGCCTCCGGTCATTCGCTGCACTCTGTTGACACCGGACAAGCTGGATCGTGTACCTCAGGTCGCGGCGGCAGTGAAGGGGGCGGACGATTGCAAGGCAGGGACAGAGGTCTGCGAGCTGCCTGCCGGGGTTTCCGCTGGCGGGGACCCGCAATACAGGCTGAGCATAACAGAAGAGCAGGCCCGATCGATAGTCGAAGAGGTGGCGGTGGTCACAAACAGGGCCATCCTGCAGCATGACGGGAGGTACTATCTTTTCCAGCTCTTCACGACCGACGAGGAAGTCAGGCCGCAGGCGAGAGTCGAATTTCTAGACCCGCATTTTGCCGGCAATACCATAGACGATCAAATCATCCGGTTGGAGAGGGGCCAGTCAATCACCGTCCCCTTTGTAGTGAGAACCTTTGCAACATTTGGCAAACCGGCAAACATCACGCTCTCAGCAGGAGTCCACGCACGTGATGCCGGGGTGACGGCGACGATCGAGCCGTCAACATTTCTGATTCCCGAGAGGAGTGCGGCAAAAGGCAACCTGACCATCGCTGCCGGTGCTAACGTACAAGAGGGCATCTACCGGTTCTCCATGGTTGGCAGTGAAGGATGGATCCGTACCTGCGGCATGTACACGGACTATGAGTGCCCCCTGGTCCAGGTAGGCGACTCGATCTGGCAGATAAATACGTCAGACGGAGGCGTCGGTATGGGCGGCAGAGCGCCTCCTCAATGGCTGACGCTGACGACAGAGACCGACAGGGATGTCTACGGGCCGGGCGAAACCATCACAATCAGATCGTACATAGATAACAATGGCAACCAGACCGTGGTCCTGAAAGGCGCGAGGCTGATCATAGATATAGGCAATGCAACAGTGTATGACAATCCAAACGCAAGCACGACAGCTCTCAATGTCCACTACACCATTGACGCGTATCCGTACGATGGAAAAGAACATGACATAATCATACAGCCGCAAACGAAGGTGCTGCTTGTACGGCCTTTTTACTGGAATCAGGAAGTGGGACGATCATATTTTTCGGACGGGCTGGTTGCACCTCCCCAGATCGTGCAGCCGGGGAATTACACGATCTATACATCTCTTTCAGGCTATGAGGGATCTGCAATCTACGACCGCAAGGATATCATGATAACAACAGCTGCTGCTGCGCCTTCTGACGACGCCGTCGATATTGCAGAAACAGGAGTTGTAGCGCCGCTGGATGGAATGCAAACGCCTCTGATAATAGGCGCTATCGTTGCGGCAGCAGGGGTTGTGGCGCTCCTGGCTTTGAGAAAGAAGAAGTAGCCAAAGGCTCGAAGGGAGATTGTGTATAAGCCGGATGCAAAAGGTTCATCTATGAGATAATATTATCCTGTTCGCAGATGGGCGTCCGTTCTGCAAGACCCGCCGGCCGGATTTTGATTTTTTGCAGCCTTGCGCTGGCAATCATCGTGGTTGCCTACTGCACGGCGCCTGCCCATGCATCACCCTACGATCCGCCAATAATAATCACAAGGGCTGACCCCTGGACTCCGCTGAGGGGCATAGATGATGACGTAAAGCCGTGCCTACCGGAAGACGGCAGGCTAAGTCAGGTGGATGGCTTTGCATATGCCTGGATTGAGCTCACTAACATCAAGAATGAGACACTCACAACAGCAGGGCCCTTTGATATTGAAGTAGAGTCGGCCAACCCTCTCGGGATCGGAGGAACGGGCTCGACTTTTGGCTTTACGGAGAGCGTGGTACTTGAACCAGACGAGAGCTGCATCATCGCCACGGCCGACATTTTCAGCACAAGGCGCGGGGTGGGAGGCGGTGAAGGCAGCGGCCCGCCGCCCGGCGCGGATAAGGATGGAGCCACCGTCTCCATCAATTACTCAATAAGCAATGCGTCAATCTGGAGCGGGGCATACAGCTATAGCACACCCGCGCTGTCCGACCCTTACGGAGATCTGGCATACTGGGAGCTGGATGCTGACAGTGGCGAGTGGACATTCAGAGACGACATGGCCGGCATGCGAAACCTGGGCACCGTTACGCTAACACAAGCGACTGCTCCGGGGTCTGTACCAATTATGGTAAACCTGACAATGCCGCAAGAAATCAGGGCGCCGTCCGTTGTCAGGCTTGAATTGAGCTTCTTCAATGCCACCACGGGACAGCTGATCAACGATGGTACAACAACAGTCGTTTACGAGATTGAATACAGGGGTTCGCCATTGTACTATGCTACTGAAAGGTACAGTGGCCACACAAGCACCGGAAATGATGTAAAGTATTTGGTAGCAAATCAGACTGGCTCCCTTGATATTGCAGTCAGGGTCACTGCCCTGAACGAGGAGGCCGCTGCCGCCGGTGCATCCTCTGACCGCCTCGACAACCCGGAGGCTGCGCAATTCACCGCGGTCGTGGTCCCGGAATTCGGCCCAGTGCTCGTGGGTATCGTTACGGCGGCATCACTGGCCGCCATAGTTCTGGTTGTCAAAATCAAAACGCTTTTTGGCTGGCGGCAAAAGCCGTGACCATCCAGGCGCCCGGTCCGGCAACTCCTGGACAAAAGCTCAAAAAGAGAATGGAACGTTATTCCACTTGTGGTTGAAGGTATTGCTCTACCGGTTGTTGCGGGACTTGCGATAGGCATAGGTTTCATCGTCGTGCTGTTCGTTGCCCTAGATCCACCAGCCTCACGCTTTCTAACGGACATAACTCCGGAAGAGCAAGCGCTGATTGACAAAGCAAGACAGCAGGAGGCAGTGCGGCTTTTTCTTGCAAACCATTACTTTGCAAGGGAAGGGCTCGTGAATAGAGACCCTCTTGTAGAATATGACGAAAATGGAAATATTGCAAGCTCAGATCCGGCGATAACTGTTGGGTACGTTGCTCCTGCCAGAACAACAGTCGTCTACGGCGGCGCTTCGCTTATCCGGTATGAATACCCTAGTCTGCATGTCGTAATTGACCTCGATGGTAATGTCCGGCAGACGGAGCTTCTATGCGGGATATCGTATTTGGGAAACCCTAGCGGCTTCGTCAGCTCGGTAATGGGCCAGGAGGACGTGCTGAAGCTGTTGCGTGACAATGCTCTACCATGCTAGCTGAAATGCGTCGAGAACATCGCAGCTCCATGTTTATCAAAGAAAGATTGAGTGTCGGACAGATCCCAAAAACGCGCTCATTTCAATGCAGCAGTCATAGAATGGGTAGCAGGAGTGGACCGGGTGGGATTTGAGAAGCCGGCAGTCCTCAATCAGTAGACTCTGCGTTAGGATAGAGGTTCAAAAGCAAGTGCTCCCATACAGTTCCGCATTGTCCGGCGGTCTGCTTGCTGTTGCCATAGTTGCAGGCTTGGCAGTTCTCATTGCGTTTGTTCCAGCGGGTCTCTTTTGGTCTCAATCATTGTTGATAAATATGGCACCATTGCAGGCTGCAGCACAGGTCGGAGGCAGCATGTCAAATGCCACTGTCTCTACCACGGAGATCAGGATAACCGAAGTTGAGCTGAGTTCGCCAGACGGGTCACAGTGGTTTGAAGTCTACAATCCGACAGACGAGGCATTCTCTACACCAATACTGGTTAACCAATCAAATAGTGAATTCCATGCACTTTTCACTTCAGTTACTTTTCAACCCCGCGAATACAAGGTAATCGAGTTTCGGGACGCTTCTTCAATAGCTAATGGCGAAGGCTTCTCTATTGAAAATTCCGAATTGCATATTTTTGCTAGCGACAGTTTGGAAATTGATAGAACTCCTCGACTATCGGATACTTTTGCAGACACCCGCACGTGGCAGCTGGACAGATCAGACAACAAATGGGTATTCGCGGAATCCACAAAGAACTGGTATGCAAATAATGTGGAGGATAGAACGGGCAGCTCAATAACTAATGTCAGGCCGCTGGTAACCTATAACGCCAGCGACGGCGGGTTCAGAGATTCGGCAGGCGTCAAGATCGCTAACGATGTCCGCTTTAACTCCCTTGATTGGGCCGGCGACACTCTGGTGTATTCTCTTACGCTGGATGATGCGACCGCCCTCTGGACTCTCAAAACGGATAATCTTGGCTCTGCCCCAAGCAAGCCGCAAAAAATAGAGTTTGAAGAAGCGATCTACTCGCCTATAGAACCAAAGCTGAATCCCTCGGCGACAAGATTGTTGTTCATAGGTTCGACGCAACCGCCTGGTTCTCCTGGATCAATGCCCACGCTCTATTTTGCGAATACGGACGGATCCGGACTTCAGCAAGTCGGCCTTGGAATCACAAAAGCAGACTGGATAAACGATACTGCCATCGTGTATGAACGGAGCGAAGCCGCAGACGTGCCATCTGGCGGTTTCCAGACGCCTGTGATGGCCATTTATGATATCCGGAATGGTGGGAAAATTCTGGCACCGCGGGTGTTTTCTGATAGCCTCTGGATTGAAGACGTGAGCCCTTCAGGTAGACTTGCTCTTGCCCAGCAGCCGGTGAACTACTATGAATCAAAGTATGTAATCTTGGATCTGTCTACATTCAGAACATTTGATCTGGAAGCCGAAGTTCCTACAGAAAGATACTGGGGAGGCGGATACAGACAGTTTGAAGCCTTTTGCTGGGCTGCCGACGACAGCCATCTGTTTTACCTGAATCCTGAAGCCTTTGGCGCTCTGTCAATTCATAAGAACGGACAGGGTATTTACACGTCAAGCTCCAAGGTTGTGATAGCGACTTTTGATCCCAATAACGCGGACGCCTATTCTAGTCCATCTCGCACAATATCTTCCGTCTTGGCGCTGAATTCCGATGGAAAGCACTTTGCAACAATAATCAATGGCGACACCACGAGGAACTATCCATCAGAGATAGTTGCAGCTGAATTAACGGTTGCAGTTCCGGAATTCGGTCCGGCTGCTGCCGCCATTGTGATGGCGGCATCGATAGTTGGAGCCGTGACTGCTACGAAGCGATTCCAGTAAAGACACACCGTAGATAGACGTTAGCTGCATAACGTTCAAGTAATGGAGCAAGATGCCGAGTAATCATTGCATGGGCGATGCTACAACAGTACCAGTTGTCTCAGGCTTGGCTATCGGAATTGCATTTATCGTGCTAGTTTCTTCAATGCCAAAGCCTGATTTCATGCTATCTGACGAAGAGCTGATTGCAAAATACAGCAAACTTCCAGAAATCAAATACTTCCTTGGCAAATACCCTGACGCCAAGGTAGAGGTCGATAGAAACCCTCATGAGCAGTATTTTGTAATATTATTCACAGCCGAAAGGCAAGTTAATCCGGAAAGACGTTTTGATTCTGGAATACATAGCCTAGGAGTGTCTGTACATGCTCCACCCTTTCGACAGGCTGTCCTCTTTATTTCGTGTGGGGCAGGCGGTATGACCACAGATAGGGCTGTTGAAAGCATTGAAACAATTGAGGATACAGAGAAATGGTGTTTTCAACCCACTCCGCAGTTTTATTCAGGCGAGTTTGAGCCTGAAATAGGTGTTGGAAAGCCTGTTCCGATTGAAAAAGTATCCGATGACGATACAACAAGCATAGAAATCAGATACGAAGAAGATTGAGCCTATCCGTGACCACCGGCAAAAACCTGCGAACGAAATAGGATACTAAGATAGGGAGAGAGATAGAGAAAGGGAGTGACGGATGCTGCCTACGCAATGCTGATGTAGAGGCGCTACATTGCTATTGATGCGTCATATATGGATAGGCTGTTAGTGCCCGTGGTTGCTGGTCTGGCTGCCGGAATTTGCTTTGTAATACTATTCTCAGCATTCTTTGCCCAGCCTTTCGCAACTCCCATTTTCCAGAGTGACCATCCGACGAGACCCGGCAGAATTGCTGATGTTGCTGTCAAGTTGGCAATGGAAAACAGTACGTTGCAGAGCCTATTCAAAGGTCGGGATATTGTCGTGACAAGTGTTAGAGATTGGGGCGTTAGTACTGTCGGTGGAGACTGCCCAATCAGCTGGTGTGCCATAATACTTTTCCATGACAGGAGCGACGATGCTGGAGAAGGATTTGCCTCAGCAATAGTCAACGTAAGATCAGGAAAAGTGATCGGTATTTCTCTATTTCAGAATGTGTTAACTTCAAAAGCAGCAGACATCCAAGAAGTAGAATACTTTCTTTCAAAGTATCCTGACGCTGAAGTGAAGGTTCAGAGGTCGGTCGGCATATCCCAAGGAAAAGTAGACCATGATCCAACAAAAGTGACAGTGATGTATGTCGTTGCTGGACCAGTGGAAGAAGATGGATTCCGCGTTACCCGTGAGCTTGTGCTTGCAGTGACTTATGATGACGTACTTGGGAAGCATATCGGTAGTATGGAGTTGCTTTGCTTTGGAAAAGAGACTCCCCAGGTTTACGCCGGCGACATGATATCAAATATAGACTCTGCACCATGCCTGCAGGAGTAATAGTTCTTGGAACTTGAGAAAGACGTTATAGCCAAAGGTTCGGTCGCATAACGTTTGGATAAAAGCTCAAAAGAACCCCTGCACATATACATAGCGCTAGTTGGCAGGCAGCAGCATAACAATCCCCGCAGTCGTAGGCTTGGCCGCCGGAATAATGATGGTATCTGTATTCTCCTCAATGTTTGTCGGCAGCTCGCCAGACAGCAACAATGGTGAAGAGGTTCTCTGCTGGTATAGCATCGAGCAAGTAAAGGAAAATGCTTCATTTGAAATACTGCTGCCAGAGACACTGCCCGATGGCTATTCCCTGCAGTCAGTAGACTTTGTACCGCCAGATGTAGCAGTCCATATGCAGTATTTCACCCGCCCGGTATGCGATCCGGACAACCCTGCATCGCCAGAGGAAGGGTACATCGAGATTGTCGAATCTCCTCTGAGCAGAGTAAGCAGCGCAACAACCGGCGAAGAGTATGTCCAGAGGGCCATGGCAAGCTTTGCAGAAAGCGGGCTTGAAGGAAAGAGCTACGTATTCCAGAACGGGAGGATGCATGCCGTCGGATACGACAGGGGGTCGTCTGAATCGGTAGCTATAGACGAAAATGGCGAAATAGTCCACAGGTCTGAAAACGAGCATCCTGCCACGATATGGGTAGTTGACGACAAGACGGGAACCATTGTAAAGATACAGGCCCGGTCAACTGACATTCCACTGGAACAACTGGTGGCGATTGCAGAATCTTTGAAGGAATACCAAGATCCTTGATGAAAAAACTTGGAATTGCCGGTCTCTTGATGATTTTTGCTGCCATACCGATAGCGCAGTTTAGCGCCAGCAGGTACATGCAGTATTCGGAGCTGCAAGAGCAAGCAGATCAGGAAGCAGAGTGCATGGTATGCCTTGGAGCGGGATTGACTGCAGCAGACGCAAGAGAGAACTTGGAAGCATCGATGCGCTACCTGCTTGCAGTCCTGCTGTTAGGATCGGTTGGAATTGTCCTTGTGGGGCTGAACTGGCAAGATCTGGTACCAGAGGAGAGATAGTGTGGCCAAAGGCTCAAAAATGAGCGAGTGATAGTATGGGATATAGCGTACTTGCTAGGATATGCACCCGGAATTCTGGAAAGTTCATTACTCCGCCATCTTCAGCTGAACCAATAACAACAGAAGTATCATTTGCCCGAATAATAGAGATTGCAGGCTCGATGCATCGTATTTGCATTCCAAGAAGCTCTGCACTCTGATTCTCTTCCAGCGTACCGCTGCTTTCATCATACGATAGCATGAGTTCAAGCTGACGGACTGCTCCTCCATGACCATCACCATCTACATCCACACTTTTCGTTACTGGGTAGTAGAATTGAATGGTATGTTCATCTTGATTGCGACCCAACCCTCCTTGCGCAATACCTGATGAGCATTTTTTCCTTTAGCAGCTTCACTGCTTTGTGCAAAAGTCTCAAGTCGCCTCTTGCACAACAACAAAAAAATATGTTTACGCATATCAACTTCCAGTTGCACCACCTTGTCGCAAGAGTACACGGCGCCAGCAACATTGCTTTCAACCATTCTCAGGTTTTTCAAACCAAAGCCTCTCACAATCATCATCGCCGGAATGTACCTGACAGTCGCTGCCATAGGTCTCTATGAAAGTTCGATTGGTTACCAGTTTGGAGAATATTACTACCAGCGGTGGTTCTATCTGTGGTTCTGGCTGACGTACCCGCTTCTCCCCCTGCAGCTATGGTTACTGTCATCCCTTCCAAGCTACCTGGAATTGTTGTGGTTGACAACGGTAGTCTATTCTTACGTGATGTCTTGCATTCTTGCTTATGCAGCAAGAAGGGCCAGGGGCGGTTTAAAGACTCATTATAACATTTGAGAAAGGTGTATGTGTGGATTATTGATTTTGTGCGCAAAACCCCTATAGAATAGTTTAAGAAGCACACAGGTGCATGTTATTTTGTAATTGCAGGTCGCAAGTCTGCTCTTGTTGTTGTCTGTCATGTCGCTAGTGATGGCAACTTTGATCATTCCCGGTGTAGCTGCACATGCGATACTTGCTAGACCGCCTACTGCCACAACAATCGTCCATGTTCAAGACCCCGCACTTTGTAATAACTATGCTTCGGCACCAATACGGGAATTGGTCGCAAAGTATCCCGATGGATCTAGAATACCTCCAGATGGCAAGGTAACACATGGGACTCAACTAGAAATTGAGGCCATTCTATCAGCAGAGTGCTATCGTACCCAAAATGAGGATGGATTGTATCAATTCACCGCACTCATTGAAGTCAGAGATTCTGATGGAATTACTCGCTATCTTGCCGTGCAGCAGGGAGGTATCCAGCCCTGGACAGAATCATCTTATTCAGTATCTTGGATTCCTGAAGAACCGGGAGAATATGAGATCAGGGCATTCTCTCTGGGAGACCTCAGCAGCACTGCAGTTCTGTCGCATGTTGTTATTATTAAAATCACAGTTGTTTAGTTTATGTGATTTATGGCCAAAGGCTCAAAAATAGCCGTAACTGATTAATTAATGCTTGAGTGGCAGCGCAACAGTGCCTGTAATTGCAGGTCTGGCTGCTGGTGTTATTTTCCTTGTGGCGATGGCATTGGCAGAATACAGTCTTTCTTCGTTGTATGCACAACCGCCCAACATGTTTCTCATAGTTGACGGCAAGCAATACAATGGAGAGAAAGGTAGTTTCTGCCACGCTAATGGGTGCGCTGATACTGGCTTTGGTATGCCCCAAGAATTAGCCATAGTAGAGAAGGGCTCAGAGGTGTCTGTCAGGGTCGCCGGATACTTGCAGCCAAGTCAACTCTACTGGGTGCTGGCAAATGAATTGGGGGAGGACCGTAATTACACGCAAAAGCAGGAAATGATTGCTCAGAAGCTGAATAGCACCAAGTTTGTCATAGACCTGGATGAAGGCGACTATATTCTGAGCATTCAGGCTATTTGGGCTGGCTACCATACTGACGTGGGAAATGCGTCATACGACTACCATGTCCGCGTCGTTGGGTAATAATAGAGACTTATTTTCTGGGAATTGCAGCCAAAGGCTCAAAAGCAACTTATCGTCTTACATTTACAATCATTGGGCATCACAGGCTATGTCATTGGAATAACTATAGCTGTAGGCGTCATAATTGGCATGTTTTACATCGTTCCCAAATACCTGGTAGGCGGCAACTCACATGGACCCACCGGTGAAGTCGAAGAGGTTTATTCGGTTGTTAGACTTCCGCAAGGCGCATCGCAGCCAGACTCTCCCAAGAGCTTTGAACCTACAAAAATCACTGTAGTTATTGGCCAAAATAATAAAGTAATATGGATTAATGACGATTTTGCAGAAAGCACCGTCTTGGCGGACGACAACAGCGACCAAGGTTTCTTCAATGCCACCCACCTTCACGGAGGCACAGACAGCCCGACTGCTGGCGCCTCTTTGCATCAAGGCGAAGTATTTGAATATACTTTCACAAAGACAGGTACCTATGGCTACCATTGCAGTATTCATCCATGGATGCATGGCACTGTAGTTGTTGTAGAGCCCGAAGAGTATGCGGAGCTGACTTCGAGGGCCACCACTACTTATAGAAACTAGGTGCTTCTGCAAACCGGTTGAATTCTTATTGCGGGAGAAACCAACTGATAATGCGAGAGGGCTCGCATATCAGCACCAAGGATAAGGTGTGTTCTTTTCATTTCTCATAGATGGGGTAACGATGCACGAAAATGCAATCTTTGCATCCTTGTCTGTATCTTCGTTGTATGGACGGCTTTCAATGATTGTTCCAGGTGCGATACCTGTCTCACCAACGTTTGTCACAATTATCGCATGCCAGCCTGGATGAGCAGGTCTTAGCTTCGCATAAAACGGTTCTTTGATGAATTTATTGATGATTGTCTCGCCGGATGGGTCAACCATTGTAACAAGTAGTTCATAATCCGGACTATCTGCCTCGTCTGAGTGGGGTTCTATGCTTATCTCCACTACCTGACCTTCAATTATTAGGTGGTTAGAAGCCTCGGTCTGTCTAGGCTCCAGATAGATATTTTGCATCGTTCTAAATGTTTCCTGAGCAGGATTCTGCGGAGCAAAAGAACTTGTCTGGTAATAAGACAGTCCGACGACAATAATCAATGCTGCCGCTGCACCGGCAACTACAACCGATAGCTTACGACCCATTCTGTGATTTTTCTTCCATCATGACATTAATGCTTTGTGTAGCTTTACAAGACGCTGTAAAGTATGCCACAATATGGCCTTCGTACCTTACTTTCCAGATGCTCGTCAAATTATTTTGGAGGTAATCATTCAACTTGTTCTTGATAAAATCGTCAATACCCAGCGGGTCAGTGCCATCCTCTTCGATAAAATCAAGGGTAGAAAAGTCATCATTGGTGGCGAATAACTCAAAGGACAACTTGTCAGGATCTACTTTCATCAGATTCGGCAGTGTTTTCTGTAAGAGTCATGGGCCTTCTTAAGCGATGCCTTTTCCTCCAGAGTCAATTCTCTGGAATTATATTTCTCGAACTCTTCAGCATCCTTGCCCTCCAATACGGGAAGCTTCATCTCTGGAGTAGTGGACATTTCCCTTATCCAGATATAGTTTCCAGAAACTACTATTATGGGGTTTGTGCAACTTTCAACCAGCTGAATGCTGGAGGGTTATGGCTCTGTCCCCTTCTTTGCAGTTCGGTTTGCTAGGCACAGTTGGCGCGAGCCTCCAGCGTTGGCAGCAGCGTTCCTGCTACCATCAACTAAAGTCCAGCGTACCGCCTGTCGCAGCATCCGCACCTCTTTATTCCGGCCTCCTGGAGTGTCTGTATAAGGCTGATTTGTGAAAAATCCTGCTCGGCGTCGTCGCTTCTTTCTGGCTCGTTGTTGTCACCGACATTTTGTTTTTCATCTTTGCAGCCTCACACACATCTGCCGGCAGGGTACGTAACCGCCAATAGAGCTGGCAGTCATAATGCAGGTTTGGGCTGCCCGGCCCCGTCACCGCGGGAAATAACGGGGGATGCCACAGCACAGAAATCGAAAGCAGTAGTGGTGGCATCCCTACAGTCCTACCGGACTGTTTCGGCCTACCCCATGACCCCGGGCCAGACTGTATGGGTGTCCGGTCTTCGGGGTGGGCAGGATAGGCCAACCCGGCAGATACTGCCGAGCAGGTGCTGGGCACACACATATAGTTACGTGTGCATCGCACCTTCGTCAGGGGATTTCGCCCTGGTATCGTCAGGCCTCGTGATTGAGGCCTGGAATCATCCGGCCTTTCTCTAATCGGATAGGCCGGGTATGCAGGTCATCGGACGCGCTTTTTCTTTGCGGTCCGGTATCGGGTTTTTTTGAAAAATCATGTAGCCGCGCCAGGACCCGCTACCTGCGCTAGCGCATTCCTGACAAAAAACCTGTGTTTTGGTGGGAGGTATTCTAGTGCCTTCCTCGCACTCTCGGCGTTCTGCGTCACGAGGCTGTGCACGAGTGCGGTGTCGTTTCTGCGCATGGCGTCGTTGATCGCTCTGACGAGCCTGCGGACAGACATCATCATCATCGTCGTCGTCGTCTGGGTTGATGCTGTTCCTGATCCGACTCCATCTTGTTGCTTCCTAGCCTTCAGCTCCTCCAGCACGAACGGCGGCAGCTGCCTGGTGAAGACGCTGTCCTCAAGGTCCGGGTCGAGCAGGAACATGGCCTTTGCCAGCGTCGTCACGGTCTGCTCGTTCATCCTGATGGGTCCTATCGGTGTCTCTATGCTTCTCTCCTTTATGTCTCCGTGGGCCACGATGCATATCCGCCTGTACATCTCGCTCTTATTGTCGCCGTCTTCTTCTCCGAATGAGAGGACGCTTGCGTTGCCGTGGGCGTCTATCTTGAACAGGCCGTCGTCTATGTACACGTTCACGTCTGACAGACCCTCCTTCATTCTGCTGTCACCGCTTCCTGCCATGGTCACGACGCGCACCCTGTCCCTGTAGCCTGCCAGCATGTACTTCAGGAGGTCGGCCTGGTGCAGCTTTTCGTACTCTTCCCTGAACAGCGACTCGTACAGCGAGGGTCCCATGCAGCGCATGTGCTCCAGTATCGCGACTGCCAGTACATCTTTGGAACGGATCTGCATCGACATGTCCCTGTACGTGCAGTTGAATATGCCGTCGTTGTACGTCTCCTGTACTGTGCCGATGCCGTCGCCGAATGAGTAGGATATCCTGTTGCCGAGAAAGTGCTCGTACTTTAGTTTGTTGTACGGTGTAGCGGCGACTGTCACGACCTTGCCTCCTGCAAGCAAGAGGACATAGATGTCCTTGCGCCGCTCGAGGATGGTGATAGTAGTAGAGGCGGCAGGAGTTGGCCGCGGCGCTGTGTCGTAATTGTTGCTGCTGCCATGGATCGATGCCATTTTCCTCTATTACACCCACTCGGTAATCTTTGCCAGGCATTCTGCTTTTGCTGCTGCATTTGCACGCGCCGTGCAGACGCTATCATCTGCTCTTTTTTCGTCCAGCATGGTGGCCAGCGAGAACGCATATTCGCGCAGCTTCTCTGCATTGCAATATTCGGTGTCGCCCATAGCATGTGCCAGGAGTTCAAAGAGCTCCGGGTATCTCTCGCCAAACGCCGCCATGGCATGCACTATCACATTGGCCTTTTGTTCGTCAAGGCGGTCCACATCAGACAACCCGTGCTCTGCGTCCCTGAATACATCATGCCAGCCAAGAGTGGTGGCCACCCCGTGGTACCGGTAGAATACCTTCAGTTCATACCGGCTGTCCTCATCTGGGACCACGACTGACAGTATCGATTTTCGGTTGTAGTCATCGCTGCTGTTATCGCCGTCATATCCGTGCAACAACTTCCCTGTAGACGCTGCCAGCGCCTGCGGGTCGTCGTATACGAGCAGCGCGACGTCCATGTCTCTCTCCATGATGCAGTTCAGCGTCTCTTCCGCGGACATCCTGCCCATTGAAGTCACAACGTCCTTCTTCGCTACTACCGAGACAAAGTCATCCAGAAAGGTGCACCTGCCTTGGAGGAGCCTTTTCTTCCTGGCGTCGTTTCTGCCACAGACGACTATCCTGTAGTTCGTGTCATGATCCATGAGTTGCACATACTCGTCCTTCTGCTCAGAAGTCATGGCTATCAGTGGTAGCAGCCGGTGCTGTTTGGGGCATGCTGCCGTACCGCTTTCTTCTTGCTGTTCTTCTTCAGCCGCCGTCACCATGCTGTCGACATGTATTTTTTCAGAGTATGTGGTGTAGCCACTCTTGTAGTAGGCAGTGATGGTGTCCGGTCTATTGTAGGTTGTACGCTTCAGGTCGTTCTCCTTTACGTACAGGTCGCCGTCCATCACGCCGAACCTTGCCATGAGATCGGTGAGCCCGGAGTCTGATTCAAAGACCTCGCCGGCAGTTTTCTCCCTCAGCGCGTCCGCAGCAGCAGACCTGATGTTGCGTACACAGAACAGCTGCATCCCATTGTAGCAGCGGTCTATCAGGTCGGCGATCTTTGTTTCTGTCCGGCACATCATGCCGTTCCTCTTTCGGCGCAGCACCTTCACCTTTGTGTTGACAAACTCCACGATCTCTCTGGTGCGGTCGTCTAGCATGAGCAGCAGGTGTTCCGCAAAGCCGTAGTAGTATGTATTGTGGGTCCTGTAGAGGATGCGATAGGGCGAGCGCACATAGTCGGACAGCGAGTCCAGCTTTAACGCAGGCTGCAGCTTTTCTTTCAGCGCTGCCATGAGCTTCTCCCTGATTGTACTGGTGGCGGCATCGGTCAGCCGCTCCCTGTCTGCCGTGGGCGGGTACTTTCTCTCGTCTTTGATGTTTAGAATCCACCGGGACAGCGGCAGCTCTCCAAGGTCGCCTTCAATTGGGACGTTGACCAGATACGTGCCTGCAGAAGACTTGCTGTCCAGTATCCTGCTGTAGTCTTCTTCCCAGCTGCTCTTGCGGGCAATTATTTCCCCGTACAGGTACAGGTCCGGGTCGTCCGCTATTTCTACTGACAGCAGCAGCTTTTCTTCATCTTCGTTTTTCTCGCGCAAGCTGACAACGCATTCTTTCATGCTTTCCAGCCCCAGCTCGTAATGCCCTGCATGGAAAGAGTCGTTAAAGTCGTCTACTTCCTCTTCCAGCTCGATGGTGGTTCTGATGCCGGAGAACCGGCAGACATCAAAGATGTATTCGACAAGATCCGGGATGCTGATGCCATCGCGCAGCGTAATGGTTATCCTCGTTCCATAGCTGTCAAGGTCGGTTGGCTTAGGCAGGACGTTGTATCCCACGCCGTTCTTGCCCATCACCGCATATTTCTCGCCGGTCTCCCTGCTGTACGTCTCCAGCACCATGATGTCGGAGAGGCATGTGTAGGCCGCGCGGCCCATCCCGAACTGTCCAACCTCTGTAGAGTCAAAGTTGTCGCTCCTGCCAAGGACTGTGTACACGGTCAGGAACTTTTGCTGCGACATCCCCATGCTGTCTATTCCGTGAATGACCAGCTTGCGCTCAGACGGCTTTACGGTCACCACTATGCGCGGGTTTGTGCCGGGATAGTTCTTGCGCGCAATCCTGCATGCCCTCGCCTCGTTGTTGTACAGCTCCCTGAATCCGGATTTGGGGTCGGAGTACAGGTCGTGCGATATGCGCTGTATGATCACATCCTCCTCCAGCCTCACCGGTATCAGGCCGTTGTTTGACGCCTGGAGCAGTTTGGAGGCATAAGAGAGCGCGCTGCTGTCAAGCTGCAGCGGGTCTTCCCTTACAAGCGTGGGCTTGTAGATAGTGATTGCCTCGGCACCGCTGCAGGAAGAAACTTCTGACCTCTGGGGTACCTGTGCGGACCTACTTGCTATTTCGGTCGATGTCTCATCTTTCTTGTTTTGATTGTTGTTTTCCATTTTGTCTTTTCACCTATTCTTTTTCTTCTGGCAGTTGGCCGGCGTTCCTGCTGCGGCAGCGATAGCGTCCGCTAGCAGAGAGCGAATGCTGCTGTGTCTTCCTAAAACGCCGTTACCAGCCCCACCGCGAGGAGGTCTGCCAGCCGGGGCCGCTGAAAAAATAAATTGCAGTGCAGCGCTGCGTCGTGGCGACAGAGGTCGGACCTTTGTCTGCCCGCCATTCCCTCCGCGGTCATGGCGAGGATCAGGGTTGCCCTCGTTTCATCATCCCCTGTCGAAATCAACTTCTCAATATCGATCCTTGGACAGGCAGGGATCCGCATTTGCGTGCGTGCGCGTGTGCATTTGCAAGTGTTGGTCAGCCAGCTCTTTTACAGTCAGCTGGCCAATGCATGGCTCAGGCGCATGAAAGAAGAAATAATGACGGGGAAGGGATCTGCTGCTGCCTGACTCTGCGGGTACAGAGCAACTCTAGCCGCCCATCACGGCAGGCAGCCCGACAAGCGCACCTGTCTCCCTGTCCCTCACTATCACTGCAGTCTCTGGAACCATGCTGCTTGGATGCAGGTACCGTATAGGGCCGCCGTCACATTCCTGCACTGCAATGGCAGCAAGCTTTTTCTCGGCCAGCTTTTTCTCGCTGTGCTTGAGCAGCGATGAGAGCCTGACCATCTTATTGCTCTTGTTTTGCTGGGGTACCTGTGCAAGCGCCCCTGAAAAAACGGGCGCTGATATTTCCTTGTTGTTTTCAACCACGCATGTTGTTGTTGACACTTTTTTCTCACCTTTTTTTGCAGCCTGTTTGGCCCCGCGTCATTTTCTCCTGTATTGCAGAAAAAGCGGGTTTCCTAGCTCTGCCACGTAGAGGCAAGGCTGCCGCAGAGCCTTTTTAAAAGAAAAAGATAGAAAAGAGGGTTGCAGGTCAGTAGCAGGTGGCCGGGTCAGACTCTCTCTTGATATCATCTGCTGATATCAAAGCTAACAGGCTTCATCATCCCCCGGCCGCAGCATTCTTTCCAGTAGGCGATTGTTCGATTGATTTGACAAGAACGGCTGCAGCGCGTGCTAGCGGTGCTCTTCTGGGTCGAACTCTTCCAGTGAGCTGATGTACAGCTCCCTGCTCAGGTCGTCGACTACTTCTCCAAGCAGGTACACCCGCAGAGGCGCTTCCGGCTTTTCTCTAGCTTCTTCCCTGTACCTGACAAGACTCGCGGCGCACTGCGGGCAGTACAGCCCGTGTTCGTACCTGACTGCGAACGACTCGGTGACGACAAATGTGCCGTCGCCTGTGGTGAGCTGGCCGTTGCAGGAGTCGCAGACGTACCTGTCGATAGGGATCCTTTCTGTATGGATTGCCATTGTCGGCTCACCCAGACAGTATTTTTCTTGGGGACAGCGTGCCAAGCCTGAAAAGTTCGCTGCTTGATACGGTCCACGAGCTGTGCCCTGAAGCTTTCATGTGCTCCCTGAATGTCTTTAGCTCTGCAAAGCCGGCATTGCATGCGAGGCACCTGTATGGAGTGACTCTTTCTCTTTCCGCCATTCGGGTCATCACATCTCCTCCTCCTGCTGCTGGAGTGGCTGCTGCGCTTCCTTGACCGCACGGATGTGCTTGCAGTCGGTTCCATCGAACCTGCGGCGCACCACATAGTCGGGGCACGTGCATTTCCACTGCCCTGACGCCGGGCAAGACATGACGGCGTATCTGACACCGTTGTGGCTCGCAGGTGGAACCTCGCCTCCAAGCACCCGCCGCCCATCTCCTGCCGCCGTCGCTGTCGTCGGTTGCTTCACCATCGGGACACCACTCACCCCTTTATCGTGCCGCACCCGTGGCACCGGGTTATGACGTCCTGCGGCTCTGCGTCTTTTCCATTGATCGCCCTGAATTCCTTCATCGTGATCTCGCGGGGGTTGCAGTAGCCGTCTTCACACAGCACGGTGCCGTCTGGCTGTATGTTGCCGTGCTCTTCGGGAGTCTGGGAGGCGAGGCCTCCGGGGTTCCTGTCGCACACTGGCACATACTCGGTCTCCCTGTCGCTGCCGCAGTTTGGGCATGGCCGGTTCCCGGCGGTGTATTCGCCAAAATCTGCATCTGCATCCGTGTCTGCGTCTTCGGCTTCTTCTGCACCTTCCTCTGCCACTATCGTCTTGAGCGATTCGTACCAGCCGCCGTCGCCTAGCAGCGCGTCGGTGTACCGCTTCACCACGCTGTCCAGGTTCAGGGTACAAAAGTCAGTGCCTGTAGACTCGCATGCATCCCTTATCTCTTGTTCGTGCAGCACTGCGGCTATCCAGCGGCGGTTACCGTCCTCTTCGCTGCCGCTGATGAGGTCTCCCTGGTGCAGCAGCTCTGGAACCGAGTCTGGCTTGAGTATGTGTGCAAATTCCCCGGCCAGGTCGTTCCTGCCGTATCCGAGCAGCGCGTCGGTGACGGTATCGATGTCGTCTTTGTCCAGTTCGATGAGAAACAGCCTGTTGCTGCTATCTTCTGTCTCGCGGTTGCCAACGAACTTGACTGCCATGTGACTAGGCCGTCACCTCCCCTATCGTAGCCTGGACAGCGGGTGCTGCTGTTGCTGCTGTCGCTGCGCTGTGGTTAGGTAAGGATTGTGTCTGCTGCCCATCTACAACCCCTGTTTCCTCGCCAGCGCTCAGTATCAGGTCCAGCACCTTCTTCACCTTGTCTAGCACCTTCATGCATAGCCGGCCGACCTGCTCTGGCGAGTGGCTGCGGGCATAGTGGGCGATGTACTCGTACGCGCTCCCCTTCACGTCATACCCGTACACTTCTGACAGGGTGCATGCTGCAAGTTCTGCTATCGTCTCCTGCTCGGGGTCCTGGCCGGGCTTTAACGGCTCTATCTTGCTGTGTGCCTTGTGGGCCAGCTCGTGGAAGAACACCGACGGGTCCTCCACGCACAGCACGATCGAGTTTGTGTCAGGCTCAAAGTAGCCTTGCTCCCCGCGGCTCGTGTTCCTGTATGCCACCTTTATGCCCCACTTTTCCGCCACGTTCATGAGCGGGGGGACCTGCCGCGGCCTGTACTCCTGCAGGGGCTCGCCTTCCGTGTCCTCGTACCTGAACCGGGGGCTTGGCCTGAAGCCGGCGAGGACCTGGTACGTGACTGGCTTGCCCTCGTGCAGCACCGGCTCGCCTGTCCCCGGGTCCGTCCTGACCTTTGTTATCATTCGTGGCTCCAGTATGTAGAACGCTTTCGCACCTCTCTTGACGTTCCTCCCGACGCGCTTCCAGGCCGCGTACGTGCGTCCGTCGGTTGTGCCGGCGAGGTACATCAGGAGGAGGTTGCCTATGGACCAGCTCTCGCACGGCCTGCCGGCAGTCTGGATGTAGACTGTAGCCACAGTCTTGTGGAGCTCTGTCGTGGAGAAGAGCTGGACTATGCGGGAAAGGGCTGCCGACGCCTTTTCTGCGCTGCCTGCCGGAGCTTCGGAATTCTGGGGTACCTGTGTGGACCTTATCCCGGTCGATGTCGCCTTTTTGTTTTGGTTGTTGTCTTCCATCTTGTTTTCACCTATTCTTTTTCTCCTGGCAGTTGGCCGGCGCCTTCTTTGGTACAACAATAGCGTCCGCTAGCAAAGCTGACGCTGACTTAAAACGCCGTTACCAGCCCCGCTACGAGGAAGCCTGCCAGTGGGGCCGTAGAGAAAGGATAGATCAGAGGCTGTGAGTACAGTAGGATGAGGGAATGGTCAGGAGCTGCCCGATAGCAGGTCAGCTAAGCACTAACATCATCCAGTGGTGGTGTCATTCAGTCAGTCAGTCAGTGCGCCGCTCCTTCATCATCACCTTCATTCTTCTCTTTTCTATTCAGACTGCCTCTAGACTGCACCGTTTTTTCTGGAGTGACGCCATACAGTGTAGTTTCTAGCCCCGCCACGCAGAGGTTGCAGCCGCAGGGGCCATGCCAGAAAAAAAGAGGGGGGAAGGGGGGAGGAAAGCGCAGGGTCGGCAGTGTTGAGCCATATTGGCGCCGTACAATGGATGCGGCTTTTGCCGGGACCCTTTTGGTACCGGATATCGTGCTGCTGCCGACTCCTCTCGCTGGCTGATAGAGCGTCTGGGAACAGGTCACAGAAAGAATAGAGCGTGTGCATCCAGTAACGCATGGCCGGGTCAGAGGGTGGCTTGATATCGTCTACTGATATCAACATGAATGGAATTCATCATCCCCGGCCGCGACTTTCTGACGTTGCCGGCAATGCTGTTGTCGCAGCCGCCATTGTGTCATCGTATCTACCAGTGTTTTTGTAGCGGTGATCTCCCGGAGGACGAAGTGATGTCACTGTTGTTGTCGCCATTGTGGTCTGGCCAAGACGGACGAATGCAAAGACGACTGCATATACTGCGGGCACTACTGCCGCGCTTGGATCTCGATCTTGCACATCCTGGAATTTCGCCTGCTGTCGTAGAGCTTCAGCAAAAGTGCTCCAAAATGCGTGTTTTTGGCGGTTGAAAATTTACAGTAGGGGGCGAAAAGCCGGAAATGCGTGCATGATATGATAGGGGGTGGTTCTACTCCGAGAAACCGACCGTAAATAGCCTGTTGTCTTAAAACCGATTACGACCTTTTTGAGCGTGTTTAAAAAGCCTTAACTGGGATGGCCAAAGCCAGTGGCCGAAAAAACCAGCGGGCTATGCAGAAAAAAGCAGCGTACACCAACGCTTCTGTTGGTGTACATATGGAGTTTCCCTGTGTTGCCGGCTGCCGTTCCAATGCGGTCCGAGCTGTTTGTAATCCCCGGACCAAGATAGCCCGATATAGCATGGCATCACGCCGCAAAATGCGGTAATTACAATATGGCATCACAACTGTCGCAGCTGATGCCAATCGGGATTATGTTTCGAGGACAGGGTTGATGAAGAAAGGGGCTTTTATGATCTGCTGACATCCGCCGGGATGCCTGTCCGTGCCGAAGCCAATTCTCAATACATGATTGGCGAAAAACTGTACTATGCTTTAGCAAAAAGGCATTCGATACAAGCGGGATTGGCCAATTCGGCGATGCCAATTATGTCAAGTATCTGCAACCATTTTGCTGCCGTTGTACTGCAATGGTGGAAAAGAGATCGAGCCTTCAAACAAGGGAGGGTCTAATACAGAAATCCGGCTATTGCTCAGCATTAACGCCTTCTGCAGGCACATGGGTTGACCCGTCCGATGGAAAGCGATATGACGACATCACACAGGATTCCACATGGATGTGGTCCCTGATAGGGGTAAAAAGTAACCATTCTTTCAATATCAAAGCACAGCACTTTTTGGGTGCTCCTGCCTCAATAGTGAATCTAAATAGCATGGCGCACATCTAAATCTATTATGGATAAAGAAAGATACCTGTGGGAGAAGATATTGGAGTCGGTAGAGCGTAACGCTGCATTGCTTGAAAAAAATAACGCCATTCTGGAAGAACAGATGCGCGTTGTTAGAGAGATTAACGATAGGATCAGAAAGATTGTAATCAACACTTCGAACTAAAAACAAAGACCTGCTTTTGCAGCATTAGCGCTAGTCCCGACTATTGCTGCAAGTATCGGTGCTACCCGGAGAGAGTTCGCCTAATTCTGCCAGAAATCTCATGTAGCACCGACTTTTCATCGGAGCAGACTATTACCTTTGAAAAAATTCTCCATATCCTTGTGGATGTTGCTTTTCAGAACTGCCCGGCGACGGTATGGGGATTCCGCCCAACGGCTGCCTAGCCTCTGTCAACACAGTGCCGGCCAAATTTATGTACTAGACTGTGCATTCTATTCTTGGTAACAGAAGAATGTTCGGTTCAAAGAAGCCAGACCCATCCAAGTACCAGTACCCGCAGGAAAAGGACCTCTTGAAAGCCCCGTGGTCCGAGGGGGTGAAAGGCCCCGCCAAGCCCACAAACGACCGCAACGGCGACCACCTTGCAGGCTTGTATGAGACCATGAGCAAGAACCTGACAAGCAAGGAAAACGAGCCTTTCCACCTGCCGGTAGCTATACCTGTGAAGGTCAGGGGCAACCTTGCCGAGGTCGATTTCAGTGGCGAGGGCACGCTGCAAATTACAGGGTTTGATAGCGACGAGGCTGCTCTGAAGGCTGGCTGGATGGAATGGCGACTGCCAGGGAGAGACATGCCGAATTACATTACTTATGTCGATGATAAAGTCGGCAAGATGTTCAGCTTCAGGCTCGGGGATGATCTTGCCGGATGGTGGCGGGCCAAGATGCCCGGCAGGCTTGCCAGTACTACTGGCGTAAATGTGGCATTCTGGCCGCGTGGTCCTGACTCGGACGCAAAAAAGGGTGGCTGGGTGTTCTTTGATGCAGGCAAGTACAACACTTTGCTTGAATTTGCGCTCAACAAGGTAACAGGCTGGGTCATCTGGGACGCAGAGTTGCTGTGGAACCTGCTCACGGCCGATACGCTGTCGCTTGGCTGGCCAAAGGAGATGCTCAAGAAAATCAACTTCAGGGAGCACTTTTTCAGCAATATATACAACAGGATGTTGCTGGTAGGGCATGCCCGGGGAAGGATGGGCTATGATCCTGCAAAGACGACACCGGTGTCAGGTATGGACAAGGTGTTGGCATTTGATTTTGGCGAGACGTTGTGGGTTAACAGGTATGTCAAGTTTGCATCGGCGATAGAGAGGCATGTTGCGTTCGATCATCCTGAAAATGCAAATCTCTTTCCCGGATGGGCGGCAGACTCTATGGCCACACATGCAGTCCACCTCAGGGCCAAGATTGACATAGAAGAGAATGCCAGAAAGTATGGAAACTTTGTAAACATCCACAAGGAGAACAAGGTAGAGATACTCGACATAGCTGGCAACCTTGTGGGCATTGGCGAGTGCTACTGGTGGGACAGGCCGAGTATTGCATTGTCCCCAGAACACGCAGTGGATCAATTGGTAGGTGCAAGAAGAAACTCTATAGATAGTCCTGACTGGTTGAAGTATGACGGTGGAATTGAATATGTCAACAAGCGGAACGAATTCTTTGAACTATTGCTGGCAGGGAAGGTAGAAGAAGCAAGAAAGGCGTGGGCTGACACCTATAGCGCCTATTCAAGGTACCTCCAGAGCAAGGCGAAGGTAGTGCCGGCAAGAAAGTCGTTCATTGATGAGGGAATAAAGCTCCCTGACGACTGGTATGACAACTTTGCGCAATATTGTCTTGACAAAGTGGACATAATGCTCGATTGGGATCTGGCTCTAGCCTATGTCAAAAACTGCGTCGAGCGTGGCCAGTGGAAGACAGTAAATGTAACACCACTGAGGATAAGCGCTCCACCGGAAGGATCTGCTATAGCTTCAACTCCCAGGTAACAGCAATAATCCTTACCTAACCAAATAAAAAAGCCATTATTGGATAGTGATTGCAATGATGTTTTTCGGATATTGACTGTGAGATAGAAAATCAGGTGTCTGTTTTTCTTTGCCATTCTTTGACCGGACTTCCACTGTCCGGAAGCCCTTGCTGTACTTCTACTACCTTTTCAGCTCCTCCCAACTTTGCGCGCAGCATGTCCCTGTATTTGATCAGACTTCGCCTGATCTCTCCCGCGCTGACAC
>DASVCY010000190.1:0-14750 GCA_036381375.1 Nitrososphaera sp. | reverse complement strand
TAGACGACGTGATTGCCGCTTCAAAGCCCAAGGACATGCCCAAGCCCGGCGGAGGTCACGGTGGCGGCATGGGCGGTGGCATGGGCGACATGGACATGTAACAATGGCAAGAAAATGTCCTCCACCAATTTCTTTTTATTTCTGCAAGCGGGGTAACGACCGCGATCCTGTCAGGTGGCCTTGAAAGCAAGGGATCTCCATAACCTATTGAAGGAACGAAATGAAATACCAGCTTACATCTTGCCAGATGCTATTGACTTTATCACTAATTTTGTTGAAAGATTTCCATAAAGCAAAGTAAGAACGCGGATTGTTTGCAGCCCTAGATGAGACAGAGATGGTTAAAGAGGGCAGTGCCATTGGTACAGGATCGAGAGAACATGAACAAGCAAGAAAAATTGCCGAGCAAATAGAGAGAGTACGGTGGAATCCTGTATTCGCAATAATAATCCCCAATCGGGTCTAATTCATCCCTTCAAAGCTTGCTTCAATCATATTTACGGGCATATCCTTCCTGGTTTAGCGGACATCTTGGTTTGCATAATTGCAGAGGATGTCTGAAGGGAAAGGGAGCTATGTAAAACCCACAGCGGAGGCTATCGAAATGCAAAGTATTGGCGCAGAAGACACCTGCGCTTGCGAGGCGGGAGCAAACCATCAGCTTGCATCGATGGCTGCCAGACAGGAGCGGGAATCTGCTGCGTTCGAGCCCGACCAAGGTTGTCTATAAGTTACTCACATCGTGTGAGTAAGACATAGATATCTTCGACTGTATTCTATTGTCAAGATGACCAGAAACATGTGGAGAAATTGGGATTTCGGTTTCGGGACAAGATGGCTGTTTGACAGCATTGACAGGGAGTTCGAAGAAGCAGAAGAAATGCTGAACAGTATGTTCAGGACTGTTAGTGAAGCTAATCCGACAAACGCGGTTGTTCACGGTCCCTACTACTATGGTTACCAGATAACCGTAGGTCTTGATGGCAGACCTCGTGTAAAGGAATTTGGAAACATGAAGCCCATAGCTAGGGGACTAGTGGAACAGAGCAAAGTCAGAGATCCTCTAGTTGACACCGTCATTGACAACAAAGACAATACTCTGACCATCACCACAGAAATGCCCGGTGTCACGAAGCAGGACATCAAGGTTAAGGTATCTCCGGAGTATGTATCAATACACGCAGAGAAGGGTGAAAAGAAGTACCATGCCGACATTCCAGTGGATGTAGAACTGGACGAAAAATCTGCAAGGGCGATCTACTCAAACGGCATCTTAGAGCTCAAAATAAAGCTCAAGACTTCCACAAAATCAAAGGAAACCGAGGTACGCGTTGAATAGAAAGTGCAACGCATAAAGTCCTAAAATTTTTTGTCGGGGTGAGAAAATCAAAATGAAAAATGGAACTAACCGCGATAACAATAGTGACAGGATTACACTAAAAGTCGCCGAGACTAACCCAAAATTTGTTGGAAGGGGGATGGCGCTGATTGATCCGAAAGTCATGGAAGAGCTCAGTCTGTCAACAGGCGATGTTATCGAGGTTTCTGGCAAGAAGAAAAGCTACGTACTACTCTGGTCGAGCCAGAGCGAAGATTATGGCAAGGGTGTTGTCAGGATAGACGGTTATACAAGAAACAACATTGGGGTTGGTATTGATGACATCGTCACCATCAGAAAAGTGACCGTAAGTAAAGCAGAGCAGGTGATCCTAGCTCCGACTGAAGAACTCAACATCGTTGGACTGGAAGAATACCTGCCAGAATTGCTTGAAGGACGAGTGGTTGCAAAAGGCGATGTCGTACCGTTGAATATAATGGGAAGGAGGATTGGTTTCGCTGTTACAAGTACAACTCCATCAGATGGAGCATCATTGATCGATAGCAGCACAGAATTTGTGATTGGATCAGTACCCAAAGCAGCAAAAGGGATTCCCCGCGTATCATATGAGGACATTGGAGGCCTCAGAAATGAAGTGCAGAAGGTACGCGAAATGATAGAATTGCCATTGCGTCATCCAGAAATCTTTGAGCGCATAGGTATTGAAGCGCCAAAAGGCGTGCTTCTCCACGGTCCACCTGGCACGGGAAAAACGCTGCTAGCAAAAGCTGTAGCGAACGAGACCAATGCAAACTTTTATTCTATAGGCGGACCCGAAATAATGAGCAAGTTTTATGGTGAAAGCGAGGAGCGGTTAAGACAGATTTTCAAGGAAGCCGAGGAAAACGCACCATCCATCATATTCATTGATGAAATAGACTCTATAGCTCCAAAGCGCGAAGAAGTTTCCGGGGACGTCGAAAAAAGAGTGGTATCACAGCTACTGACTCTGATGGATGGAATAAAGTCGAGGGGCAAGTTGGTAGTTATTGGTGCCACAAACAGGCCTAACGCTATTGACCCGGCTTTGCGCAGACCTGGGAGGTTTGACAGGGAAATCGAAATTGGAATCCCTGATGAACATGGCCGGCTCGAAATCCTGCAGATACATACAAGAGGAATGCCTCTGGCAGACGATGTAGATCTCGCCGCAATAGCTCGAGTAACACACGGCTTTGTCGGAGCAGACCTGGAAGCCTTGAGCAAGGAGGCAGCCATGCGCTCTCTTAGAAAAATATTGCCTGAGATCAATCTTGAGGAACCAAAGATCCCTGCTGAAATATTAAACAAGATCAAAGTCACAAGGCAGAACTTCGAAGAAGCATTGAGGGATGTGCAACCGTCTGCGATGAGAGAAGTCGCGGTTCAAAGGCCTAACATAAAATGGGAGGACATTGGTGGTCTGGACCAGGTAAAGGAAGAGCTTATAGAAGCAATCGAGTGGCCGCTAAAGCATGCTGATCTGTTTACAGAGGCAGACGTAAGACCTCCAAAAGGAATCCTGCTCTATGGCCCTCCAGGGACAGGCAAAACAATGATTGCCAAGGCCATCGCCACAACATCGGATGCCAATTTCATCAGCATAAAGGGTCCTGAACTGCTAAGCAAATGGGTTGGAGAATCAGAGAAGGGAGTAAGGGAAGTCTTTAGAAAGGCGAGGCAAGCAGCCCCCTGTGTGGTATTCTTCGACGAGCTTGACGCCATTGCTCCAAGAAGAGGCTCGGAAGGTGACGCGCATGTGACAGAACGTGTGATCAGTCAGATGCTGACCGAGATGGATGGACTAGAGGACCTGAAGGGTGTAGTGGTTATCGGCGCTACAAACAGGCCAGACATAATCGACGAAGCATTGCTCAGACCTGGCAGGTTTGACAGGATACTCGAGGTTCCAATACCAGACAAAGATGCAAGAAGGCAGATATTCCAGGTTCACACAAGGAAAAAGCCACTTGATTCTGATGTTAATCTGGACAGGCTTGTGGAGATGACAGACGGGATGACAGGTGCCGATATCGCTGCTGTGGTAAATGCCGCAGCAATGACTGCCATCAAAGAGCATGTCCGTAACAGCAAGAAGGACGGCAGTAAAAAACTCAGAATCTCGATGAAGCACTTTGAATCTGCACTAGACAAAGTCAAGGCTGGAAGTTCAAAGGATATGCCAGCAACAGGACGGCAGCAAAAATTCCAAGAAGGCAGGTAGGTAGCTGACATGACGATGCCTATGATGATGATGATGATGTCATCTCCCCGTTCTGCTACTGTCTCGCAATTGAAAGAATTTGAATTCGCATGTGAGAAGAACTCGGCAATACAAGAAAAAGATGATTGCAAGTTGAAAAGGGATCTGGATCTAGTACAAGGATCCAAATCTGTCACCAGATGCTGGCGAACGCTATGGGCCCGGACAAAACAGACGACATCAGGTATGAGCTGTATTCATAGACTTGAATGATCTCTGGTGCCCACGCTGCCACTGCGAACTGTGAAGCCAGCCTCATGCTCAAAGTTCAAAGCAGATGATAGTGATGGTGGTGCTGGTCCTGGTGGTCGGCATCCGGAACAACAACAATAAAAAAATAACGCCGAAACACTTGAATTGGAAAACTGGCTAAATTGGTCTGTGTATTGTTATGAGTAGCAGCCGCATTGCAAGCCCGCTTACCGTAATAATTCTTGCAGTCGCAGTTGCAATATCAGCAGGATTTAACATCATTCAGTTTCAAATATCAAGATCTGTTCAGGACAATATTTCAGAACTTCAAAGTGAGAACAGCCAGCTTCGGGAACAGCTCTCTGCTGCCAGAAGCGTTTCTGATAGCTCGTCTCCAGGCTCTGCGGTTCAGAACAACACTGACGATGATGGGAGTGTTCAGCAACAGCCGTCGCTATCATTTTCCGATCGAGCCCGTTCCGGTGCGAGGTCGATAACTGCAGTGGCTGTCAAGACCGTAGCTGCAAGCGACGGATTTTTCCAGACAGTGAGGTATGAAGGCGCAGTCATGGATATTGTAGTTGAAATAATAGAGAATGGACAAGGGCGAGTTCTTGTCAATACAGAAGTTCCAACGGGCGTAGACTTTCAGTCGTCTGCCAAGACTGCAGTTCAGGTTGCGCAGGATATTACGGGCGTAGACCTATCGTCAAGCGACATTATATTCTCAATTACCGCAAAGGGCGATGCAGAGGATCTACAGGCAGTGGACGGAGGTAGTGCCGGCGCGGCTATGACAATTCTTCTGATATCCGAGCTGCAGGACAATTCAAACCTGAACCCGAAAGTGCTCATTACAGGTACCATTAACCCTGACGGGACAATTGGTCCTGTAGGAGGCATATCTGAAAAGGCAGAAGCCGCAGGCAACTATGGCGCAGAGCTCTTTTTGGTTCCAAAGGGCCAGGCGACATATCTGTCCGAATCGTGCGAGGAAAGCAGGCAGGGGCCTGTAATCTACAGGACGTGCAGGTCAGAACCAAGACCCCTTTCCGAGCTTACCGAAGAAAGATTTGGGATGAACGTAGTTGAAGTGAGTACTGTACGCGAGGCACTGGAACACTTCACTGCCATGCAACAATAAAGAAGGAGAAAAACACTTGGATTAGCTTAGCCCCTTTCAGTGTGCTGTTCTGGGGAACCAGGATCGGCATCTACTATGATCAGAGCAAAGTTTTGGGAGATCTTTCAGGAAAGGAACGGGCGGATGGACACTGCTATCTGTAGTACGGCCAAGGGTGCCGGGATTTCGGGCTTGGCTCAAGTGAAAATACCTCTTTGACAGCAAGAGCCCAGACCTTTTTCGGTTTTGTCTGAATGCCAAATTCCTTAAGCTTGGTTTCCGCCTGCGATATCAATTTCGGATCGGTAGTAGTTTCCGCGCTTCCCTTGAGCTGGTATCCTCCCTGCGTGTCCCTGTCAAATATTGCGACAGTGACCCGTGGCCAGGCGTTTATGTTATGGAAGGTCTTGTTTTCAAACGCGTCTGCAAAGAGCAGCTTTTCGTTGTTCAGTATCCCAAGGACGTAACGGGGAGAAATGTTCGGAATCCCGTCGGCACTGACGCTTCCCACGAGGACGACATGGTTCTGCTTTATGATAAGCCGGATGATGTCCTCATCGATCTGGACCAACAGGCATCAAGTTCCTGTATGTGGCGGAACGGGTTAAAAATCTTCTATTGTTTCTTTGGACATGTGGTGGTCGAGTAAGACTTCACCAAGCGGCGGCCATTTCGCCAGCATCTTTGGGTTGTGAACAGGCATGTTCCTTTTCAAGTTCCTGGCAAATTCCTTCAAGAGCCTGTCGCTGTCGTGAGCCACTACAGCAACATCTCGGTTTCCGTCTCTTGACGCGAACTAGTATTGTACCGCAAATTCCGCCTCACCCTGAGCTACTATCCGTACCCTCCTGTGCTCAAAAAATATGCTCAGTCCCTTTGATGGCGACGCAAAGGATCTCTTACTATTCTATCCGTGTAGAGCGCGGGGTCTCTCCTTGTGATCCAGGCAGCCTGCCAAGGAATAAGATCGAAGCCGCATTTTCTGCGATATTTGGAAGGACAGCCGCCGTTATCATGATGGAAAAGTCCAGCTCCGAAACGAAGAGCGCCTAGGAATCTTTTTCATCATTGTCTTCGTCATAGTCCAGTTTTTCATCAACCTTTTTCTGCAACTCTTTGTACCGGTTGTACTTTTTCGTCCAGCTTGACAAGAGGAACCACTGTCTTATGCCTATTCCTATCCAGACCAGAACTGTTATGAGTACGACTGCCTGCACTACTCTGAATGATGGGTTATCGGGCGGTCCACCCCTGTCAAACGGCGGGCCCCTTCCGTCAAACCTGCCGTCACCAAAGGTCGTCTCCCCTAGCACCAAAAAGGTGATGACATGTGTTAGAGGAACAATGACAACAAATGAGATTATCATGAGGATGAACAATCTCTTGGTCTTGTTCAGCTGGTAGACTATCTCATCCATTGCCCTGAAAATGTTTTCTACGGGTTTATCGTCATTGCTTGCCACTATCTAAACTCTACTCCTGCTCATTATAAGAAATGTAGTAACTATGTTACCTGTAGTAGCAGCCACTCCTATCATTGTGACTTTTCTCCCTCTCCTCTCGGGAACAGTACCTCATATGGTTCCAGTATTTCACAAAATACCGCCCTCCCTTTTTCCGAAACCTTGTACTTGATTATCGTCTTGTTGCCCCATGCCTCTTCAAATCTCACTATCAAGTCTTTCTCGACCATGTCATCAATAATGGCCTTGTGTTTGACGTTGTTCAGTCCGCAGTAGCTCATCAGCTTGCTCTGATTGAGCTCGCCGTACTCCGACAGCTTTAATATCACGTCCTTTCTGATGTAGATTCTGTCGCGGTATTCGTGGACCAATTTACCTGGATATCTCAGCCTTGGTGACTGACACAAAATTGATTGATAACGGAGGCTGGTAATAGCCCTTGTAAAGAAAAGGCATGTTTATCACTAGTATCATGGTGCTTGTTTCCTAAAATGGCTTGTTGGCAGAGCTACATTAACTGTGTGGTAACTATGTTACGTCTCAAGGATTAACAAGAGATAAAATAATTTCTGCGATATTCCATGCATGACAAGTTCAAAACTCGTGATCGGAGTAGGGCTGGCAGCGGCCGCGATTGCCTTGGTCTTGCCCAATCTCGTGGTCGGAATAACGGTGCTGGGTCTGCCTCTTGGTATGGCGCTAAACATAACCGCGATAGCAGTGTCTACGGCAGCGTTCGCTATATCATGGAATCAGAGGTCTTATCTCATAGCAGGATTGCTGGCCTCAGCAGGTGTGCTTTACATGATGCCCGCTCTCGTGGCTCTGGCAAGCATAAACTTTGCAGTCATTGTATTCCCGGGTCCTATCTTGGGAGTCATCTTCGGACTGATGATACTCGGGTTCGGCGTAGTAAAAGGGATCAGGACAGCCAGGGTGGTAATCGCACCCGCTAGATAGCCTCCTAATTTTTTTTACTCTTAATTTTTACTCTTAAATATTCCTAGGTTCAAAAATTGCACGATTTTTCATGTACCAAAAAATGGTGCGCAGAGGACCAGTGCGACTGCAAGCGCGCACAAAAATGTAGCCTCTTTTGAGCGTAAAATGCGGCAGGGTAACTGGATTTTTCAGCTGGGAATGTGTCCACCTTGCACATCACGCCTGTATTAGTAACTACATGAACACCAAGAATGCGGTCGGCTTGTTATTTGTCGCTATTATTGTTGTTGGTCATGTGCTATCGGGTAACCAAGTTACGTGTCATGGGTCAACAATGGTTAAAATAGTTCCATGGCAAGTTTGTGTATGTCAACAAATCTCTTGAGCAAGAAGGCGCTTGTAGTAGTTGCTATCGTAGCTGCCGGCGCAGTGTCCGCAATCTTGGTGACATCGTTGTCGATGAGCCAGGCAACGGCACAAGAGCAACAAGAACAACAGAGAAGAATGATGATGTGGTCGGACGACGGAGGGAGGATACCCCAGATAAATGGTTCTGTGAGTGTGACGGAGGAAGCTAGGGATTTCATCAATGAAAACGTCAATGTTTCATTTACTGCCGCCGCAGAGACTGCACAGGGGCAGGTACCTGATGGGAGAGTATTTGGCGGTCACCTGGGTGTCGTCCAAGGATATCTTGTATACACATTCTTTGTGGCAAGCACTGGAAACCAGACTGGGCACATGGTAATAGTTGATGCAGGAAACGGCAACGTGCTCTATACTTCTGAAGGCCATTCACTTGGATCCTTTGGTCCGCTGGGTGGTCACTGGGGCGGCCATGGCGGCTTTGCCCCGTGGCACGGACCGTGGAAAGGTCACCATTGGGGTATGTGGAGCTAACCCCATCATTTTTTATCTAGTTCTGACGGGCATATTCGAGTGCAGTACGTTCGAATCGCCATTACGGGCTTGATGGTGATTGTTCTCTTGATGCCCTCGACCGCCGGAATATCCTCTGAACAGGAGGGAGGAGAACAAAATGCTTCTTCTGAAGCAAATCTGAACAGAGTTCTACTAGATTTACTGCGTTTTTCAATCGCCATAATCGCCACAGCTGCCATCGCAATAATCATTCTGCGAAAAAAGAAGAAGCTGGTCTTCTAGAAAAAACCGGCTCTCTGTATGCCAGTTGTCATAGTCGAACTGGGACATAGTTTAACAACTCAGCTCCAAGTGCTTGCTTGATGGCATTCAAAAACAGTCGTCTCTGCATACTTGCCAACCCTCGATTCCGACGTGCGGCCAATATTCTTCCAAGCGCCGTGTTTTTTTGCTTTCAGGCTGTATAAGAATCGCTAAAGACGCTTCGTATCCAGGACTGTTTTCCGCCTGTTTTCTGCGCTTTCTCGGTCTTTACAGGCATTCTTGCTATCTGGGCCTCTTCAAGTCGGGACTGATATGTGGACAGTATATCTCTACTACTATACAATAATATAATGCGTGTAAGCTACAGACGCCCGCTATGCCCGCCAAGAAATGGCTTGATGATCAGGTGTCATTGGCACCGCTAGAGAACCAGACTGTCGCAGTTATAGGCTACGGTATTCAGGGACGCGCCCAGGCGTCCAACATGAAAGACTCGGGGGTCAAGGTCATAGTCGGCCTCAGGAAAGGAGGCGCGACTTGGAAGCAGGCCGAGGCTGAAGGCCACAAGGTGATGGAAGTCGGAGAGGCCGCCAAGGCAGCCGACATTATTCACATTCTGATCCCAGATATGGAGCAGGCTGACACTTATGCAAAAGAAATTGCCAATCACATGACTGAGGGCAAGGCCCTTTCATTCTCGCACGGCGCCGCGATCCACTGGAAATGGATAGTTCCTCCAAAGAACGTCGATGTCATTATGGTTGCGCCAAAGGGTCCCGGCCAGCGCGTCCGGGAATTATATCAAGAAGGCTTTGGGACTCCATCGCTTGTGGCTGTCTATCAAGATCATACGGGCAAGGCATGGGATCGTGTGCTTGCCTTGGCAAAGGCGATAGGCAGTACCCGCCCTGGCGTGTTGCAGACGACTTTCAAAGAAGAGGTAGAGACTGACTGGTTTGGCGAGCAGGTGGACCTATGCGGCGGAGCACACGCAATGGTGATGAACGCATTTGAGACTCTTGTCGAGGCAGGCTACCAGCCAGAGGTCGCATATTTCGAGTGTCTCCATGAGCTAAAGCTGATCGTTGATCTGATCCAAAAGTATGGCATTACGGGCATGTATAACCGCGTCAGCGAAACTGCAAGGTACGGTGGGCTCACACGCGGGCCACGTGTGGTAGACAAGGAAGCCAAGGAAAAGATGAAGCAAGCCCTAAAAGAGATCCAGTCAGGGGAATTTGCAGAAGAGTGGGTCAGCAGGTACAAGAAGGAAGGGAAGAACTCGTTTGCGCGCTACATGAAAGAGATCGAAAATCATCCGATAGAAAAGGTAGGCAAGGAGATGCGTCGGATGATGTGGCCAGATGCTCCAGAGGTGTAAGAAGCAGTCCTTATAGAATATAACCTGCCATCTGAATTTGTCTACCGGGGTCTCTTTTCTTTATGCCCCCGTGTCTGGCGGTCGGACAGTAGGCCTCGCGCCGGCAAAACAGACTGTGACTTTGACTTCAATCGGCGCTGATGCGTGATACTGTATCTCTTGATATACAGTTACTTACAGTGCAGTTATGCAGGTAACCAAACTAGCCGCTGCCAACATGCAGGAAAACACCATGCTACAGAATTATCATCTTAAGCCTGATAAACAGTAAGATCTTATTGGCAATAGCTTGGAAACCTTGATCGAATACCATGTGATCCTAAACAGCGGCTTCACTCCTGCCAAGAGTGTGATCAACAGCGGGTAGATGTCCACATACGAGATTACCTTGACCCTGGCGGATGGCATGGATCCAAAAAGGGGAACAGCTCCTCAATCTTTATATCGAAAACCCATGTCTAGGATTCTGATGAAGATCGTCAGCGCTATGCATGGTATGCCTGCCATGGACAGGGCAGAGGTTGACAATTTCTTGAAAGCAAGCTCAACATCCAGCTGGCTACGATCGATGGAATGGGTGATCCAAACATCCATCCTGTGTGGTTCCACCATGACCGGAACACGGACGACCTCTATGTAATCACAAACAAGATGTCAAAGAAGATGAATAACGTCCGCAGCAAACCAAACGTCTACTTTTCAATCGATGACGAAAACTATCCGTACAGGGGACTCAAGGGCAAGGGAACGGTGACCATAGTTGAAGATCCAACGATAGTCATGCCCATAGCCGAGAAGCTTAATCTGAAGTACCTCGGGACGCTAGATCACCCGGTTGCCAAGATGATCATTGAAAATGTGAAAAGCGGCAACGAGGTACTCTTGAAGATAAAGCCCAAGTTCTTTTCAACATGGGACTTTGGCAAGGCACAAGGCTAGCGCTTGCGCACGTTTTCTGTGATATGTTTGATTATAACTGGCAGCGGAGTTCCCGGCCCGAAATTGCCCATGACTCCCTGCTTTTCCAGCTCTTTCCGGTCGCTTTCTGGTATGATGCCTCCGCCAACGACCAGTATGTCGTCTGCTCCCCTTTCCTTGAGCAGCCTGGCAACTTTTGGGAAGAGAGTCATATGCGCACCATTCAGCAGACTCATCGCCACTACGTCAACATCCTCGTCTATAGCCATGTTTGCAACCTGCTCTGGCGTACAGAATAACCCGGAGTAGATTACCTCCATCCCTGCGTCACGGAACGCCCTGCATATCACCAAAGCGCCTCTGTCGTGCCCGTCCAGCCCAAGCTTGCTTACCAGTACACGAATTGGCTTTTGCCGCTGCTGTTGCTGTTGCTGCTGCGCCGCCATATTACACTTGGGAGATTGGATTTTCCGCTTAAAATATTTATTCAATTCTGATGTGAATCGTCAAGCCTAGCATTTACAGAAGTCATAAATAGGAATGTCTGCATAGTAATGTATGGTCTCTCCGTCTGAGGAAGTGGAAGAACTCAGGGAAAAAACTGTGAGGGAACAGATGAATATTTACAGGCAGCTCAAAGAGCATCTGGTCCATGAAGTTGAAAGGTATAGGAGCATAGGCAACGACAGGCTTGCCAACGTTATCGCTGAATCGCTTGAGGAATGAATCCAGAGAATCCTGCCTGTCCATAAGTTCTGTCATGCTACAGGTTAAACAATTCTAGCCATAGTATCTAACGAGAAATATTGTATCTGCCGGACTGACTGCAGCTCATGTCCTGGAGGTTGTCCCAATGTCGTCTTCCACCACTGGAGGCGCGAGAGCACAGACGGATCAAGATCCATCAAGGAGGAAGACAGAGTCTACAGAAGACATTGCGAATATTTCCCGTAGCTTCCCTCTTTCCTTTTGCACTTTTTCATCGCTTGAAGAATTAATATTGTACACGATATAACACGGTGCTGTGCTTCCGATAGTAAAGGGCTTGCTTGCAGGCGAGCGTCGCGCCCTCGCAAGGGCAATATCGATCGTCGATAATGACGAACCCGAATCCCGAGAAATCATCAAGCAGATATTTGACAAGACCGGCAAGGCAAGGACCGTTGGGTTCACCGGCCCGGGAGGCGCAGGCAAGAGCTCACTTGTCGGCAGGCTTATACCGGAATGCCAGGCACTTGGATACAAAGTAGCAGTGCTTGCAGTGGACCCTACGAGCCCGATAACTGGCGGCGCGATACTCGGCGACAGGGTCAGGATGCAGGGAAACCTGGACGATAAAAGTGTGTTCATGAGGAGCATGGCCTCGAGGGGCGCAGTCGGCGGAGTTTCAAAGTCGCTGAGAAATGCAATAAGGGTCCTTGATGCAGCAGGCTATGACCTAATACTGGTCGAAAGCGTCGGCGCTGGCCAGCTTGAAGTGGAAATAACCAAAGTCGTGGATCTGACTGCAGTGGTATTTACGCCACACACAGGCGACAATGTCCAGGCTGTCAAGGCTGGTCTCACGGAAGTAGGCGACATGTATATCGTCAACAAGTCAGACCTTGAAGGAGCAGCAGCTCTATACCGAACAATAGTCGACCTGATAGGGGACACGGAGCGCAAGCCAACAGTACTAAAGGCATCGGCCAAGACTGGCAAGGGCATCCGGGAAATAGCGAAGAGTATTGATAAATTACTAAAGGAAAAAAGCATTAATTATAAAGAACAGGAAAGAAAGATGCTGGAGGACGAGTTGAGGGACATGGTTTTAAGTATAGTCAAGGAAAGGGCTTCGTCAATGCTGTCCAGGAACAAGAAATATTCAGAGTTTGTTGAAAAGCTGGTAAGAAAAGAAGTTGACCCTTACGCGGCAGCCGAGGAACTGGCCACGGGCCTTCTCAGGTGATCATGGCATGGCGGCTACCACTACAAGAAAGGAAAAGGAGGACTTCAAGACTGACTCAAACATACCTGTCAAGCGCGTTTACAGTAAAAAAGATCTAGCAAAATTTCAAAGCAAACTTGCAGAGGAGCCGGGCAAGTATCCGTTTACGCGCGGCCTCTATCCCAACATGTACCGCGAGCGGCTGTGGACCATGCGCCAGTACAGCGGGTTTGGCAGCGCGGAAGAGACGAACAGGCGCTTCAAGTTCCTTCTTGACCACGGGCAAACTGGATTATCCTTGGCATTTGACCTGCCGACCCAGACAGGCAGGGACTCTGACGATCCCCAGTCCGAAGGCGAAGTCGGCAGGACCGGTGTTGCGATCAGCTCGATAAAGGACATGATGACCTGCTTTGACGGTATCCCGCTTGACAAGGTCAGCACTTCGATGACAATCAATTCCACTGCATCGACACTGTTGTCACTCTATATCACCGTCGCAGAGTCGCAGGGCGTGTCACCAGACCGTCTGCGCGGAACTACACAGAACGACATCCTGAAGGAGTACGTTGCCCGCAACACCTACATCTATCCACCCAAGCCTTCGATGCGCCTTATCGGCGACATGATAGAGTTCTGCTCAAAGAAGGTTCCACAGTGGTACCCGATTAGCATCTCTGGCTACCACATGAGGGAGGCTGGCTGCAACGCGGTGCAGGAGCTGGCGTTCACGTTTGCAAACGCGATCGAGTACATAGAGACCTGTACCGCAAGGGGCATGAAGGTGGACGACTTTGCGCCACGCCTTTCATTCTTTTTCTGCTGTACAATGGAGTTCTTTGAAGAGATCGCCAAGTTCAGGGCTGCAAGGCGCATCTATGCCAAGATAATGAAGGAGCGCTTTCGCGCCAAGGATCCAAAATCGATGCACCTCCGCTTCCACGTGCAGACGTCCGGCGAATCACTCACTGCTCAGCAGGTAGACAACAACATCGTCAGGGTCACGACTGAAGCTCTTGCAGCGGTGCTTGGCGGCTGCCAGTCGCTCCACACTAACTCTCGAGATGAGGCGCTTGCGCTGCCGACCGAAGAGTCCGTCAAAATTGCCCTCCGCACCCAGCAGATAATTGCTAGCGAGACTGGAGTGGTGAAGACCGTCGACCCGATGGCCGGCTCGTACTATGTAGAATATTTGACCAACATGATAGAGGATGGAGTGAACAAGTACCTCAAGAAGATAGACAAGATGGGCGGAGCGATGGCTGCAATTGAAAGGGGGTTCTTCCAGGAGGAAATTAGGAACAATGCCTACCGGCTAAAGAAAGAGATTGACGAAAATAAGCGCGTTATTGTTGGCGTCAACAAGTACCAGGATGCGCACGATGTCGAGCCAAAGCTCAACAGGATCGATCAAGAGATAGAAAACAGACAGGTAGCCAGGCTGAAAGAGCTAAAGAGCACGCGCGACAAGACAAAGGTTGATCATGCATTGTCGCAGCTCCAGTCTGCCGCGGAAAAGGACGATAACCTGATGCCCCACATAATTAACGCAGTAAAGAACTATAGTACACTTGGAGAGATAAGCGCCACTCTTAGGACGGTCTTTGGCAAATACGAACCCAAGATATCGTTCTAGCACTAGTGCACAAGGAATCTCTCTGTGCAGGCGGCAGTCAGAAGACTAGGATACACATTGTCGCAAAGTTTTGCAGACAAGATTCACTGTCATGAAGGACATTGGCAGAGCAAGTAGGAATCAAATTGCGTCCTGAATGAAACGGGGTGGAATCACTCATATGCCTACAGCTGCGTCAAAACAGAGCGGCAGCCTTTAGGAACATGACAGCGGCAACAAAGACCAGAACAATGCCAATAAGCATCTTCAGCGTATTTGCACTAAACCTGTCGGTATATCTTGCACCAATGTAACCGCCTATCATTGCTGTCGAACCCATTGTGCCAAGCACGATAAAATCCACGTTTCCGTTGAGCAGATGACCTGCCAAGCCGGCCGCGCCCATAATCGAAGACGCTGCCA
>DASVCY010000189.1:0-3886 GCA_036381375.1 Nitrososphaera sp. | reverse complement strand
CATGGCAGCTATTACAATTATTGCTATCCCCAGCACGACCAAAATGAACGGGTTAAAAATGATAGCGCCGATGGCCAGAAATCCAAGCACTCCTAGCAGGGTTAATAGGGCCACTAGACCGAACACCACAAGCAGTCCCCGGAGTATCCATGCCAGTGTTTCCAGTTTCTTTCGCGCAACTCGTTCCATGGGAGTAGTTCTCCAAAGCAGCTAATAATGGCGACGAGTACTTTGTAATGCAGTGCATACGCACTATTGATGTAAAAAAGAATCCTCCTTCATACTGCCGGAATCGAATTGCTCATTCTACAGGTCAATTCAATGTCCCCGTGATCTGGTGCTTCGTCAGGGCGAATAGCCAGCTGTGACATTCCGCCATTTTGTAAGGACGAGCTTCTATTAGGAGAATTACCATTTAGGAAGAGTACGGGAAAAGAAACCCTGCGCCAAGAACACACTTGCAGAACTTTTGAGTATATTGACTATTCCTGCACATTTCATCATAAGACAAAGTGATCAGCTGCGATCTTGCAAATTGATGAGGTGTTGTTTCCCAGCCTCTTGTCATGTCATGAGGTCTAATGCCATCTTTAATTCTGCTATTTCTTTAGCAATTACCTCACTTGCAGATTTAGTTTTAGCATATCTTAGGAGCTTTTCGCATGCCGCGATCTCCGCCGCCAGCAAATCCTTCTTGTCCACGCACAGGCTGTGAAAGTCTTCAGAAAATGCGTAGACAACTCTTTGCTTGCCACTGCTACAACCACACGTCTTTGCCATCACTACGTCTGACTGTGGATAGACTACGTTCATAGACAGAATGTCGTGTCTTGAGATATTTACGTTGTGCGTTTGCATTGTATTGCTTTGAATTCCTATAGAAGAGATAACAGCCTTCGACCTGCAGGGCATACGAAGCTTGAAGGTTTATTTGTGATAGCGAGTCGATAAAAGCGAGGAGCCAGGGATGTTATGGACATCAACCAGTTAACATCAACGTTTCTTGACGCTTACCTGCATGGCCTCAGACTGGCCAATGCATACAACTCAGCTTATTTGCGAGCATTTCAGGAAGCGGTTACAGAAGAAAGAGAGGAGGTAATTGAAGCTGTGATGGGAGGTGGAGGTAAAGGAACAATTTTTTACAATCCGGCACAATCGATATACAACAAGTGGCTCGTAAATGTCGACAAAGAACTAGAGGCAGAATTGAAATCTGAACATTTCACAAGTCTACTTGCAAGATACACCCAATTGCTGCTTGAGCAGCGCTCAATTTTCAGAAAAGCCGGCTATCCGGTCGACTACATGGACCGTCTGTTTGACTGGTACGTGAGAAGCCATCTAGTTTTCTCCCTCATCCCAAAGGAATCCCATCTGGCACCACACGATGTGGTATACAGAAAAGGAAAGGCGCGATTGTTCCACTACCGCGCAAATGGGCAAGAGGAACCGGCTGTCAAGAAACAACCACTTCTAATAATCTACGCCCCCATCAACACCTGCCACATACTAGACCTGAATCCCAAACGAAGTGTAGTTAGAGACCTCCTGACAGCCGGCGGCCTGGATATCTACCTGCTTGACTGGGGCTATCCCGACTGGAACGATAACCACCTGTCGCTCGAAGACTATATTGGATATGTGCATGATGCAGTTAAAGTAGTAAAGGATCAAACCAAACAAGACAAGGTATCGATTCTCGGATATTGCTGGGGCGGGATATTTGCCCTTATCCACGCTGCCCTGAATCCAGAGGAGGTCAGGAACTTGGTCCTCATGGCCGTTCCGATAGATTTCAGCAAGGACGAAACCATACTCGCAAGATGGTCGAAGGTGATCGATGTTGACGGTATGATGGACGAGTTCGGCCACATGGACGGCCAAGTACTCGATCTGGGTTTTCTGATGCGTAACCCGCCCAGATATGGCTTTGACAAGTACTTGAAGCTATTCCAGAAGGCCTATGACAGCGAATTTGTCGACACCTTCACGGATGTCGAAAGGTGGCTGTACGACACTCCCCCGATACCAGGTGTCTTGCACAGGCAAATCATCAACGATTGTTACAGGAATAACCTGTTGGTATCGGGCGGCATGGAGATCATGAAGGACGGCAAAATGCAAAAAGTCGACCTTAAAAAAATATCCATGCCAGTGTTATCCGTAATTGCAGAGAAGGATGACCTCGTTTCTCCTGCAGCCTCTGCCGCGGTAAACGAGTACATATCAAGTGAAGACAAATCAGTCCTGAATAACCCAGGCGGTCACGTTGCGTTGTGTATTAGCAGCAACTCGCACAAAAAGCTCTGGCCGGAGGTGGCAAGATGGCTTCTCTCAAGATGATGACGGCTGCTTTCTCGTTTGCTGCTTCATAGCCCTAGAAAAAGAGCTGCCAGACTTCTGAAGCGGCAAGATCTTCTTCAGCCAGATTTCGCTTGAGGTACCTTGCCAAGTCAGTGACTGTAATGATACCCACAATTTCTTGAATGGTCGCATCCTCGACCAAGAGATGCCTTAGTTTTTTCTGCCCCATTACCCGCGCGGCGTCCTCTACAGACGAGCCTTTTTCTATAGATACTACAGGGTATGACATCAATGAGCCGGCGGTGATGTCTCTTGGTGACATACCGCTTGCAACAACCTTTACAACATCGCGTTCTGTCAGTATCCCAATAATCCTGTCGTTGTCGCCGGTTATCGCGAGCGAGCTTATGTTACGCTCAATCATTCTTTTTGCAGCATCAAATACGCTATCCTTCCATCCCATCGTGACCATCCTGGTGGTCATGTAATCCGCTACCGTTGCCCCGCCGTTCGTCTGGGCCATTTCATCGATATATTTAACATCAAATGATATATGCTTGGGGAATGTTGTGCATTGCACTGCAAACATCCACAATATATCGCCGGGGCATCAAAGGTGGCCCATGCAACAAGAAGAGTACGCTGACAAAAGGGCCGGCGATATTGCAAAAGAAGCCATCTTGGTGATGGACGAATCTGTCTGCGTTGCCGACGCTGCAAGGGCAATGCGGCAAAAAGGCGTGTCAAGCGTCCTTGTGAGCAGGAATGGGTCAAGGGAGCCTGTTGGAATAGTCACCGAACGGGAAATCGTTTACCGGCTCGTTGCAGAGCACAGGAGTCCATTCAAGACGATTCTTAAAGACATCATGAGCTCGCTTAGATAGTCATCAACGAATTAGCAACTGTCAACAAATATGCGATCGGGCTCAGGGGGAAAGAGCGGCATCAGAAGGCGCCTGTACCAAGGGAAGGCATGGTTCTATGAACTCGAGCTCCCAGACGGGTCGTAAGAGATTCACTGGAAAAGAACATAGATAGAGTTGATAGATGTATGAGATTGTACGCTATGATAATCAAGGTTGCATGTCCCACCAAGTCAAAACTCGAGAACGCGCAGGATCTGTGAAATGGGCAGCGCGACACAAGATGGTTTTTAAACCCGCTCAGGGAAATTATTAGCAGATGACTGGAGCTTACTCCGAGAGCGGAGGCGAGAACGCCCCTCAATCAAGAAAGACCCGAAGCGTCACGTTCAGGCTGGATTCTTCAGTAGTTGATGAGCTCCAGGCGGAAGCGGACAGCAGAGAGGTTTCTCTCAACGTGCTAGTCAACCAGGTCTTGAGGAGGTATTCTGAATGGGATAGATTTGAAAACAAGATTGGAATGATGCCAGTCCCCAAAGTGATCCTGTCCAGCCTTATAGACAAGGCGATCTCCGTGGCAAAGAGCAACGGGATCAGAGATGTCGACCAATACACTGACGAGATCATAAAGCAGGCTGCACAGATTGCGTTTGGCCTGATGAAGGACTCGGTGCTCTTCATGAAGAGGCAGTACAACCTGTGGGTAGTGCTATCCG
>DASVCY010000188.1:0-4560 GCA_036381375.1 Nitrososphaera sp. | reverse complement strand
TCATCCAAAGCAAGTACTGTAAGATAGACGCTAAAATTTCGGAAATAAGTAAGTGTCAGGCTCTTAATCCATAGGCTGTCTGAGTACTACTTTAAATAAAATGTCCTACCAAAGGTTTCATGTCAACCAAAGGCATTGCAGTAATCAGTCTGCTTGCGACGTTGGGCCTTCTATTTGTCATCGGAGTCATCATCGAGTCACCAACAGCAATGGCAACTACAACTGCTCCTCAAGACAATATAACAAGTGGCCTCAATCAATCTTCAACAACAATGTCTAATGCCACTCAGTTCGGAGGCAATCAAACAACAGCTCCTTCGCCGTCCCCAGAAGAACAGAGGAATGCTCTTGTTCGTAGCTTCATAGATAACGTGACATCAGGCGATTCAAAAGTGATAGTAATCACGGAATCCAACCAACCCGGTGTACCTGAACAGCAGCAAGCGAGAGATGTTGATCCTCTCGGATTGATCAACTTTACAGGCGATGAGGGAACGATGAAGATAGTGCAACCAGAGAATGCAACAACATCTCTCGGAGGAACGTCAGATTCGACTTTGACCCTGTACGCAGGTGGTCAGATGACATTCATGTTTGAAAACCTTTCAATAGAGCCGCCAGTCGACATCGATGTCATACTACTATCAAAGGATGGAGACGAACTGCGCTTTCCCACAGTAGTTGACAACACGGGGCTTGATGCTGAATTTGTAATCCCTGAGGGACTGGCAGACGGTAAATCATACCTTGTGCTGCTTGGAATATCTTGGGCAGATCTGCAACAGGACATTCTGATGGGACTAGACGGTAGAGCAGTGGCGAATACGCAATAGCAATAGATATCCAGAGAATAACAGATCATCTCAGATTGGCACAGACCCGCAGGGCAGTAGACTGGTCGGTAAATAGCCCGGGTCCCCCCCCACATTTCTTAAACTGGTCCATACACTGTTAATACAATGTCTTCAAAATAGATTTGATTGAAATCCCCTATGGCAAGACCAGCTTTGTCCATGACCGCATCACAAAAATGAATTGTAAAGGCAACTTATCGAAATCAGATCACATCGCTGACTTCAGTAAACTGGCACTGATTTGATATATACAATACCAATCAAAGTGAAGCACAAATGTCTACACACGACAACGTGGAGAATACACGCAGCACACAAAATCAATACAGCAGAATTCCAAGAATATTTGCGACACGGACCGCATTTGTAGTACTCGCACTAACCCTGGCAGCTGGTTTATCGCCTATCCCCAATGTGCTAGCTCAGACGACAACCGATTCTGTAACAGATCAGTTTGAAGAATCCAAGAGGCTATCCATTCTAGGAGCCTTGGGGATTAGTTTGATAGAAGGAGTCAAGGTAAAGGCAATAGCGCTCAACGAAGATGCAACAGAGGTTACGGTGACATTGTCACGCGCAGACAACATGACTACTGGCACACCCTTAGATGGAGACAATCAAACAGATACCGCTACTACTACTACTACAAATCCAGCCGTTACTGTGGCAGCATTTAGAACCCAGCTAGATCTGGCAAGTCTGATTCAGGCACACATGGGAAGAGGACATGAGATGTCCACGTATTCCGGGCAAAGCTTTGGGCAGGGAGATATCATGATGCAGAACCAAGACCACATGGGCATGACGGGCAGAAATGTTAGTGGCGACATGCCTATGTTTGATATAATGTCTTTCATCGAGAGTCTTGAGATCGGAAGCAACATAGAGGAGGAAGGATGGACGTCCCCCACAGAACTCACCATCCCAGTCGTCAGTGGTGAAGAGGGAATGAATGCTATGCAAGATACTACTTCCGCTGCAGGATCAAATGACGATTCGGATACAGAAGTTGTAGTCGTTGTAGTTATACCTTATACTAGAGAGGCCTCAACCGCAGGGCAGCCAATTGACCAGCAACTATCAACGAACCAGACAGAAGATTGAGCATACACAAGATAAGGAGAAATCCAACTTATTTTTTCTAATTTTCTGCAGTATTGCAGCAAGCCCGTGCTCGATAGATTAGGTGAAACCAAGTGGCGCAATCCGTTATTGAATTCCAAAAATAAATGAAAATTAAGAATACGTTCTATGACAATCTTTTTCTGAAAATGGGTAATCAACGCATAAAGCCTCAGGCATGGGATGCAATTCTCCTACATTGCAAATCAAAGCGCTCGGCGGAACGTGGTCTTGCACAACCGAACTCCGCCGAGCGCTTTTCCTATCAACAAACCACATCATAGAAAATTCTGTTAGAAGGAACCTATTGGTGATCAATCGTCCTATCCATCGGTGAAACAAGCATGTGAATCCTAAAACCACGGCCAGTCGAATTCGAAGCAGAACCCGTCAGCTTGTAACCGTACCTATCAGCGATTGCCGTCGCCATTTCAAAGATTTCCTGTTTTAGTTCCATTTCCGCATCGTATTTCGCCTTTGCCATACCCACAAGATTCTATCGAACGAATCATTAAAAAAGAGTGCGTCTTATTGATTGTGTACTATTGTAATTTCTTCAAAATTTGGTTCTAGATGCACATTGATTAAGAGCGGCAACGGTGATAACCGGATTTTCTTCTCTATATACTAGCCAGATAAATATCAAACTCCATTCGCAGATAGGATAATCGACCAAGAGTTACCCAAAAAACCCAGAGAAAAATATTGAGAATTGCAGGTAGCATGAAAAAGCCATGATGTGTATCACGGCTTTTTCACTATTACTTATATTCTGTCTCCATGTCAGCGCATAAAAACGCTAGATATTATTGCAACATGTCATTGCAGCAACATCTTACACTAGATGGACACGAAGGACATATTTCGTCGTTTCTTATGGCGCTACCCACCGCTAAACTAAAGAATATGTGATTCAATATTGCAGAGATATGTCATCATATTCCAATATGCCGCGAACGATAAACATTTCAAATCGCAAGATTCGAGCGCGCATAATCAATGAGATCGACAGAAAGCAGGATGGATTGTGTAGATACTGCAGGCGAGACTTCAAACCAACTGATAACATTATTTCTAATGGCAAACATAGAAAATATTATCACGAAGCTTGTGCCATAGTACTGTCGATAATAAATCCCCATCACAATGAAATAGCTGTAGATGATTTTCAGGATTACAAGAATTCTGAGCTGTCAACTCACATTCGATCCCAATCGCCATACCAGCCAGTGGTGATAGAGCCTAACCACTCAACATATCAGACCATATAACGGCAGACAACACACAAGAACTCAATTTTCTTTTCATGCGCAGTTGGACCTGGCTTTATAGTGTAATCCAGTACCCGCCTTGCCATACGTGCTGATGCGCTCATAGTCGACGTAATTTTACTGCCAGCCATAGCGATCAGATCCCAATTCTCTTAGGCTCCAGTTATCATTTCTTCAACAGGTTTCCCATACTGTGCAGGATCGGAAACATTGGTCACTCCCCAACTCTTTGCTTGCTCTGACCTTCGAGTATTTGTGTTGCACTTCCCTCCATTGTATTCCATCTTCTTTGACTTGATCTTCGGAATGATCAGGCCTGAACGTAGTTGATACTGAAATCATGCCTCCTAGGTTTCTATTGACATTTATCAAGACAACGAGTTCTTCACCAGAAGCTCTGGACGGATAGATAGATAGATGCTTCGCTTTGACCGGACCCATATCAAACATTTCAGGTCCATCAGAGCTCATCAAAATCTTTATCACTGGCTTGATGGTTGTTTTTCTGCTGCCCACTGTCAATTAGATGATTCTTACTGCTTACATTGATCGACCCTATTCACAGGATATTTTGAGAGAATCGGCACACTTTGCCCATTCTGCCACATCGGATTGTTGTCCGTACAACCTTATTTGATGGCGAATATACACAGCGGGTTGGGAAATGCACTAGTGCGCGTGCGGCGGTGGAGCGCTACCTTTTGCCAAAGCTTCATTGAAAGTGCCGGAAGCCTTTTCGTGGAATTCAAGATTTGACTGGTCAACCTTGATCGCCTGTGGAGGACATACTGATACACATGCCATGCACCATATGCAGTCATGTTCCCTGATTGGGTCTGCCTTATCAGTGTAGTCCTTGCGCTCTTCTTTGACAGAGCTACCTGTACCTGCACTTGTGGCGTTTACCATTTGCGCAGGAGGGACATCGTTTTCAGTTCTGTACCACTGGAACACCTGCACCGGACAGGCTTCGATGCATGCACCATCTGCAATACAAGAGTCCCAGTCAACTGCAACCATCGTACCGTGAACACCAGCTGGTGCTATCTCTTCGCCTCTTGCTTGGAAGGCTGCTTTGACCTCTTCATTCTCCGATGCCTCTTTCAGGGCACCCGGCCCCCATACAAAATGAAAATGCTCCCCGTCAGAGTGCATATGCTTGCCTATAGGCTGGTGATTTTTCGGGAAATCTGCGTCAATTGGCATCTATGTGAGATATAAAATACAAGGCTATTATAGGTTGCACATTGTCCTGCCTGCGTATTATCCTTCGTCAGGCCTTCACTAATCTATTGGAAAGTACAGCTCAATCC
>DASVCY010000187.1:0-5495 GCA_036381375.1 Nitrososphaera sp. | reverse complement strand
CAAAACGCTTCTAGACCTTGAGATATACGGACTCGTCAGGGTCTCCTGGGTGACAAAGGACAAGCGCAGGATCGAGCTGGTCGCCGATTCAGGTAACGCTAGCTAGCCGACAAGCGAGATCGGAAGCGGATAGTAGAACAGCGCGTCAAGCGCTAGGGCAACAAATATCACCACGAGGTACGGCGCGGTAACCTTGTACGCCTTCCATGCAAATTCCGGCGTCGGGTTCTTGCTCAACTTGTAGTGATATGCAAGCATGAGTCCACCGGATACTACGGCGACTGCAGTATAAAGGATGCCAAGACCAAAGAGCGATAGTATGACAGAATACGGCAAAAGAATCGCGGTATTGAGAAGTATATACCCCGCGGTCTTTTGGTTCCCTATCAAGACAGGTAGCATCGGCACCCTGACACTTGCATATTCTTCCCTCGCCCTTATAGCAAGACACCAAAAGTGTGGAGGAGTCCACATAAAGACAAGCCATCCTACCAGGAACCCGAGTAGATCCACAGAGCCTGTGGCGGTAGCCCAGCCTGCCATTGAAGCTGCACTTCCCGCAAATCCTCCAATGACAATGTTTGAGGCGTTGCTGCGCTTGAGCCATGCAGTATAGATTATCACGTAAAAGAATATCCCAAGCGCGATCATACCCGTAGCGACAGGGTTGAGCGTGAACCACGCAATCACCAAAGACAGTATGCTAATCCCAATACCGTATGCAAGGACATTCTTTGGAGCTAGCCTGCCTGCAGGTATCGGACGATTGGATGTCCTTTCCATTATCTTGTCTATGTCGCGGTCATAGTAGTGGTTTAGCGCGCTTGCTCCCATCGATGCCAGTGAACCGGCGAGTGTGAGAAAGCCCAGCTGCCAAGCAGTAACGTCCCATGCCACATCAGGCGTTGCGTCAAAACGGCTAGCAGCAAGAAGCGATGTAACCGCCGTTATCACAAGGACGACCACTATCCGTGGCTTTGAAACTTCGATATAGTCGCGTGCGGTCACAGGACTGCCTCTTGAAGAGTCCGCTTTGCTTGCATTTAATTTATTCGTTTATGTTTCAGCAGATGATAAAATGTTTCAGGTTGGCAATCTGCATCTTGAAAAAAGTCATCATCTTGCGCTTTAGGAGCGCATGTTCAGCAACGGAGAGGCCGCAGCTGCAAGCAATGCCCTTATCGATAGAGTGAGCCTCGGCAAGCGCACATATCTTGGCTATCCTGCTACGTGCCTGTGCAAAGTCGTATAGCTTTATCCTGTGAGTATACTCCAGTATGTCTATCAGGTTGACGGTCACAAGCCAAGCATCCCACACGGTATCGCTCTCGCTCACATCGAACAAATCTGCGACAGACACAGCGATCACGTGTATCGTAAGGCTTTAAGATACAGTATCAGCTATTTTAGATATGCAATAATCAGCTTTGTACCAACCTTGCGGCCTCGGCTACTTCAGAAATGCTCTGATACTGGAGGTCACAAAGCCTTTCTATCTCCGGTAGCACCTCTTTGCGTTCTGGCCTGTTTGATTGTTCTACGAACTTGACTGGGTGTTCTTGTCCGCCGGAAAGTTGAGGTTCTTGAGGATCTGTCCGAGAGCAGCCGCTAGCGGGAAGTCGCTATGACTGTCTTGTCTCTCTGCTCTCCTTCCACCCTGTCTCGCTTTCGCAGGGCGTTCTGCCCTTTCTCGGCATTGAATTCTGTTGGAATTTGTTCCCGCTCTTCTCTTTCAGACATGGCAAAAGATGCCCCTTCTTTCTATTAATGGTGATAGAAGATGATAAATGGCATGTGTGCCCATCATCGAAGTGTCAGAATACAGAGATTCGGAAGTTTACACGCTCGAAGGCAAGAGAATAGGAAGGATAAAAGAGAGCAATTTCGACTATTTCATCACACTCAAGCGCGGCCTTGTGGCAGACGAGGAGTTCAGGATTCCAACATCGGCAATTTCGGCGGTTGAAAATGATGGTGATTCTAATATAGTCAGACTAAATCTGAAGGAAGAGCAAATAAAACATGGCTTCGAGTTTACAAAAGGCAAGCCGAATTCAGACTTTATGCACGGGATTTCAGAGTCAGAGCCCCTGATCCCGGGAGAAAGGCAGGTTATCCGGTATGAGCCTACGCAGGATGCAGAGGCCACTAATGCCACCATCAAGCGGCCACCCGCAATATCTGAATACCTGTGCGACATGTGCAATGAAAAGTTTTGCAGCCCTCAAGAGCTGCAGTGGCACAGGACAGAGCGACACAGGGCGCCTACCGGCATTTAAAGCTAGAAAGGATTAAGTATACCAAATAAACCCCTGATACTCGTAACAACATGACTGATTGGGACCTTCTGACCCCCGGGATAGGTCTTACATCTATAGGCATTGTTGGCGTCGGCATTTCGCTTTCGGGTATTGCCAAGACCTTTATCGATGGCATGCATGCCGTTTCACTCTTGACCATGTTTATTGGTATGATTTTCCTTGCCTCCGGCCTGTTCAAAGATGGCTTTCCATCTAGCGGTAGGGCAAAGTCTGCCACGTTTATCACGCTTGGCTTTTTGGTAACATTTGGTTTTGCGGCTGCGGTAACGGTCAGCACCCAGGTCCCGAGCATTTTCGCCTATATCGGGCTCATGCTTATAATCTCGGTTCCTGCTACAGTGCTAGCTGTTGCCTCCTTTAGGCAGGTTCCTTACATCAAGGCGCTTGCAGTCATTTTCATCGGCGCATCAATCGTCGGTGGTACCACTTTCTATGCCTTTGGACTGGTGACCCCAAGACCACCTGCTCCTGCTGAAGAAGGTGAGGGAAACCAGACAGGTGCTGCAGAACCACCAGCAGCTCCAACCAATATCGTCAATGCAACTATACTCGCAGGATCTTCTGCTGCCAACAACCCATCCTATGAGCCTGACCCGCTCGTTGTCAAAAAGGGTGACGGAGTGCAATGGACCAATGAGGACAACGTACCTCACACCGTAACAAGCAAGGAAGAAGGGCTATTTGACTCATCACTGATCAATCCAAGTGAAAGCTGGTTGCTGAATACAGCAGAACTCGATCCTGCGGAATATCTATACTATTGCTTTGTCCACCCGCATATGGAAGGCACATTAGTAGTTTCAGAGGATGGCGCTGCGCCCGCAGGGGGTTCCAGCAACACAACTGCCCCTTCAGGAAATGCCACTGGTCCAGAAGGGCAGCAGCAACAAACCTCCAACCAGTCATCATCTGCAAGCAATGAAACGGCGAGTGCACCTCCCGCAAGTGGCGGTGGCAGTGGTGGAGCGACGGTAACGCAAGTATCAATCGTAGTCGGGTCATCGGTTCCAACAAACGGCGAGTATTTCGATCCTGAAGCTGTAGAAACGACTGTCGGCAGCATGGTGACCTGGATCAACGACGATAGTGTACCTCACACCGTAACCTCTGGCGTGGTGGAGAACAATAGCCCAACGCCTGATGGCAGATTTGATTCGAGCATCCTGAATCCGGGTCAGAGCTTTTCATTCGTGTTTGATGCTGCAGGAGAATACCCGTACTATTGTATGCTGCATCCGTGGATGACAGGCACAGTCACTGTGAACTAACTAATGCAAAATCAGCCGGTAACTGACATTATAATCAAAGCAATTGCCCTCGCGGGGTAGCATCACACAATTCGATTTAAGGAATTTGGAAAGGCATTGAGGACTTGGCGCTGAAACTCAAGCTATGCTATCACACCTGTAAGATGTATTTTTCCAGCATTGACCACCATATTTACCACTTGCAGCAGTAAGTCAACAACTGGCATTGCAGACAAGATTTATTTCGGAATGTACCTCCTTCCAACAGTCAGGCAAATGGATCAAAAACGAACAAAAAGTGAGATGATCAGAATAATCACAGGGTTTTAACAATGGAGCAAACTACTATTATTTCTCTTACTGCAGGACAGGTTGAAGAGATTACCAAGATTGCAAGAGATGCCTTTCCAAACGAATCATGCGCGTTCCTTCTTGGGGAGAACGATGTTACGACAACAACAGTAAAAGTAGCCGAAATCCTGCCTATGCAAAACGCTGACAAATCGCAAGTATCATTCAGCATAGAACCTCAGGAGGTGCTGAGTGCCTACGCACTTGCAGAGAAGAAAAAATTGCAGGTTATCGGGATATTCCATTCGCACCCCGGCAGACCAGAGCCGTCAAGCACTGATAAAAAGTTCATGGAGATAAACCCAGTGGTATGGCTGATCTATTCTACTACGGAGCACAGGCTCAAGGCATACATCTATGACAGCGACGTAAGAGAGGTCGTGGTAAAGGTCATCACGGAGTGAGCCTATCCGTATCCCTTGGATACAAGACCACGTCACGCACGTTCTGCGAACCCGTTAACACCATCATCAGCCTGTCATAGCCAAGCCCCCAACCGGAGTGCGGAGGCATGCCCCAATTGAAGGCCTTGAGGTGCTCTTCAAAGCTGGCAGGGTTGAGCCCCTGCTCGAGAAGCCGGCTTCTGAGTTTCGCAGGGTCGTGTAGACGTCTGCCACCAGAGACTAGCTCAAGGTAGCCGTGCTGCAGGTCAAATGACTTGGACAGCTTGGTGTTTTCCTCCTTTTCGTGGATGTAGAACGGCTTTAGCTTGAGTGGCCAGTCCATGATAAAATAGAAGCCTCTGTGTATCTCCCCGAGCTTGCGCAGAGCTGCATCTGACAGGTCGTCTCCAAACTGGAGCCTTTCACCTTCCTTTGCCAATTCTTCAAGGCACTGCTCGTAGGTCAGTCTGTCAATCTTGGTAATCGAGATCTCTTTTCCACCAGCAAGCTGAAGGTCATCCCTGTGCCTTTCCCGGAATGCGTCTGCAATATTTTTCACGACTCTTTCGACGATGTCCATTACGTCCTCGTAATCCATGAACGCCGCTTCGATGTCAACGCTAGTAAATTCAGTCAAGTGCCTGACTGTGTGAGAATTTTCCGCTCTGAAATATGGTCCTATTTCAAAGACACGGTCAAGGCCTAGCGTCAGTTGCTCCTTGTACAGCTGAGGGCTCTGGGCAAGGTAAGCTTTTCGCTTGCCAAAGTAGTCAAACCCGAAAAGGTTAGCGCCTCCTTCGCTTGCGCTTCCTATCAACTTTGGCGTATTTACCTCAATAAAGCCTTCCTTGCGAAGAGTATCTCTGATCACTTCGAGGCCCGCAGACCGCAGCCTAAAGATGGCAGCTACCTTTGGCGTTCTCAGATCGAGTGCACGAGAATCAAGCCTCTTGTCTATTGAAGATTCGACGCGGCCTGTCGGGTCAATAGGCAGCGGGTGGATGGCCTTTGTAAGTACTGTAAATTCGCTAACCTTGAGCTCAACGGGAAAATCCTTTGCTCGGCTCTTTTGCACGACGCCCGCTACAACAACTGCACTCTGCCGCGGCGCCTGCGTAGCGACCTTGACAGTGTCGCCTGTTACTATCGCCTGGCATGCCCCCGTTACGTCCCTTATCGTTACAAACGCGAGC
>DASVCY010000186.1:0-16686 GCA_036381375.1 Nitrososphaera sp. | reverse complement strand
AGCTATCGAGCCACCGATGGCAAGGTGCCGCAGCTTTTCGATTAATGTCACGTATGCTCAAAATGGCTAGGTTGTATATGTAGTTTGAAAAAGAGGGAAAAAGGAGAAAGAGTAGAGCTAGTTTGTTTTCCTACTCCATGTCCATGCCGCCCATGCCTCCCCCACCCGGAGGCCCGGCTGGCGCCTTGGACTTGCCCGATGCAATCACGTCGTCGATCCTGAGGATCATGGACGCGACCTCTGTGGCAGACTTGATTATCTGCTGCTTGACCGCAAGCGGCTCTACAACGTTCTGCTTGTACATGTCAGTCACCTTCGTGTTCCTGCAATCGACACCAGTCCACTTGGCTCCCTTGCTCTGGCTTGCGCGGAGCTCTGTCATGGTGTCTATCGGATCCATGCCCGCATTCTCTGCGAGGCTGAGCGGAATTACGTCCAGCGCATCGGCAAACTTTTGAACCGCCAGCTGGGCACGGCCTTCTTGGCTGCTGGCCCACTGCCTCAGTTCGCCTGCGATATATGCCTCTGGGGCTCCCCCGCCTGCAACTATCGCTGGGCGCTCAAACACGTCTTTCATGACCATCAGCGCGTCATGCAACGACCTGTCAGCCTCGTCAACCACCCTCTGGGAGCCGCCCCTGATCAGGATTGTGACTGATTTCGGGTTCTTGCATCCCTCGATAAAGACCCACTTGTCTGTCTCCACCTTGCGCTCTTCGACGAGCTCTGCGCTTCCAAGGTCCTTTGCGGTCAGGTCGTCAAGGTTGTTGACAATCCTGGCGCCGGTTGCGCGGGACATCTTGGTCATGTCTGATTCTTTTACGCGCCTTACTGCTAGAATGTTGGCCTTGGCAAGATAGTGCTGGGCAATGTCATCAATGCCCTTCTGGCACAGGAGGACATTTGCGCCAGATTCCTTGATCTTGTCGACCATCGACTTGAGCATGCGGTTTTCCTCTTCGAGGAACATCTGCATCTGTTGTGGATCTGAAATCCTGATCTCTGCGCTCATTTCCGTCTTTTCGATTTCCAGAGCAGAGTTGATCAATGCGATCTTGGCATTTTCTATCCTCTTTGGCATGCCCGCGTGCACCACTTCCTTGTCAAGAGCAACGCCCTTGATCAGCCTCGTGTCGCGCATAGAGCCTCCTGCCTTCTTCTCCACTTTAATGTCGTCAAGGTCTACACTGTAGCCTTCGCCCTTCTTTTCTGCGATCTGCTTTATTGCGTCAACGACGATCTGTGCCAGCGCCGGGCTGTCTTCTGACACCAGTTTTGAATCCATGCTGGTTCTTGTGATCTTCATCAGCATGTCCTTGTCAGATATGTCAACCCTGACTGCAATCTTTTCCAGCAGCTTTAGTGCCTGTTCTGCAGCTGCATTATATCCATCGACGATGACTGAGGGGTGCACATCCTTGTTCACCAGCTCTTCAGCCTTTTCTAGCAGCGCACCGGCAAAAACAACCGACGAGGTGGTGCCGTCGCCGACTTCGTTGTCGACAGATTTTGCGACTTCGACCATCATTTTTGCAGCTGGGTGCTGCACGTCAATTTCCTTCAGGATGGTGGCGCCGTCGTTGGTTATCGTCACATCTCCCAGCGAGTCCACAAGCATCTTGTCCATGCCTCTCGGACCAAGGCTGGTCTTTACAATTTCCGCGATAAGCTTTGCAGCAGTGATGTTGTTCTTCTGGGCTTCCTTGCCCTTGGTTTCCCTAGTTCCCTCCTTTAAAATCAAAACTGGCATTCCGCCAGCAGTTGTTTGAATTGATGCCATACTTGCATATCTCCTATTAGAATAATTACACGATTCCTCATGCGTCTTTTATAGATTTTGACTCATTCCGTTTCCTAATTGCTTTTGCTTCTCGTTGAATTTCGCCCTAAAGCGGGGGATATTTATTATGAACCTCTCATGCCTTCCTTCTCCCACCTTCTCAAGCCTGTCCCTTGCTTCGACCTCGAACATGACCCGCCTTCCCTCGACAGAGGCCACCTTGGCCTTGAGGTAGACCTCTGCTCCAACGGGTGTAGCTGCAAGGTGCCTGACGTCTACGACCGTCCCAACCGAGTCCCAATCCGGGTCGCGCACAAATTGCTCTTTGAGCAAAAGCCTGCACGTCTCTTCCATCTCCAGTATCATCGAGGGGGTAGACAGGACGTTCTCTCCTTCCCAGAGAAAGCTTGTCGTCTGATTCGAGTTGACGGTTATTGTGCGCTCCTTCGTTGCGCCTATCCTCACTGCAAAATCCATGCCATAGCGATTACCATGGGAGATTCATTAAAACCTGTGCCTGCGGGCGTCTATCTTTTTCTCCTTCTCTTCCTTCACATGGTGCAACCTGTCCTTCTCGTGCAAGAAAAGCCTGCCGCAGTTGCCGCATTTGATGGGGCGGACCCCGTGAGCTTCTCTAGCGTGCTGGACAAGCTCATCATAGCTTCCAAATCTCGCATTGCATTCGTCGCAGACCGTCTTCTCCCGGCGGAAGAGGCCCATATGAACAGTATAGCTATCGCTGGCTATAAAGCTGTTTTTGGTATAAAAAGAAAAGAGTTAGGCGCCTTTAGCGACTGCGCCTTGCTGCTGACGCAATCACGTAGGCCAGGCCTACAATCAGTCCGAAAGCCAGTGGGATCCATACAGGGAAAGCAGCCGGGTCTATTGATTGCTGTAACAGGGATTCGAACATACTACCGGAGGGGTTGGTAGTCTTGGTATATTAGATTTGCTGTTATGGCTGCCTCTAAACTGGCTTTCGGGGATGCAGATATACATTAAATTACCCTTTCGGAGCATCAGGTAGCCATATGAAGATGCAGAAGGAGATGCGCAAGTTCTGCCCCAAGTGCAAGACCCATACGATTCAGTCAGTTGCCTTATATAAGAAGGGTAAGGATCGCACGGTGGCAGAGGGCGCCCGCAGGCACGCCGAGGACAAGAAAGGCTATGGCGGCCAGAAATTCCCCGAACTCAAGAGGACTGCCAAGACCACCAAAAAAATGACCTTACGCTATACTTGTAAAACCTGCCAGTACAAGACCATGAAGCCGGGCATGAGGATCCGCAAGCTGGAGATATGAGGTGATCTGATATGAAGCGGGAAAGCATCATGATTCCAAAGCCGAGGAGCGCATTCCTGTCAGTCCAGTGCGAAAAGTGCGGCGAAAAAGCCGTGGTGTATTCGCACACGACGACGAACATCAACTGCAAATCGTGCGGCGAGCTGCTGGCAGAAAGGTCTGCAAGCCTTGCCATAATCAACGGCAAGGTGCTAGGCGCGGTGGACCAGTAATTTCTCCGCCAGCTCCAGCTCTTCTTTTGTATTTACGTTGAGCGCTAGTTTTTTCGTGTTCATCACTACATGGCATTCCTGAACCGCTACGCCTCTGGCAACTCTCGCCGTATCAAAAAGAGTGATGCCGGAATGGCAGTACCGGTCAAAAACCACGCTTGGCTTAACGCCTATGTTTTCCACAAACTCCTTTTCAAGCACAATCGACACGGCCGGCTCTTGCTTGCTGCACGCGATCTCGACAATCTCATTCACGGCCTGCGAGTCCAAGAACGGTATATCGGCAGGCACCACCATGACCCTTTCAGGTCTTAATCTGGCAAGGACGAGAGAAAGGTCCTGCGGGTAGCCCTCGCCAGCTGTTTCAATTACCTCAATTCCCTTTGCTATCATAAGCTGCTTTGTGTTAGGGGAATTGGGTGAAGTTACAGTGACAATTTTTCCAAACCTGCGCGAACTAGCAAGCGCTGATATCACTCGCTCTATCATTGAAATATTGCCGACTTTGAGCAGCGGTTTTTCAGTCTCTGCCTGCATCCTTGTTGCCTTGCCACCGCACATAATGGATGCTATCAAGAAATCGGCATCACCGGCAGAGTAAGCGGCGGAACTGATGACAATACGACAAGGGACGACAGCCGGGTAATCTCGTTAGATGCACCAAGAACGTCTCCAGATATACCGCCAAAGGACTTGCCAGAGGCGTATTTCATAGTCCCTGCGATGGCAAGCGAGACTCCAAGAGCAATCAGGCCAGCGTAGTTGCTGGCAAACCACACTATTGCTAGCGTGATGCCAGTCGCTGCTGCTATCTTGCGTCTGTCCTTCATCGCGGAAGTAAAGGGTGAACTGAATCCTTCCCATGCCGAAAGCCCCCTGTTTGCCAGGTGCACCATGACATATTTCGCAATCACTTCTGCAGTAACGATGCTCGTGAAAACGGCAAAGGCTGACGGAAATCCTGTCTGGAACACGATTATCATGCCCGCAAAATACATGACCAGTGCCGCCACACCTGCAGAGCCGACGGCGGGGTCGAGCATTGCTTTGCGTTTTACCTCTTTACCTCCCTTTGCCATCAGCCCGTCTGCAAAATCCGCCAGAGCATCGGTGTGGTGCACGCCCGTGATTATCACCAGCGCGCCAGTGACAAGCAGCCCTACGAGCAGAGGATGCAGGAAGGGCGAGATTCCAAAAGCCATCCCTCCGATTATTGCACCTATTACAAGGCCCGCGACAGGGAACAGGTACATGTTCTTGGCGATATAGTGTATGTCGTGGCTTTGCTTGCCCGTCGGCAATATTGTCAAGAATGCAAGAACCGACTGTACAGGCTTAAGGGATGCCAAAAAGAAACCTCCACCACCCTAGAAGATACAGAACCGAAATTGTGGGCGTAGAAACGGCGAGGCAAAACAACAACGTGGTAAGCTTCATTATCGAGATGGACTCCCTGCACTTCTCAAGCGTCGCCGGCTCCTGATCATCGCCGAGCGCATAATGACCTATCTTTTCGAGCCTCACGCGCAGCGCGCCGGCCATAGTGGCCATCGGATAGCCTGCGTTTGGGCTGAATGTCTTTGCATGGTCGCGCTGGAGCATGCTGAGCGAATTCTTCCAGTCGGCTCCAAGTATCCTAGCCGATACTACCATCAGAAAAGCCGTTATTCTGGCAGGAATATAGTTTGCGGCCGTGTCAAGCCGCGCGGACATCCAGCCGATATCTTTGAAATATTCATCCTTGTAGCCGACCATGGAGTCAAGCGTGTTTATAGTCCTGTATGCAAGCGCTCCTGCTGGCCCGAAAACGGAGTAGTAAAAGATAGGTGCAGTTATTCCATCAACCGTGCTTTCGCTCACACATTCGATTGTCGCTGACATGATGTGCTGCTCGTCAAGATCGTCAGTCTTTCTTCTTACTATCATGGACAGGTTCTGGCGGGCGCCAGCCAGATCGCCGCTCTCCAGGCATGACATGATCGCCTTTGCGTGCCTTTCCATGCCTGCCACTGCGATTGTGATTTTCAGCGCTATTGCAGAAGCTACGGTCAGCGCAATAATGCCTGCAAGATACACCGTGCCTGCAAATATTGCAAAGTGGATTGCGAGGCCAACTGCCGCTACCAGGAATATGGCAAATACCGCACCCTTTGCCTTCTCTGCTCCTCCCTTTAGCCGGGGGGCAGAGTAGCCGATTAGCCTGCCAAGCCATGCCACCGGATGATATCTATTTGGAGGATCGCCAAATAGCAAGTCAGCGCCCACGCCAGCAAAAAGCGCCACAAGGAGGCCCAGCATCTCTACAGCCCTATAACCTCCGATATTCTCTTCATATCTGCACTCTCTCTTATCGCCTTTGCAACGAGGTCTATCTGCCAGTCCCACGCTTCGCGGGGGATCTCAGACTTGCCTGCCATGCTGCCTACAAGCGAGTCCTCCTCAGGCAGATCGAATTCGATCTTTGGTATGACTCCAAGAATCCTCTTTTTCGTCATCTTTTGCACTTCCTTTATCGCTGGAGCAAGGAGTGTGATGTCGCCCCTGAACTGGTTTATAAGGAATCCCTTGACAAGGCTCCTGTGAGCCGGCTTCAGCAGCTGCATCGTACCAACGATGCTGGCGAAACATCCGCCCCTCTCAATGTCTGCCACAATAAGCACTGGCGCGCCGACCTGTTCCGCAAGGAGCATGTTGGCAATGTCATATTTTGCAATGTTGATCTCTGACGGCGACCCTGCGCCTTCAATAACTACAACGTCGTTTTCAGTCCGCAGGCTGTCAAGAGCTTTGAGCGCAGTGGAGAAACCATGCTTCATGACAAATTTCTCATAGTATTCCTTTGCGTGCATCTCAGAGTAGAACCGGCCGTTCAGGAACACCATGCTCCTATATTCGCCAAGAGGCCTCAGCAGGATCGGGTTCATTCTGGGATCAGGCTCCTTTCTGGAAGCTACCGCCTGTATTGCCTGCACTAATGCCATCTTGAAGCCACCTGCGGCTGAAAAAAAGTTGGACGACATGTTCTGAGCCTTGAACGGCGCGACCTTGTAGCCCCTGTCTGAAAGCAGCCTGCACAGGCCGATTACTGTGGTGCTCTTGCCAGCGCCTGAAGAAGTGCCCTGCACCATCAAAAGCCTGGCCTTCCTAGCCCCCATCAAATCCCTCCAATGCCTTGACCAGCCGAAGGTTGTCGGTATGCGTCTTGACTGCGACCCTGATATGGTGCGAGCCCATCCCTGTAAATGTGCTGCAGTCCCTGACGAGCACGCCTGACTTTTTCAGGAGCGCATCTCGGAACTGCGTAGAATTCCTGTCTTTGAGGTCAACAAGAAAATAGTTCGCGTCTGATTTTAGCGGGCCGAACGATTTCAGCTTGGCAATGCTATCCTGCAGAAATTTGCGCTCACTTTTGATAACCGCTCTCGCTCTCTGAAGATGTCTCTTTCTGTCCGCAAGCGCAGCAACTCCTGCAGCCTGCGCCAGACCGTTTACATTCCACGGGATCTTGTCCATGGCAAGCTTGCCTGCAAGTGAAGGACTGCAGACGCTATAGCCTACTCTTAAGCCGGCCAGGCCAAATGATTTCGTTAAGGATCGCAAGATCACAAGATTGTCAAACTCTTGTATCTTGCCAATCATGCTATTAGCGTCGGGGTCATCCACGAGCTCGACAAAGCATTCGTCAAGCAGGATCTTTGCCGAGCTATCAGCGCTCTTGATTATCTTTCTTATTTCGCTGGTGGCGAGCAAGCCTGTCGGGTTGTTTGGATTGCAGAGAAAGATTGCATCTGCACCTTTTGCTTTTTCAATTATCTCGTCGGCATCAAGCTCGAAATTATCGCGGAGGGGAACAAACGTTACCCTTGCGCCCGCCTTGTGCGATGCAAGTTCGTACTCGCAAAATGTCGGTGCCGGTATCACCACCCGGCCTTTTGCAAATGCCCGAGCAAACCAGTAAATGATCTCCACCGCGCCGTTGCCGACGCTTATCCAATCCCGGTCAACACGCAAATAGCATGATATGGCCTTCTTCAGCTCTCTGCATTCTGGGTCGGGGTACATTGGCGTGATGGACTTTGCGTTTCTCTGGATGGCATCTATTGCCTTTCTGGGCGTGCCAAGCGGGTTGACGCTGGAGCTGCAGTCGACCCTGACTCGTGTAGGGTCGACCGAGTAGACGCCACCATGAGAGCAGGCATCCATGCCCTTGCTGACAGTCTCTTGCCCCATCCCAAGGCAGTGTTGGCGCCAGCTATATTTAGAATGTTTGTACATACTGGCCGGATGCGCCTTTCACGTCATTTCAGTCCCGAAGTGATTTTACAATCATTTTATCCCTGACGTTTCCCGGCAGGTTGGACATGGATTTTTCTGGTGGTTTGCCTTCTTCGGCTAAATATAACATATTGTGACATGTTGTAGCGTCTCGCGATCTCCTCATACTCCAGTGCTGCCTGCGCGAGAAATGCCGCATAACTAGCCATCTTGGCTGCAACTTCTGGCCAGGGCACCCAGCTTTTCCGCTCAAAACGCAGAGCCATGCCAAAGAATCAGTAGCGCTGCTGCACAGCGGCGTGAAGAATGCCCTGTATTCGACAGCCCGCTGTCCTAAACCCTAAAGGCGCGGCCGGAAAACGACGATACTTGCACCCAGTTCGAAGTGGCATATTGAATCAACATCTGCTCTGGCCATGGCACAAGCCTTTCCCTCCAGTTAGACCCTGAAATTCGCGAGGTCTTGACAGGCCTTGCTTTCATCCCTGCCTTTACTTTTCCATTTACGCCTCGAAGCTTCTAATCAGGTATTCGACCCTGGGCTGCGTCCAGAATGGCCCTTGCCTGCTTGTAATGCACCGCGTCAATCATCCTTCCCTCTAGCCTCACTGCACCCCTTCCGCGCCCTTTCTCCATCGCTTCGCCCAGAGCCTGCACCACCTTTTTGGCCCATTCAACTTCGTTCTTGCTTGGCTGAAATACATTGTGTACAGGCTCTATTTGGCTTGGATGGATTATGCTCTTGCCTGAATATCCGAGGCGCTTTGCAGCGGTTGCATCTCTGACAAGACCCTCGGTGTCGTCGATCTTTTGCCATATTGCGTCTATGGCCTGTACGCCGGCAGCCCTCGCATCAACCGGAATTTTTGCTCGAGCGAGCGCGTAGCCACTCGGATCGTGTTCATCATAATCGAGCCCCATGTCGTGCAAAAAGTCAAATACGCCGAAAACGAGTGCGTTTACCCTGTCGTCTGCACTTGCTATCTGGTAGGCATTCACCACTCCACTTGCACTTTCGATCGAAGGCATCAGCGATATCTTTCCGGTGTGGTTTTTCTTCTCGAGTGCAGCCACCTGCCTCTTTATCCTGGCCATTTCCTGCGCGTGGTTGACTTTGGGTATCACTATTCCATCGACTCCTTTGCGCACAGCCGCCTTGAGGTCATCTGCTATCAGTCCCGATTCTGGCGAGTTTGTCCTGACGTACACCGGTCTGTTGTATTCCTGCCTATGTGAAGTAGCGTCAACTATTATCTTTCTCGCCGCATCCTTTTCATTGATAGGGACGGAATCTTCAAGGTCAAGGCAGATTATGTCGGCTGCAAGCGTCTTGGCCTTTTCGACAAAGCGCGTGCTGTTGCCGGGGACAAATATCACGCTTCTCAATAGCAGCATGACGACAAAAAGAGGAAGAAAGAGGGGATAGTTTAGAGTTTCTGTGGAGACGTCAGTATCTTGCCGAACTGCTGGGCCTCTGCCATCATGACATGACCCTTTACCATATCCGAGAATGGCAGGACTGTGTGGATCACCGGGTTAATCTTGCCCTTGCTGACCCAGTACATGACTTCCTCCAGCTCTGCCTTGGTGCCCTGCGTCGATCCAAGCAGGTTAGTGCCCTTGAAGAACAGGTACCTGAGGTCGATCGTAGAGTCATAGCCTGTTGTAGCGCCTGTAGCGACGAGCGTTCCACCCATCCTGAGCAGGCCAACTTCCTGCGGGAAGGTTGCTTTGCCGATGTGCTCAAAGATTACGTCAACACCCGGTTGACCGAGGCTCTTGTTGATTTCCCGCACTTTCTTGTACCAGTCAGCCTCCCTGTGGTTGACCACATAGTCTGCTCCAAGCTGGAGGCACTTGTCCATCTTGTCCTGCTTGCCTGCAGTAGCAATGACCGTGCAGTTGTAGAGCTTGGCAATCTGGATACCTACCATTCCTACGCCAGAGCCTCCGCCCATTATGAGGACAAGCTGGCCCGGTTTTATCTTGGCTCGGCCGACAAGCATGTGCCACGCAGTCATGCCTACCATAGATACTGCAGCAGCCTGGTCAAATGAAACATTGTCCGCGATCTTGACCGCGTTGACTTCTGGAAGATGAGTGTATTGCGCAAAGCCACCCCAGAGCGGTCCAGTCTGGAATCCCCAGATGGAGCGGTCATTGCAGTCGTATTCCCTGCCGGAAGTGCATGCCTCGCATACCCTGCAACTCATGTTAGAGTGCGACACAACCCTGTCGCCGACCTTGAGCTTCTGGACGTCAGAGCCGACCTCTACTACGGTTCCTGCCGCATCGCTTCCGGAAATATGTGGAAGCGGGGTCTTGATCGGCTCGCCCCAGATGGCCCAGAGATCGTTGTAGTTAAATGCCGCACTTTCAACTTTTATCAGAACTTCATTTGACTTGATCTTAGGAACGTCAATATCTTCAATCTTGACGACCTTAGTCGGGTCTTTGTTGTACTCTCGGAATACCGCTGCCTTCATAAGGCCAAAAGCTCGTACCAGACCTTAAATAGTTAACTCATTCCCGGCCGGCAAAATACACACGTCACTTAGCGCCTTTCAATCTTGAAATCTTTTCTTGGCTGCTGGATGCGCAACAAAAGCTGTTTCAGCTCTTCGTCGCTCAGCGGCCTGTTTATCCTGCCCGAAGAAGCTGCGCTGATGAGATAATTTTCAACGGCCGTCGCAAGGTCCGGCTTGACCATCCTGATGTTCATCAGGCGTTGCCGAGCCGGTGGATCGAGCACCACCATCAATACACGCTGGCGCATTGCTGCAGCCTCGGCTTCGCGCCTCCTCGCCTCCTCGTCGTTTGGTTGATTTGGCAGCGGGACTGACATGGTCTCTAAATGTTATCACGCATAGCGCTGAAGCTGGGGTACTGTCTTGATCAGCTCTTTATGGACCTCGGTAGCAAGCCTGTCCATCTTTTTCATGCCCTCGCTTGAAATCAGCCGGCCCTTGCCCTGCACCTTTACGATATAACCAGAAGCCTCTAGCTGCTGCAATGCCTTCCTAATAATTGCGCCGCCTGCGTCCCTGTGGTGGGCTAGATTGTATCCAACTTTCTTCCTGCCACCATAGTCTACTTTCAGGTCTGCAACTCCAAGAGGACCGTGAAGGTAAACCTTTCGCAAGATTGAAGCGCATCTTGTATACCACCAGTCCTTGTTCTGGGGTATGCGCATGGCGTGCGAGCCTGTCTTGACAAACGGCGACCAAGCCGGGGCCTGTATCTTTTTGTCGTTCTTTAGTTGTTCAGCCAGCTTGGCGATCAGCTCGTCAGCCGGAACATCGTAAACCTTTGCCATATTGGTATCTCGGAATTTTGCTCGAGCCCTTATAAATCCTTATTCCGTCCCAATTATCTTGCGGTAAGTGTGTCCGCACCCGAGGCAGGTTATGCGGATGGCTCTTGTCTTCGCCCGGCCCACTCTTACCCTCGCGCTTCTCCCCGGCACAATGAATGCCTTGCACTTTTTGCAAAAGAGCTGGCGCACTTCGTACGGAAGGCGAACACGGTAGCGCATCGCTATCTTTTTGGCCAGTCGTGCCTGCCGAGCGGCAAGCTCTGGGTCTTTTTCGAGCAGAGCGTTCTTTATCAAGATGTTAATTCGTTCCCTTGCTATCTCTTTTGCCCGCGCTTTGGTAGACACTACATATGCGCCCAACGCCAATCTGACAGATAAACTGTATTGCTACAACTCTTAATTAATTTGGCAAGCCATTATTCCCATTGACAAATGTAGACGAGATCGAGCGGATGGCAAAGAAATACTCGCAGCTGAAAAAAAGCGGAAATGAAGCCGGGCTTGCGCAGCTTGCAGCCAGCATTGTTGACTCGATCTCTCTTCCAACATTTTCGTTTCTCCTGAAGGAGAAAGCGCTCTCCAGCGAAGGTACAACCACTTATATTTATGAAAGCAACGCCACCTATCCAGAGCTTTTTGATTTTCTGGGGGAGCTTCTGCATTCGAAAATACCGATCGAAGTAGAGGGTGCCAAATTCGGTCCTGGGGAAATAATCGTCAACAAGCAGGACAAGCAAAAGGCCGACGAAGAGTTGGGAAGGTGCGTCGGTGAGTTGAAGGAGCTTGTGCACGCCAGAAAATCTGAAATCTTGTCCAAGCATGTTGACACTCCTTAATATACTGGGCATTCAGTATCGAGGAGTACGATAACGCTCATCATCGCAGAAGCCGCGCTGGAGACCATACCGCAAGAGATCGTAGGGCACGCCTCTGTAAGGAACCACGCGCAAAGGCTTGGTCTAAAGCCCTCCGAGACCTTGCTTGACAGGAGCTACCACCACGCAGCGATGCTGAAACTTCGCAATGCAAACAAACGCGGCAGGCCTGACATTGTGCATCTTGCGCTAATGGAAGCACTTGGGACGCCGCTCTTTATGAAGGGTATGCTGCGCGTCTACGTTCATACGGTAAACGACAAGCTGATCGCAATAGCAGATAATCTCCGAATTCCAAAGTCGTACTTTAGATTTGAAGGGCTGATGGTGAACCTGTTCAGGGATAGAGTGGTCAAGAGCGATCAAGGGGCAGTGCTGATGGAGCTTTCTGATGGCACGCTATCAGACCTGATTGATGCGATAAAGCCGGGCAGGGTGATCGGCCTATCTGTCACAGGTGTGCAGAGCACAGCAGAAAAGGCGGTAGCCGACAGTCTGTCTTTTTCCTCTGATGGCCACGACAATATTGATTGCGCGTTCGTAATAGGCGGGTTCCCAAGAGGACATTTCTCTGAAAGCACCAAGACGCTTTTGAACCTGACCTATTCGATAAGCGATTTGGGACTTGAGGCGCATGTGGTGATTGCAAGGGTCCTGTACGAGTGTGAAAGGCAGATGCTGCTACTTGAAAAAGGCGTCCACCATGAAGGCGATGAAAAGAGCCGTCAGATAGGGGCTTGAGAACTTGAACACTGTCCATGAGGCTTTTTCGCTAGGCTTTACAAGGAGCCAGACAGACATGGCCATCATGACGGCTCCAAATACACTTGCGGTAATCAGATAAATCAGTCCAAACTGGTTGAAAAAGAACGGCAGGATGCTGAACACAACCATCATCAAGGTGGTCCCCGCAATCACCCTTACAGATGTTTTTTCGCTTGACACTACTGGCAGCATCGGCACCTGAGCAATAGTGTAATCTTTTTTCACGTGCAATGCAAGGCTCCAAATGTGAGTCGGTATCCATAGGAACACTAGGCCGGCCATCACCAAGCCAATCTCGATGTTCATCGTAGTCACTGCCACATACCCGATCAGCGCCGGCGCTCCGCCGGAAAAGCCACCAAGTATAATGCTTGACTGGCTCCTTCTTTTTAGCCACTTGCTGTAGACGATGATGTTGTCAAAGAGTCCAAAGGCCATTAGACCGAAGGCCCAGATGTTGATGAACCAGGCACAGACAAGCGAAATTGCAGCAAGGATAAGGCCGAATGCGAGCGCGTTACGCGGCGATATTCTTCCAGACGGTATTGGTCTGTGCTTCGTGCGCTCCATTATTGCGTCAATGTCTCTGTCGTTGTATCCAGTCAGCGTATCGGCTGCAGCCGATCCAGCTGCCACTCCGCCTATCAGCAGGAGCCAGGTCTCTGGTCTGATTGGTTCATCAAACAGAAACGATGCCGTGAGAGCTGCTCCAAATGCAGTAAAGACAAGCAGGTACCAGATCTTGGGTTTTGTGACCTCGTAATAGTTTTTGAGCCTGCTGCCTACCGTTATCTGGTGAGTCGTCAATTGATGACCGCGAGGGTAAGGTGAACGAATTGTTATTTATATCATTACTTGGCAATCGAGGTCGGGTAGGCCAGCTCGCGGCTGGTCTTGCGCATCTCGATAAAAGTCTCTGTCTTTTGCACGCCCTCTATCCTGCCTATCTTTTCAGAGATGATCTGGTGCATCTCGTCAAGGGAATGGGCGTTCATTGTCACGAGGACGTCGAACCTTCCCGTTACTTCGGCGACCTCCCTCACTTCGGGGATCTTGAAGAGCTCGTTTAGCACGTTGTCCCTGAGCTTTGAGTCCATATTGATGCCAGTGAGTGCTCTTACGCTAAAGCCCAGTGCCTCGTCGTTTATTACAATGGTGAATTTCTTGATAAGGCCCCTTTTTACAAGGCGCTTGATCCTGCTATAGACCACAGAAGAATTAACATTGATCTTTTTCGAAAGTTTTGGCACGGAAATACTTGCGTCACGGGCAAGCTCGGCCAAAATTTTCACGTCAAGATCATCAATTCTTCCCATGCAGGAATTCAGTTAGATCAATAATTTGGAGGTTAATAAACCCTATTAATTGCAACTTTATCTGACTAAAGAAAGAAATTTAGAGGATGTTGTGATCCTTCAAGAGTTCGGCAAGCAGGATGGCGCCTTTTGCCGATCCCATCTTTTCGTTGTGCGACAGGAGAACATATTTTATTCCATTGTCAAAGGCAGTGTCCTTGCGGAGCCTTCCTACAACTGTTGTCATGCCGTCATTGACCTCCCTGTCGATCCTCGGCTGCGGCCTTGTCGGATCGTCGTGCACCACGATATAGTCCTTTGGCGCTGTCGGCAGGTTCTTTATAGACACGTTCTTTGAGAATTTCAACATCTCCTTCTTGACTTCGTCTGCCTCGGCTGTCTGTTTTGTCTCCACAAAGACACTCTCCGTGTGGCCATCTAGGACTGGAACCCTTGTGCAAGTGCAGCTCACCTTGAGTGGCGCCGGCGCGATAGCGTCCTTGTTCAAGCTGCCCAAGATCTTTTTCGTCTCGACCTGCACCTTTTCCTCCTCCTTTGGGATGTATGGGATTACATTATCCATTATGTCGAGTGCAGCCACGCCCGGGGACCTTCCAGCGCCCGACAGAGCCTGCATTGACGTCATGAACACCTTTTCAATCCCGAATCTGTCAAGTATTGGCTTGAGGGTAATGGCCATTCCTGTTGTAGTGCAATTTGGTAGCGGCGCAACGAATCCTTTCCATCCTCTGTTCTTCCTCTGTATGTTCAATAGCTCTGCATGGCTGTCGTTGATTCCCGGTATGAGTATTGGGACATCAGCTTCATAGCGGAATGCGGCAGCAGTGCTGATCACAGGAGTGGTTTTTGCGAATTTTGGCTCGACCACTTTGGCATCGTCTGATTCAAGCGCAGTAAATATGAGATCAAAGTTCTCTGGCTTGATGTCGTCAACCTTGCTGACAACCATGTCCTTTACGTACTCGGGTACTTCTTCCCTGTTGTGCCAGCGCAGAATGCCGGAATTCGGATCGCGTATGGCATCGATGTATTTCTTGCCGGCCGATCTTTCAGAAGCGGCCACCTGCGTCAGTTCAAACCACTTGTGCTTGTTGAGGGCAATAATGAATTCTTGGCCCACCGCACCAGTGGCCCCAATGACTGCTACCTTCAGCATATGAGGCGGAATTTGTGAACGGAACTAATAATCGTTATTGATGTTGGTTCCGTTAACTCAAACCAGTCAGGTTTGACCATGTCAATTCGCTAGCAAGCAATGGCTTGAAAGATTGAAAACTATAACCTGCTGTGTCCCCTTCAGCTGACAAAGCAGGCATTATCCAGTGGATTTTTTCTATTCTGCATGGTATGGCATGATCAAGTCAAGAAATTCCTCTTGTTATTCAGAAAATGGAAATAGGCTTCCATAAGTGCTGCGTACACAAGATACGCTTCGCACGCTTCTCAATTGCAAGACCAAACGATCCTGTCTATCTGTCCTGATACACCACCAATCAATGTTCAAAGGTGACTGCAGGTTGCTGGTGGCCATCGCTATCAAGCCGGGAATAGGCACATATGTAGCGTTCACTGCGAAGACCGAACACCTGTTTGTGATTCTATAGGTGGCTTGCAGCGCCGCGGCCTCCAAGCTAACGGAACCTTGATGCTGGATAATACTCCACTCTAGTTGATCAATGTACGGGCTAGCATACAGTCGCACAAGCTGCCGAAATTTGCGAACTCATCTTACGCAAAATGAGCAAGCTTTTCACAAAAACTGGATTATGCCGATACTGCCTTTCTTTTTTCAATAACTGCCGTACTCATATCGATGCTTTGCCAAACTACCTCATATCCGAGCTTTTCAACAAGCTCTGCATGACATGCTTCCGGAATGCCATTATTTGAGAGAATCATACATGCGTCGCTAAATGTCCTGACTCCATTCAGGAGCAGTTCAAGTTCCTTGGCTTTAGCTCTGGAAACAAGGCAATACTCGTGTGGTTTTCCTCCTCCACCACCACTACCCACGCTAATGTACTGGTCACTATGGTCCCTTGCAGCAATTTTAGACACTATATCGATCGGGAGATCATACTTGTCTGCAAGTTCTTTAAGCGGAATGATATCTTTTGAGTGATCGATCTCTATTCTTAGGTTAGGGTCTCTGAGTTTCCTATCGATCATCTCCTTGTCCAGGTCTTTTAGATGGTCAAGAATTGGGCGTATCGGAACAGAGTCGTTCTTGTAAAAAATCAACCTGTCTGCAGGGATCAAAGAGGATAAGGTTGCCGCATTCGAAGAAGAAGATGAGGGTGTTCTAGAGCCTGCAAGCTCATCATTTATTGCTATGAATAGATCGATTGCATCTGTTGTTATTGTTACATCACTTTTCGTTCTGTAGCGGTCACTGCCGTTATTACGAGTCTTAAAAATCTGGCCTATCTTCTGGAGCTTTCTCTCCAGATACTCGGGCGTCCAAAATCCAACGATTTCCAAGTATACCCTGCTTCCATACTTCTCAAACATGAAATCGGGAATGAACGCCTTGCCGTCGGCAACAATCAAAGGATCCGGTTCCCTTACTAGCTTCCAGCCACTTCCCTCTCCCGCTACTTCATTGAATTTTCGAGCAAACTTTTCCTCTACCAAGCTATCAAAAGAATAATAGTTCTCTGAAGTTACCGGCCATGTATGCTGCCTGTCTTTGTTATCACTACTACTGTTTCTCGTTGTATAGAAGGGGTCCGCTAAATGCAGGCGGGTTTGCTCTTCTTTGGAAATTTTAAATTGATATAGTTTCTTTCCTTGCATCATTGTTTTTCTGAGGACCCATGCATCTATCTGCCAGTCGGCACATT
>DASVCY010000185.1:0-25068 GCA_036381375.1 Nitrososphaera sp. | reverse complement strand
TGGCGAGACGAGTCTGGACAGAACCAGGGCGGGCACCGCAGCTAAAAGGCCGAAACCGAGCATGTATAGAATTGGAGCAAAGTCCGCGGCGGTTTCTCCAGCCAAGGCATGACTTGCTGTTTTTCGAAGGTATAAAAACCTAACGAGCTGGTTCCAATTCTTGCAAATTAGCTCTTCAATATCATGTTAAACAGTTGCCTGGCGACAAGTTTCGGGTGGTGCAGCGCAAGTTTCATCATCTTGCCCGTCGTAAAGTCAGCCCGGATAAAATCCAGAAATTCGTCGACCGTCATGTCCCTGAGGATTTCTATCTCCCTGTCCCACTGTTCGTCAGTCAGACCCAGCCACCGAGTCTGCACCTTGAGGGCCGACTGGATCTTGGATTCAACCTTTGCCTTCCAGACCTTCTCGTATTCCATCAGTGACTCCCTCGTGGAGTTGTTAGCAAGCGACCTTGCTCCCACGTCACCGGCGAGCCTGCCAAATTCTATCGCATAGCGGATGCCTTCTAGCACCAGCGGATTTGACTGCCCTGCAGAGTCGCCCACCATAATCAGACCGTCTGCGATGCTATCCTGCCGGACTCCTTGATTTGGGATAAATCCATAGTGCAGTTCTATGGGCTGTATTTTTCCAATGGCGTCAAGGGGCTTCAGCCTCTTTTCAAGAATGTAATGCAGTTTTTCAAGCGGATCTGCGCTGGATTCCGGCCTCCCTATCCCGACTCCGATCCTGACCCTGTTCTTTGACAGCGGGAATGCCCATGCATAGCCGGCTTCAGAGTATTGCTGCCCGATCATCAGGACCCAGGTTGTGCTGTCGATGCCGTCGCAGTAGCACTCGTATTCTGCGCCAACCCCATACCGGCTCCACTCGACCGCGGCCCCGGCGCGGCGCGCTACAGAAGCTGAAAACCCGCTTGCGTCTATGACAAGTGTGGATCGCACCATCAGGTCGCCCTTCGGCGTCCTTGCCTTTACGCCGGCAATCCTGTCGCCGTTTTCCTTTACTACGTTTGTCACATTGCTCCTTACCATGATCGTGGCACCGGCCCTTGCTGCCATAAAGGCGAGGTATTGGTATGTTGCCCTCACGTCAAGCACACATGATTTCGCAGTGCTACCAGAGATCAGGACATCGTTTGAAGGCGACACAAAACGGTAGTTCTGCACCGGGTTGTAGAGCTCGTCAGGAATTCCAAGCCTCTCCATTTCAGAAATCCATGTTACCCCGCTTGTCCTGACGCTGTGTGCGATCGCTTCGTCCTTTTCAAGCAGGATCACCTTTGCGCCTGCCTTTGCTGCGGAATATGCTGCCGACAGTCCCGCCGGACCACCTCCAACGACTGCAATGTCGTAGTGGTATCTTTCTTCTCCCACCCTCTGATCAGCCTGCCGTGAACGAGATTCCGTCAAACCGCATGAACGGCAGTATAGAATCATAAATTATTTTTCGCTCCCGGGATACGCCGTTCAACTTGCGCAGCGCATCAAAGACGTTGCCGGCCACCATCACTTCCTTGACTGCGTGCTGCACCGTCCCGTTCCTGACCAGCCTTCCTCCCTTGACTACGCCGGAAAAATCGCCGTTCACAGGGTTGACGTTGCCTGAAAACCTGCTGATAATGATGCCCTTTTTCATCTCTGAAATCAAGGTATCTATGCTGTGCTTGCCGGGTCTGACCACAAAGTTGGTTGTCGACACAGACGGCGGCGAGCCGGTCGAGCCGCTTGCGTTTCCTGTGCTCCTGACTTGATCCTTTCTTGCCGTGTATGTGTTGTAGAGGAATTTCTTGAGCACTCCTTTCTCTATCACAACATTCTTGCGGTGAGGGATACCTTCCCTGTCAAAGCTGGACGCGCCAAGCCCGTCTACGTTGGTCGCATCGTCCTCAACTGTAAGCAGATCTGATGATACCTGCCTCCCAATCTTGCCGGCAAAATGGCTTGACTTTTTCTGGACTGCGTCGGAATTGATCGAGTGTGAGATGACCTCCTCCATCATTTCATTAAAGGCAGACGGCGTCAGCAACATCTCGCCCTTGAAACTTTCTATCTTGCGCGGGCCAAGCGAACTTATCACCGTCTCTGCGAACTCTGTCGCTGCTTTTCGGACGTCAATCCCCTTGACAGAGTGCGAGGCTCCAAGCTGAAAGTCAAAGCTAGAGATGTCGCTTCCATCTATTGCCATCCCCATTATTGACCACGAAAAGATGCTAGCCTTTTCTGACATGCTTATACCGTTAGAATTGGCGAGCCATTGAGTCGCAACGCTGGCGTTGAAACTGCCGCTATCGACGCTCACCCTGCTGTCGTACGACCTGGCCGCCTCAAGCATCTCCGTGGCCTTGGCTGCAGCGTCTGCCGCCGCAAACGACTCGGCCCTTTTGTCATAGATGCCCCTGAGCGCCTTCACTTTTGACTTGCCTGGAAGCGTATTGAACTTGTCGCGTGGGCTAGAACGCGCAACTTTTACCGCCATCGCCACTGCGTCCTTTATCCGGTCCTTTGTCAGGATATTGGTTGAATAGAACCCGAGCGAGCCGCCATTCAGCAGGACCCTTATCCCCATCGAGCTTGACTTTTGAGACTTGGCCTGCTTGACATCGTTGTTTTCGATAAATACTTCCGATTCGCTGCTCGTCGCTGTGTATACTTCGACGTCGCTTGCACCAAGCGCTTCGGCGGCCCTTATCGCGCTTTGCATAAGATCTTCCAACTACTGCTGCAGCCCCCCGATGACAGCCGTGCAGCGGATGTACGGCCCGCCGCCGTCCACCTTTGCTGGTTGATACTTGCCGCAGTATCCGGTGCCGATATCGTACTGGAACTCGTCGCCCACCATATCGACTGACCGCAGCACTTCGAAGGCGTTGCCTGAGATGCTTGCCCCCCTCAGGAGCTCTTTCACTTCACCGTTCTCAACGAGGTAGACTTCTTCCGCGCCAAACATAAATTCGCCGTTTGCGTCAGCCTGTCCGTTCCTTGCACCCTTGACAATGTAGCCGTGCTTTGTCTCCTTTATCATGTCGGCAAGCTTGTCTCTTCCCGGTTCGATGAACGTATTTCTCATCCTGATGAGAGGCTCGTCGCTGTACTGATATGCTCTAGCATTCCCGGTTGACACGGTGTCAAAGATCGTTGCAGATTCGCGGTTATGTAGGAACGATTTCAATATCCCTTTTTCGATTATTGCAGTTCTCTCGGCCGAGACACCTTCGTCATCCACTATTATGGTGCCGCCAGCGTTGCCCTTGATCTCCGACCTGCCGCTATCTACTAGCGTGACCAGCTCGCTTGCCACCTGCTGCCCAATCTTGTCCCTTACCACGGAACCGGAAAGCACGAAATCTGCCTCTACAGTGTGTCCGATGGCCTCGTGCGACAGCAGGCCGACCATTGCCGGATCTAGTATTATCGTCGCCTTGTTGCCAGTAACGTGCTTTGCATCCAGCAGCTTTGACGCCCTTTCAGAAGCGGCAGTTGCATATTCAAGATGGCTTTTTTTGAAGAGGTCATTCCATCCCCCTGTCACGCCGATTCCTTCATGTGCTGTGGCACTCTGGCCTCCCCTCTTGGCAATTGCAGAGACATTGAACTCGGGTTTTGAATCGTAAATCTCGACATCAGCGCCGTCGCTGTTGACTATTGCCTTGTAGTCGAGCGTCTCCCGGTAGGTGCACGTTGCCGCCTTGACGGTCTTGTTGCTGCGTGCAGCCTTTTCTCCCTCCCTTGCGACCTTCACCTTCTGCTCGATGTCAATGTCGGACAGGTTTCCATTGGAAGACATCCTGAAGGTGCCTGTAACCATCTTTGAATCGGCCAGACCCTTGACCCTGTTCTTTTTTGTCTGGGCAAGAACCCGAGCTACCGAAATCGCTTGAGCAAGCGACTCTTTCAAGAGTGACAGGTCGTTGGTGCTGTTAAAGCCCCAGCAGCCGTCCACCAGAACCCTGATGCCGCAGCCAGCAGTCTCCACTACCCTTATCCTTTCAAGCTCACCATTGACAAAACTGACTTCGGTGTTAAGCCTTGAATGGTAGCGCGCCTCCACATAGCTGGCGCCTTTCGAGGTGGAAATCAGCGATCTGAGTCTGTCGATTGCGCTGGCATCATCGTGCATCACGTTCATGTTCCAGTCGCTATATTATTTGTATATCTGTATCTTTTTATTATACCATTATTTCAGCCAGAGGGTCTTACCTGGCTTTTTAATCTGATAGTGGACAAATGGGCTCCCCTTCACTGCTCAGCGCCAGTGCCACTTGCAAGCCGCGACGCAAAGTTTCCTTCTTCTTAATAGTAGTGCACTTTACCCATCTTGATGGCCAGGGGGATGTCATTGTCCATTTTTACTCCGGTTTGTAGCGCAACGATTCCCCTGCGTTTGGTTGCTATCAGGACCTGATCGGTCTCGTTGTAGTTGACAGCACCCATGCGTTAAAGAGATTTGGGCTTCCTTTGCGACATGAATGTTACAGGGCCTGTCAACCACCACACCATGTGTAATTTGTGCAATACAGGTTTTTGGGTTTTTGTTCCACCGTTCCTAGATGTCTATGGACTGGCCGTTACCGTACTTGCTACTAAAGATCATGTCGATGATCTTTGCCGCGACCTCTTCGGGCTGGAGCATCCTGCCCCTATTTTCGCGATAGTATTCGGGATCGGATTCTTGCATCCTTGTCGCAACTTCACCAGGACATATCGCCATCACTCTGATGTTATGACCTGCGACCTCCCATGCGAGGCTCTCTGTTAACCCCATCATGCCGAACTTGCTTGCGCAATATGCAGACATGCTATCAAAGCCGGACTTGCCAGCCCCAGAGCTGACGTTGATAATTGTGCCGGAATTGTTTTGGAACATGTAGGGCAGGACTGCTTTTGAGCACAAGAATGCGCCCTTCAGGTTCACATCAAGTATCTGATCCCATTCCTTCTCCGAGGTGTCTACCAGCTTTTTTACAGTAAAGATGCCAGCGTTGTTTACCAGAATGTCAACTCCGCCAAATTCCTCAACAGCCCTTCTGACCAAATTGTCAACCTGAAATAAATTGCTGACATCGCATCGTATTCCGATCACGCCAGCGTGAATACCTTTGATCATCTTGACGGTGTCATCAATTTCGCTCTGTGTCCGTGAACAGACGACCACATCCACGCCCCGCCTTGCAAGCAGAGTGGCCGTCTCCCTTCCTATTCCCCTACCACTTCCGGTAACTATGGCGGCAGGCATTATTCAACAACAGTCCAGATGCGTCAGCCGATAAAAATCTAACAGTTATATCCTGTTTTGAATGCAAGGATATCCGGATGGACGTTATACCGGCGACCCCTGCTCCGGAATTTAGAGAGATTACTGGCTGGGCAAACTCACAGCCTCTTTCAATAAAAGGTCTCAAGGGCAAGGTGGTACTGCTTGATTGCTGGACCTATACTTGCATCTTTTGCCTGCGCACCATCCCAATACTGAGGCGCCTGCAACAAAAGTACGGAAAATACGGCCTGCAGGTCGTACAGGCTCATTCTGCAGAATACGATTTTGCGACCGACCATGACAACATCAGGCGCGCCCTCCAGCGCTATAACGTCGACATCCCGAACGCTTTTGACACAAAGAACAAGACATGGGACGCATACGGCAACATGTATTGGCCAAAGCACGTCCTTATTGATCACAACGGCTTTATCCGCTACGAACACGCGGGCTACGGAGGCATCGCTGATTTTGAAGACATTGTCGTCGAGCTCCTGGAGGAGGCGGGCAAGAAGCCAGCAGAAGGGAGAGAGGATGCCGACCCAAGCGACGAGATCTATGACACCTATGGTATGCACTTTTACGGCATGGCGCCGGAGACCTGCGTCGGCTATTCACGGCTCAGGCGCTTTGGTAATCGCCAGACGCTCAAACCCGACGCTGCAAATGTTGTAGTTGATACAGGCTCCCACGATGTTAACGCAGTATACCTGCGCGGCAAGTGGATATGGAGGAGGGAGGGAGTTCAGTACTCGCCAGGAGGCAAGGAGCCGAACCCGGCCGTGATAATGAACTACAATGCCGCAAACAGGGTTCATGGCATAATGGGCACGTCAGACGGCAAGCCAGGCAAGATAGAGATAAAGCTTGACGGCAATTACCTTACCAAGGACCAGCTGGGCAAGGATGCCAGGCTTGAGGGCAACATCAGCATTGCAGAGATCCACTGGCCGTTCATGCACAATCTAGTGAAAACAGACAAGCCGGAGATGCACGAAATAGAGATAATCCCGCGTTCTGACAATTTTGTGTTCTACACGTTTGTCTTTGGATAAGTTTTTTATCCCTGATTCGACGGTTCTTGAGTCATGGAGGAAAAGCAGGTCGAGCTCGCAGAGGGCAGTAATGCGCCCGACTTTACAATGAAGGACAAGGACGGCAAGACATTGAAATTATCAGACTTGCGCGGCAAGAAGAGCGCCGTCGTCTACTTTTATCCGAGAGATTTCACGCCCGGCTGTACAACGGAGGCCACCGAGTTTTCCCGCGACTACAAAAAGTTCAAAGACGCGGGCATCGAGATCATAGGCATATCGCCCGATGACGAGAAGTCGCACGACAAGTTCCGGGCCAAAATGGGCATACCATATCCACTCGTTGCAGACACTGAAAACGAGGTATCTAAAAAGTACGGGGTCTATGGCCTCAAGAGTTTTATGGGCAGAGAGTTCATGGGCGTCAACCGCTCCACGTTTCTGGTAGACAAGTCCGGCAAGATCGTCAAGATTTTCAGAAAGGTCAAGCCCGCTGGCCACAGCCATGAAGTCTTTGAGGCGCTGAGAAGCCAGAGCTAGCACCTGTGCCGGTCAAATGCATAAAAATCCGACATCGGATCTATCCTGCGGTTGTTCATTACGATCCCGATAAGCGAGCGTATCTCCTCGCAGCATTCTATGAACCTCATGCCCTTTTCTGTAGTGCGGTAAATATTGTTGTCGTCTATGTCAAGCGCATTTTCAAGCAGGTTATGGGCAAGAAGCGCCGAGAAATAGCTCTCTGCTTGCGTGCTGCTAATGTTGGCCTTGTAGAGGATATGGGTCTTTTTTGCACCGCCGCCCATCGCGGAGACTAGGATGTCATAGACAATATCGACCTTGCTCCTGTGCCGCTCTATCCTAGGCTCGTAATGTGAATCCAACATGTGTCAAAATTTGACAGATTTTATATACTTAATAGATATACGCAACAAGAATCTGTACGAATTTTCTATTTTGCCGCATCGACCAGCTCTGAAAGGTGTTCTAGGATACGGATATGGTGTTCCTCATCGACGCTGATGCTCTTTAACAGTGCGGCGGTTTCAGAATCGTCCGCTAGTTCGGCGCATCGCAAGAGGATGTCCCTCGAATCCCGCTCCCCCTTGATCGATTCGGCGATCCCCTTCTTCGTCAGGCTGGCGCTGCCAGTAGCCCCTTCGATCCCAGCCATTATCCTAGAGATATACTCGATATGGCGCAGTCCATCTGTGAGCAGAGTATGGAGGTAGCTTCTGACAAGGTTGTTCTCAACGGTAGTAAGCACGGACATGTAATGCATGAGCTCCTTGATTTCGGCGTCGTGCTGTTCCTTGAGCATCGAGTAGAGCTTTTGTTTCCGTTCCATCTGCCTGAGCCGCGAATCCATCCTGGATCTAAGCAGGGTAGCCTGCAATAAAAAAATGGCGGCGGTGCCGGTTGTACGTTTAAATAACTTTTCCGGCATGTTTCAGCTGCTTTTGGCGTCAATACAGAGCATCTGCGACTGCTCCTGTCACAAAAAATATGGCGACAAATCGATATGCGGCAAGTGCGTCGACCGACACAAGACTTCTCCTTACTACAACATCCTCAAAAAGTTTGACTAGCCGGCCTAGGCATCATTAAAATAATATCAGCTCGTATCTCATGTGTGAAAATATCAACCGTCCTGATTATTGTTGCATTGATCGCGGGCGGAGCAGTGGCTGCCGTTGCCGTGGTTGCGAGCCAGCCGCAGCCCGAACGCGATATAATCAGTTCAGAGGTTGTTGGTGGTAACCAATCAGTTCAAGTCGTCTTTGAAAATGCGACGAACCTGACAAACAACGAGCAAGACTCGGTCTATGGTCAGGTAGCGGCTTGGAACAACAGTGTCTATGTCATATGGCAGGACTCTGTAAGTGGCAGGAACTACGATATTTTCATCAAGAAAAGCGTTGACGATGGCACAACCTTCGGATCGCATATCAATCTGAGCAGCAATCCCGGCTTTTCAGAGCATCCGCAATTGTCAGTCTATGGAAGCAACGTATATGCAGTATGGACAGACAACAGCCCCGGCAATAGAGAGATTCTTTTCTCCAGAAGCACAGACGATGGCACCAGCTTTGAAGCCATACAGAACCTGAGCAATGATAATTCAGACTCCCACAACCAAGAGATAGTTGCCTATGGAGACAATGTGTATGTAGTATGGCTTGACCTAGACGCGGAAGGGGATTCACGCATCCTTTTCAAGTCAAGTCTTGACGGAGGGGCAACCTTTGGAGAAGCAGTAGAAATAAGCAGCATAGCAAACATTGGCTCTTTTCCCAAGGTCGTAGCCTACGGAAACAATAATGTCTATGTGACTTGGAATGTAATAGGCAGCGGAACTGACGAAGGGCTATACTTTGCAAGGAGCTCCGATGGTGGAGAAACATTTAGCGACCCCATCAAGCTCAGCGATAGCGCTGGGGAGTCTCAGGTTGCAGCTTACAATCAAACAGTCTATGTGATATCTGGAGGTCTTGATCCGATAGAGATGAGCGGCTTCTATTTGTTCAAGAGCACCGACAGCGGGGAAACATTCTCAGATCCGCTCCTGATCGATGCAGGCGGGGTCTTTGTAAACCCCACTAACGTCGAAATAGCTGCGGTCAGCGAAGACCTGGCATATGTCGCTGGACAGGTCTCTGTAGACGGTAATGAGGAAATCCTTCTTTTGCCGATCTCTGGTGACAACGCAACCAGCACGGTAAACCTGAGCAAGAACGCAAAGATATCCGAGTGCCCGTCAATTTCGATATCCGGTAACAACATTTACGTAGTGTGGGAAGACATGACCCCGGGCAACCACGAAGTGCTGTATGCAAAGGGCAGCAAGATTTGAGTACATGAAAAAAGGTGCGGGAGGAGGGATTTGAACCCTCGAACCCCTAAGGGATAAGAGCCTCAGTCTTACGCCTTTGGCCAAGCTGGGCGACTCCCGCTCCTACTCGTTAGTTAACACGCTTGCCTCGCGCTAATTTGAATATTGCGTGGCGGTAATGGTTTTTATAATGCATCAGAACACTGACATCAACAGAAGAAGATGTTAATCCCGGTGCGCTGTTTCACCTGCGGCAAGCTTATTGCGGACAAGTACGGTGAGTATTCAAGCCGCGTAAAGGCCGGAGAGGATCCAGCAAAGGTCATGGACTCTCTCAATATCAAGCGCTACTGCTGCAGGAGAATGTACATCTCAAGCGTCGAGACCATCTACCAGATTATCCCATACTATGAGGCGCTCAGAAGGCGCATGTCCGAGATCCAGTCGGAAATAGAATAATCAGTGAACAAATAATAAATAACGTCAGAATCTGCTCACACTAGTATATGCCTTCTATAACCGCAGTTCGAGGCAGATTAGTCTTCAACAGCAGAGGAAGCAAGACTATTGAAATTGACGTTGTGACGGATAACAAGTTCATGGGACGTGCGTGTGCACCGTCAGGGGCGTCTGTTGGCAAATTCGAAGCCCAGAGCTTTCCTGATAACAAACCGGAGAAAGCGCTGGAAGCCTTTAATGCGAATTCCAAAAAGTTTGTGGGTTTGCAGGCAGACGACATGAAAGCGGTATTTGACGCGCTTCGATCGATTGACAGTACTGACAATTATTCTATTATCGGAGGATCGGTCGCGTACGCTCTTTCAATCGCAGCGGTGGACTCTGCTGCCAAGGCGCTCGGCGTCCCGCTTTTCAAGCTGCTAAAACCATCAGGACCCTACCGGTTCCCGTTCCCGCTTGGCAACATTCTTGGCGGAGGCGCTCACGCAGGGCCGGGAACTCCCGACATTCAGGAAATTCTGGCCTGCCCGGTGGGCGCAAAGAACATAGTTGAAGCGCTGGAGATGAACTTCAAGCTGCATGTGGAGACCCGCAAGGTCATAGAATCCATAGACAAGCGCTTCACATACGGAAGGGGCGATGAAGGTGCATGGGCACCAAACGTGAACAACGATCAGGCCCTCGAAATAGTGGAAAAGGCAGCGAAGAACTGCGGATACACCATTGGCAAGGACATGGCCATCGGAATCGACTTTGCAAGCTCATCTTTCTGGGATGAAGAAATGAAGGTTTACAACTATGCAAGGCAGGGAATAAAGCGTGACACCGGCGAGCAGATCGAGTTTGCGAGCAGGCTAATGCGTGACTACAAGCTGATCTACGCAGAAGACCCAGTGCACGAAGGCGATTTTGAAAGCATGGCGGTGCTTACCAAAAAGAACCAAAAGACTCTGGTGACAGGCGACGACATGCTAGTCACAAACGCTACCAAGGTAAGAGAGGCTGTAAAGTATGGCGCATGCAGCGGAGCAATACTGAAGGTCAACCAGGCAGGGAGCCTGTATGACGCGATGAATTTTGCCGAAGAATGCACAAAGAATAACATCAAGATAATAACTTCCCACAGGTCCGGCGAATCCGTAGATTCGCACATTTCACACATCGCAGTTGCCACTGGTTCCAAGATGATCAAGACGGGAGTCCTGGGTGGCGAGCGAATCGCCAAGCTGAACGAGCTCGTGCGCTTGACAGAGTATGATTTAATAGAAGGTATGGCTGAACTGACCTCTGCATAATGAGCAATCCTGAAGACGCCACTGACGTCGAGAATGCAGGCGCCGCGGCCGTAAAAGAGGAAGAGCCTGCTGCGCCAATTGAAACTCAGGAAGGTCAGGAGGCAATTGATACCGATAATCTGGAAAAGATGATACTTTCCACAGGCATACGTGTAGGAACGCCGGTCAAGACAAAGTTCATGGCTCCGTTCATAGTCAAGGCCAACCCGGAGGGCCTCTACATCCTTGACATCAGCAAGACTCTGGCAAGAATTGACGTGGCCGCCAAATTCATAGGCAGGGCAAGCATCTCCAAGGTGGCCGTGACTTCTGCCCGTGAATACGGCAAGACTCCGGTGCAAAAGTTCTGCGAGCTAACAGGCGCAACCCAGATTCTTGGCCGATTCATGCCGGGCACTTTTACCAACCCGTCACTTCCAAACTACATGGAGCCGGAAATAGTTGTCGTAACCGACCCGCAGGCTGACCAGCAGGCAGTCATCGAGGCCACAAGGGCAGGCGTACCGGTAATCGCCATCGCCAACAGCGACAATGTCACTTCAAAGGTTGATTTGGTGATACCCGCAAACAACAGGGGCCGCAAGGCTCTGGCCACAGTCTATTGGCTCTTGGCACGTGAAGTCCTCAAGAAACAAGGAGCTATCAAGTCAGACAGCGAAATGCTGGAGAAGGCATCAATCGACGACTTTGAAACAAAGCTGGTAGAACAAATTACCTAGGTCGGAGAATTATTTTCATATTGGACTTTAGGCGGCAGGTGCATGTACACGCCTTCACCTGCTCCGCACGAGCGCCGGCTTTTTTGAGAAATAGTCACATCTCCCGGGCGGCTGCTGTCACAGCAGCACCTGCTGCTACTACCACACTCAATTATGGTGTCCTGGCATTTCTCGTTAAAGTCAGAACTTCGGTCTCTGCATTTTCTAGCTACTTTATCATCCTATCCAACATCTGATCCTGATTCAACATTTGTGATAGGAAATTCTATCTCACGGTCTCGGTTCTATTGCATGTCGAGACCGAGGTATGTAGGGAGTGTATCGCGTATAGAAGTTCACAGGATTGCAGTGCAAGAAGCACAGTTCTGGCTTGTGGTAGAACGCAGACTGTATCATACCACACAGCTTGAACATTTTGGCGGAATCTGGATGTTGTTGTAAGGTAATCTTTGCTACTAGATGACACCAGACTTCCTAAATACGGTTCTTCCGGAAATATTCGAGAATTGATGGGGCTTGGATGCTGGGAAGCAGGTCGTCTGTCAATTATGTCATGAAATTGTAGACGCAAAACAAATCAGGTATCATTTGAGAGAGGTCCATAGAATAGCGGAAAATGTCATGTTGGACAAGAAACCTCTGACGCACTGGGCGAAGCCTGATGACAGCAAAGAAGGATCTAAGAACCTCTAGACCAGCAAAGGTTTGGGCAATCATCTTTGATAGCTGAAAGCTTACAGGTCAACATCGAATAGCGAAAAATCGGCCGCTTGCCATTACCCAAGGCATCATATTCAATATCGAACAAGAAATCACAATTATATTACTTGCTTCTACATAGATTCGAGGAAGTATTATCTTGGCAAGAAGGGCGCCGGCAGTTGCAGGAATGTTTTATCCGGACAACCCAAGAGAGCTGAGAGGGCTTATCGACCAGTCTTTTCGCGACCAGCGCTTTGGCCCGGGAAAATCACCGCCTTCAAGCGGCAAGCGCAAGATCTATGGCATCGTTTCGCCGCATGCTGGCTATGTCTACTCTGGCGCTGTCGCTGCACACGGCTATTACGAGGCTTCCTCGGCGGATTTCAAAGATGTTGTGATGGTAGGGCCAAACCACTATGGAATAGGCTCCTGGGTCGCTGCGATGAAAGAGGGCGAATGGGAAACTCCACTGGGCGAAGTTTTGGTTAATTCAAAGCTTGCCAATGAAATTGCATCAAGGTCGTCTATACTTGACTTTGATGACTTTGCACACAGCCGCGACCATTCCCTGGAAGTGCAGCTGCCATTTTTGCAATCGATCAAGCAGGATTTTCGGATTGTGCCCATAGTACTTGTGTCCCAGAGGAGTGACACTGCCTACGACCTTGGGAATGCGATTTCAGAGACGATAGTAGAGGAGGGTAGAATTGATAGCACCCTGCTCATCGCGTCATCTGATTTTACACATTATGAACCAAACAGCGAGGCTCACAGGAAGGATGGCGAGCTTATAAAGACCATTCTTGCGCTTGATGTTAACAGGTTTTATGCCGTCCTTGAGAGGCTTGACGTTTCCGCCTGCGGTTATGGGGCCATAGCGACGATTATGGTGGCGGCCAAGAACCTAGGCGCGACTAGAGGTGAGCTGCTAAAATATGCGACAAGTGGGGACGTAACAGGGGACACAGACGCTGTGGTAGGATACTCTTCGATAGTGTTTGTATGACAACTAGGGGCAAGGCGTCGGCACCAGCCAAGATAATACTGTTCGGAGAACACTTTGTGGTGTACGGCAACACAGCGATACTTGCAGCGATAAACAGACGGATCACGGTCGATGCAAGAAAAACAACCGAGGGAAAAATAACAATAAGATCAGATATCGGAATCACTGGCCAATACAGTGACACAGGCTTCAAGATGATCAACGGGGGCATCCGAGCAAAGACAGCGCTGGACCCGCTGCACAGTGCGATCAAGCATGTGCTTTCATCGAGAGAAACAGGGATTGAGGTCGATATTTCTTCGGCCATTCCTCACGGCATCGGTTTGGGCTCTTCTGCGGCGGCATGTGTGGCGACAGTTGCGGCAGTGAATTCCCTGTTCCAGAAAAACCCTAGCAGGCAAAAGATATGCAATATTGCTATCGAGTCCGAGCGCATGATCCACGTAAACTCTTCCGGAGCTGACTGCTACATCAGCACCTTTGGAGGCCTGATGCAATATAGCAAGGCAGACGGCTTTAGGAAGATTCAGGCAAAAGGAACGCTGCCACTTGTCGTCGCAAGTACAATGGTCAGGCACTCTACGGGCGACCTTGTGGCAAGGGTCAAGAGATTCAAGGAGAGAGACGAATCACTCTTTGCGGCCCTTGCAGATCAGGCTGCAGATCTCTGTACTCAGGCAAAGGCTGCCATCGCTTCTGGAAACCGGGCCAAGGTGGGCGAGCTCATGAACGAAAACCATGCCATTCTCAGGAAGATGGGGGTCTCGCATTACAAGGCCGACGACCTGACAGATATCTGCATGAAGGCGGGCGCACTCGGTGCCAAGATCACCGGCGCAGGAGGTGGCGGGGCGGTGATAGCGCTTGCGGCAGACAAGCAAGGCAGCACAAAGATTGCAGCCCGCGCAAAGGCGGCCGGCTACGAATCATTTGAAGTGGGGATAGATAGGAAAGGTCTGCTGATTGGCTAGGCTAGAGGCCCGCCTCTTGCAGGACCTGCTTTGCATTTGACTCACCTTCCCTGATCAGGTTCCTTACTCCCTCCTGGGAAAAGTCTGTGTTCTCATAGAGGTAGGGGAATCGCTCTTCCCTTGTAATGTAGGCGATTTTCTTGATCGCGGATCCACGATCTTTCAGCATCCTTTTGTACTTGCGCTGGATTTTCTCCCACTTTTGCTTATCTAACCTCTCGGGATCAACATTACTTTCCACGATTTCATACAGCTCTTCTATGAACATCAGGTAGCGCGTTATTGTCTTTGACATCTTGACGTTGTGAGCTGTCTTGTCGCTGAACATAATGTCGCGCGCCCGGTGCATCACTTCCGGCAGGTTCTGCGGCAGCCTTTCAATCTTTTTCGGATAGTTCTCGACGATAAAGACGCGTTTATCTATGATAGGCGCCGCGTCAATGACTTCTCTCAGCGGGGTGTTGCTCAGGAGGCTCCCGTCCCACACGTAGAGCCCCTTTTCCACTTCAACCCACGGAAACCCGTACAGCGGGTAGCCGGCTGTGCCCAGCAGGTGCTTTGCAGTTATCGGCTGACGCATGCTGTCAAACGTTAGAGGTTCGGCCGTCAGGACATTGACTGCAGATATTATCAGACGCGCGTTCGGGCTTTTTCCGCCAGGCCTCAGCTTGTCGTAGTCGATGTATTTTTCAAGCGTCGAGGCAAGAGGGTAGTGATCATAGACGTAGGTCCACAGGTCAGGCCGGAAATATTGCGAATCTTTTTCCGCATACTCGGGCATCCACCGCGGGAGGAACATCTTGTTGTTGCCATATGCTGCCGAGCTGTAAAATGTCAGGGCGTGCCTGAGCGACATGTTTGCCTTTTCGTAATAGCGGCTGTAATAGTTTCCAGAGTCGTTGTTGTCGAGTGCAGGGCGCCAAAAGGGTGCCAGATCTACAGAGTTCTTCGCAAGCTCTGTCCAGAATTCTTCCAGTGCATCTTCGGGACGCCTGTCCCTGCTGCCAGCGATTATAGCCGCGTTAATCCCGCCAATTGAAGTCCCGGCTATGATGTCTATCTTGACACCCCTTTCTGCAAATGCCTTGAATACCCCGCAGCTAAAGGCGCCTAGCGAGCCCCCTCCTTGCAGAACAAGCACATTTTCCAACCCGTGGTCGTGAACCATGGTATTGATGATGGTCACCGTTTGTAATTATGCGTTTTTGAGGGGGGCAGTGAGGTGCACGGGCTTGACCAGATCCGCGATATCCACCCAGCAGCGCGCTATTTTGTCTATAGAGTAGGTCAGGTTAAGCACCGCGATTGCAGACTCGTGGTTGTCTGCGGACTCTGCACTGCTCTTGACCGAATTTATGATCTCGTTGAATTTTCCATAAGTCTTGACGACCACGTTAGAGTCCTCCCTGTTTTTATTGGCAAACGCTGCGACAGACTTTTCCTGCATCTTTTCAACAAGCGCACCTGCCTCCAGTATTTTCTCGTCTGCGAACTTTATCCGCGATATGTCCCTCGTGCTGCTGTCTGCGAGGTCAACGATATAATCGCCGGCGCTTTCCAGCAGGTTTGCAGCAATCCTGTAGTCCAGGATGTCGATGTTGCTCAGGTTTAGCTTGCCTGCCAGCCGCTGATCCATCATGGCGCTGCGAATAAGCCTGACCAACAAAAAGTATTGCCTGTCCACTTCGTCATCCCTTCCGCTTATCACTTTGCGGATACCGTTCTCCTTTGTCTTTATTGCTTCGATCAAATCCCGGTACATGCCTGAGACGATTGCACTCATGCGGCGCAGTATTTTTTCCGCGTCAAGCGTGTTTGCGTCAAGCAGAAACTGCGCAGAGATGTGAAAGCCATCCTCATCCACTATTTCCAGACCGACGAGCTTGCGTATGGCTCTCTTTATCCTGTCGGCGTCTTCAAAAGATATTGGAGATGCTGCCTTGACCCTGATGACATCATAGCCAAGCAGATATGCACCGTACACCTGATTTACGAGTGTGTCCATCGATGTGGACGAATACGGGATAGTGACTTCCTTTGAATCCTCGGCCATGTCTTCTGATGGGAAAATCGAGATCGAGTTGTCGCGGTTGATGTCGACTGGCACAATGCTGCCTTTCTTGAGGTTGTTGTTCTTTACCCACTCACTCGGAAGCGAGATCAGAAAGCTGCTGCCTATCTTTTGCAGACGCCGGGCGTACTTTGCCATGGCGTATAAACCCATTTAAACTAATTAAACATTATTTTTATATTTTTTGTATCTTATAAACAAGTATGGCATCGGCGCTGGTCACGGCACCCGTAGCTGTAGCAAAAGCATTCAGCCCCGGCCATATTACGGGCTTTTTCGAGATACCACATGAGAAATACTCCCACTACCTCCACAAGGGGTCAAAGGGCGCGGGTTTCTCCCTGGACAGAGGCATTGCAACAGCAGTCCAAGTCTACGAGAGCGGCAAACCTGGCTACCAGGTCGCGATCAACGGATCGAAAACCCGCAGTGCAGAGGTGTCAAAGTGGGTGATTGAAGAATACCTAAAGCTTGCTGACAGGCCATATTATATCGAAGTAGAGCATGACATTGGAATTCCAGTTGGCTTTGGTCTCGGCTCAAGCGGAGCAGCGGCACTCAGCCTCTCGTACGCGCTAAACGAGGCGCTTGACACTGGCCTCAGCAGGACACAGGCTGCGCAAATCGCACACCGTGCAGAGATTGAATGCAAGACTGGCCTTGGCACCGTGGTTGCCGAATTTGCAGGTGGATTTGAGATGCGCACCAGCGCAGGGGCTCCGGGCATTGGCTCTGTCACAAAAATCGATTTGAACAATAAATACAAGGCGGTGGTTCTCTGCCTTGCACCCATTTCAACAAGATCATTTCTCGCAAACAGGGTGAACCAGATTAATGGCCTTGGTGGCGAAATGCTAAGAAAGTTATCGGAATCAAGAAACGTGGGCGACTTTCTCAGAATGTCCCGCGAGTTTGCAGAGACGCTTGGTCTGACTGAAGGAAAGTGCAACGGGCCACTGGCGGCACTCAAGGCCGAGGGAATCGAGGCGAGTGTTGCTCTTTTTGGCCAGACAGTTTTCACACTAGTGCCGCAGGGAAGAGCGGAGGAAGCGAGGAAAGCCCTAGAGGGGTTTGGAGGCACGCTTCTTCTCTGCAACATCGACAGCAACGGGGCTAGAGTGCTTTAAGAATTGCACGCGCGCATCATGATTCCACCCAACCACCCACGCGCAAAATCCCTGCATACGCGCGAGGCGCTGGTCGACGGCTACAGGCGCGGCCTTGTCGCGGCCGAGGGACTGATAGCACATGGCAGAGGGGAGGCTTATGATTACCTTCTGGGAGAACGCACGACAAGGCCCGCGCAAAAGGCCATCAAGGCCGCTGCGGCAATGCTGCTACTCTCAAAAAGACCGGTGATTTCAGTCAACGGCAACACGGCGGCGCTGTGTCCAAGAGAAATTGTAGAGCTGGCGGAGACGACAGGCGCGGCCATCGAAGTCAACCTCTTTTACAGGACAGAAGAGCGGGAACAGGCAATCAAGGCAGAACTTGAAAAGCACGGAGCCCGAAATGTACTTGGTGTTGGCCCAAGGGCATCTGCAAGAATTCCGGAACTCCAGAGCGAGCGCAGGCGCGTCGATCCGGAAGGAATCTATGTTGCAGACACGGTGTTTGTTCCTCTTGAGGACGGCGACAGGACAGAAGCGCTCGCAAATATGGGCAAGAAGGTGATCACGGTCGATCTAAACCCGCTTTCCAGGACTGCGAAGACGGCACATGTCACCATAGTCGACAATATCACAAGGGCTATGCCGGCCCTGGCAGGTGCAGCCAGAGAGATAAGGACAAGCAGGTCGCTGAAAAAGATCGTCGAAGGCTTTGACAACAAGAAGAACCTTCGCGAATCTGTCAGGATAGTCAGAAGACTGGGAGGGGCGTGATGACAATGGCGCAGGCGAAAAAGAAGGTAAGCGTGAACGACATCATGGCAATGAAAGGGTCAGAAAAAATTTCGGTCCTTACTGCGTACGACTATTCCACTTCTCTTATCTGCGACAAGGCAGGAGTGGATGTCGTGCTCGTGGGCGATAGCGCTGGCAATGTGGTGCTTGGATATGCTAGCACTGTGCCGGTCGGCATGCAGGAAATGACCATTTTTTGTGGTGCAGTGGCAAGAGGAGTCAGGCGAGCCATGATAGTCGGTGACATGCCCTTTGGTTCCTACCAGCCAAACCCAAGCGTCGCAGTTGAAAACGCGGTGCAGCTGGTAAAGACTGGATGTGATGCAGTCAAGCTAGAGGGTGGCTCGGAGATCATTGACACGATAAAGGCGATAGTGGATGCAGGAATCCCGGTGATGGGCCACATCGGACTGAAGCCGCAGACATCGTCGCTGTGGGAAGGCTACAGGCTGCAAGGAAGGACGAGAGAGACTGCAATAAGGCTTGTCAAAGACGCAAAGGCTCTTGAAAAGGCCGGCGTTTTCAGCATCGTGCTTGAAATGGTCGCAAGCGAAGTTGCGGAGGAGATAACAAGAAGCGTGTCTGTTCCGACGATAGGCATAGGCTCCGGCGCAGGGTGTGACGGGCAGGTTCTGGTCCTCCACGACATGCTTGGCATCTACGAAGGCATCAAGCCGAGGTTTGTAAAGAGGTACGCCGAGATGAGCAAGTCGATATTTGATGCCGTCTCAACCTATACAAGAGAAGTCAAGGAAGGCAGGTTCCCGGAGGAGTCAAACACATTCCATATGGGACCTGAAGAGCTGGAGAAATTCAGAAGGGCGGCGAAAGAGAAATGACGAAGAAAAGGAGGGGCGTGCACCCTTCAAAGGACATTGTCGGGTCTGACGAGACTGAGCTTGCTGATAAGAAAATAGTACTCTGTATTACGGGCAGTGTTGCAGCATACCGCGCCATCGATCTTGCGCGGTTGCTGATGCGCCATGGGGCAGACGTTCATACAGTCATGACAGAATCCACTGCAGCTACCCTTCTACATCCTGAAATGATGAGATGGGCTACGGGCAATGACGTTGTCACAAAGTTGACCGGCAATCTGGAGCACATCATGCTTGCAGACTATGGCATGTCGGACCTGATAATCGTCTACCCCTGCACAGCCAACACGCTTGGCAAGGTGGCGGCAGGAATCGACGACACCCCGGTCACGTCGGTCCTCAGTGTCGCACTGGGAAGCAGGACCCCGATAATAATCGCGCCTGCGATGCATGAAGCGATGTACGATAACAAGTTCATACAGCAGAACGTCGAGAAGTTGAAGACGCAAGCCACGTTTGTGGAGCCGAGCATTGAAGAAGGCAAGGCAAAGGTTGCCGAGCCCCAGCAGGTAGCCGCTGCAGCCATCAGAATACTGTCAAAGGGGCCGCTTGCAGGAAAGCGTGTCATTGTCACGGCAGGTAGCACGGTCGAACACATCGACCCGATAAGGGTGATTACAAACGCCAGCTCGGGCAAGATGGGAATTGCCATAGCTCAGGAAGCCGAGCGGATGGGCGCGGACGTAACCTTGATCTATGGACATGGAACCGAACAAGCAGGAGGCAAAACAATACGGGTGAGCACAAGCGAAGAAATGTACAATGCAGTCGTTTCAGAACTGTCCTCAAAAAAATATGACATTGCGATAATGGCGGCCGCTGTGGCCGACTACACTCCATCAAGGAAGTCATATAGAAAGATTGACACACGCGCAGGCAGGACACTGGAACTCTCGCTTGTCGCTACAAGGAAAATAGTCGATGAAGTGAAAAAGAAGAGCAGCGATACTTTTCTTGTCGCTTTCAAAGCAGACTATGGCGTCTCTGATTCTGTGCTGGTTGAAAAAGCATTCGAAAAGCTGCAGGAATCCGGCGCCGACATCGTAGTTGCAAACGACCTTGGCAGGAAGGGCTCTGAAGCGGGATCAGACAAGAATCAGGTGTTTATCGTAGACAAAGAGAAGCAGGTCGTCCATCTGCCTCTTGAGAGCAAGGCGGGCATAGCAAGAAAAATCCTGGAGCTTGTTGCGGAATCTGTCAACGGCAAGAACAGTCGCAGGTAAAAACCAGGACACCAAAGGTTGGAGGTTTATCGCGATTCCATACAAGACTTGCTGATCCTTACTTTTGCGCAGTCAACCTATGACAACTAGATCTTTTGTGAATCTATTGAGCACTCGCGGCCTGCCATCGGTGACAATGATGCTGTCCTCTATCCTGACTCCAAACTTGTTCTCTATGTATATGCCGGGCTCGACAGTTACTGCCATGTTGGCCTTCAGTTCTTCTGAGTTGTTCATTCTAAGCCAGGGAGGCTCGTGCACATCCAATCCGATGCCGTGGCCGGTAGAATGTATGAAGAATTTTTCATAACCGTATCCTGCTATCAGGTCTCTGCATATCGCATCTACACGGCCGCACATAGCTCCCGGTTTGGCTGCTTCAACGCCAGCCTTCTGTGACTCTTGCACGATGGAATACACCTTTTTCATTTCTGTCGTTGCCGAACCGAGTGCAAACGTCCTTGTGGCGTCGGCGATGTATCCGGCATGCCTGAGGGTCAAGTCGACTACAATCATGTCACCTTTTTTGAATTTCCTGTCGGTGACTTCGGCATGCGGGAGGGCGCCGTTAGGTCCGCCTGCAATGATCAGAGGATTAAGCGTGGACTTGTAGGAAGGCGGGTTTGCCCCCATCCTCATGCCTTCATAGATCAGCTTCGCCTGCAGGTCTCGCTCTGACATGCCGGCCCCGATCTCATCTTCGCATATTTCGTACAGCTTGTCCAGAATTCTGGATGCCTTTGCAATTATCCTGATCTCTGCATCATCTTTTATCCTGCGCGCTTGGAAGAATGGCTCGGTGTTGACCGCAATGTCGCCTCCATGATTGCGGATGGATTCAACAGCAGAGTAGTTGCTGCAATCGGTGCAGGCTTTTTCGTCTCTTATCTGTGACACAAAGGTGGAAATGAGCTCGCTTCCTCGTTCTGTGGGGATGACCTCGCAATCGATAGAGGCTTTTTCGGCCCGGCCATATTCCAGCTTCGGTGCGACCAGTTTAGTGCCATCACCGGTGCAGACTGCTATGGCTTCTCCCCAAAAACCGGTGAGGTAGAACACGTTTTCTGGTTCGAACGCTGCAACTATGGAGCAGCCAGCCTCCCTTGCGTGCTGAAGTATTCTGGAACGGCGCTCCTTTATCATTGGCGACAACAAGAACACTCCGCCTTGCCAGTTTTATAAAATGTTACATGATCACCGGTATCCCAAATTAATTTAAATATGGCTGAGTTGCCCGCAGTCTTGAAATTACCATGGAATACCTCGTAATGCTCCCCGGTCCGACGAACGTGCCAAACAGGGTCATGAACGCAATGCTTGCGCCTGTGATAAACCACAGGAGCGAGGATTTCCGCGAATTATACAAGTCGGTGGTCGAAAGGACCCAGAAGGTCTTCCAGACTGAAAACGACATTGTGCTCCTTACAACTTCTGGCACTGGTGCAGTAGAAGCGTCAGTTGTCAACCTGATAAAGAAAGGCGACAAGGCAGTCATCCCGGTCAACGGCGAATTCAGCACCAGGCTTGCCGACTTGATCGACAGCTGGGGTGGACAGGCGATAAGGATAAACGCGCCACCAGGCGAGAACCCGCCCTACGACAAGTTTGAAGAGGTATTTGACAACAACAAAGACATCAAGGCGCTTTATGCTGTTTACAATGAAACTTCAACTGGCACAACGATAAGATACATGGACAAGCTTGGCCAGCTTGCAGCAAGAAAGGGGGCATATTTCATTGCAGACGCAGTTTCGATCCTTGGTGGAGACGAACTTCCAGTGGACAAGTGGAACGTCGACATCTGCGTTACTGCTTCCCAGAAGGCCCTTGCAGCCCCGCCGGGCGTTGCGCCGGTATCTGTAAGCAAACGTGCGAAAAAATACATGCAGGAAAACCCACCTCCGACGCAATACCTGAACCTGAAGCGCTACTTCAAGTATTACGAAGAACATTACGAAACGCCGTTCACGCCTGCCCTGCCGCTCTACTATGCGTTCAGGGAAGCGCTGGACATTGTGCTTGAAGAAGGTATGGAGAATAGAATAAGACGCCACAGGATTTGCGCAGATGCGTTCTATTCAGGCTTGAGCGCGCTTGGTCTAACGCCATTTGCAAAGCCGGACGCAAGGAGCAACATGATCATTGCAGTCAATTACCTTCCAGGAATGGACGACAAGAAATTCCGCGGCCTGCTGTCAAGCGAATTCAAAGTACTCATTGCCGGCGGCTTTGGTGACCTGAAGGGAAAGGTGTTCAGGGTTGGATCTATGGGCGAAGTCGGCCGCTACCACGTCATGAGGACGATATCATCGATCGCTTCTGCAATGAACATGCTTGGAATAAAGACAAACCCAGAAGCAACATCGGTGGCAATGGACAAGCTAAAGGCGCTTGGCTGACATACTCCTCACCTTTTTTGAAGATTAATATAAGGTAGAACAGAAGTCGATTTCTATGCCTTTTGAAAAGGGTTCTCTCATACTGGTGGATTACACTGCTAGAGTTAAAGATACTAACGAGGTTTTCGAGACAACGATTGAAGAGGAGGCCAAAAAGACGGCCCAGCTATACGACCCGACGCGGAAGTACGAGCCGCGTCTGGTTTCGGTAGGCGAAAGCTGGGTACTCAAGGGCCTAGATGAGGCGCTTGCAAAGGCGAATGTAGGCGATAGGCTCAACGTTGAAATCACACCAGACAAGGGTTTTGGCGAACGGGACCCAAACAAGGTGAGGATGATCCCGCAGCGCAAGCTGGGCGACAAGGCCGACGAAGTCGGAGTAGGAGACGTTATTGAAGTCGACGACAGGACGGGAATTGTCCGCTATGTCGGATCTGGCAGGATCCAAGTCGATTTTAACCACAGATTTGCAGGCAAGACACTGTTGTACGATGTCAACGTCACCAAAAAGCTGGAAACCGACAATGAAAAAATAGTAGCACTCGTAAGAAGGAGGACCGGGCTGGAAGAAAGCAAGGTCAAGATCAATTTGGCCGCTCCCAACCTGGAGATCGAGCTTCCCGAAGAGGCATTCCTTGCAGAGGGCCTGCAGATAGTGAAGCGCGCAGTCGCAAATGACATTTTCAAGTTCGTGCCTTCTGTCAAGAACGTTAAATTCGTGGAAACCTATTCTGCAGCTCCGGCCGAGCAGCAGAAGCAAGAAGAAGAACAACCAAAGGCAGAAACGGCGACCCCCGAAGCCAAGCAGTAAGAGGGGAAAAAGTTTATTATATTAAATTGGCCAAAGATAGCGTGATGGAAAGCGTTCAGCAGCAAACAGTAACAATAACCCCCAAGGCAGCTGAGAAGGTTGCCGAGTTCATGAAACAAGAGGGCAACTCTGGCCTTTACCTGAGAGTATATGTCTCAGGCGGAGGATGTGCAGGACTGTCCTATGGTATGGGGTTTGAGGAAAAGCCAGACGAAGACGACCAAGTCATCGAGCAGAATGGTGTCAAGCTGTTGCTTGACAGCTACAGCCAGAGGTACCTGAAGGGGGCCAACATTGATTATATCGAGAGCCTGATGGGTTCGGGCTTCAAGATCAACAACCCCAATGTGACCAAGAGCTGCTCGTGCGGACACTCGTTCAGCACAGAATAAACTTTTTCTCTCTACTTTTCTTGTTTTTCACAATCTAGCGGACGCTTTAGATTTTTTTCTGGATGAATGATTTGTCGGACATAGACGACCTATTCAGGTTCCTGGATAGCAGTCGCTTTTCTGCAAAATACGAACTTAAAATAAAAAAAGAAAGGAAGAGGGATGTTTCTACAAGCAGTCAGGCAGCGCTGCGCCGTGAGGCAGGCCTACAGAGTCTCCTACGCAGTCGGTATAGTCAGCATTTGTGATTGTTGCACCAGTGAGCATTGCACCTTGGAGGTGCGTACCCCGGAGGTTTGCACCTACGAGGTTTGCACCTCGGAGATCTGCAAATTGGAGTCGTGCACCTTCGAGGTTTGCACCTACGAGGTTTGCACCTACGAGGTCTTCGCCTCCGAGGTCTGCATTAGAGAGGTCGCAATTGTGCCAGTCAACCCCTATCGCTGGTGGAGCATCGCAATCTCCATCCATTCTATCCCTCAACTCGGCAATCTTGTTCTGCAGATCTATCGGGTCAAAAGTATCAATGGCATCAACCTGAGTCTGCAAGCTGTTTATCTGCGACTGAAGAGCATCATCCTTCTTAAGCAGCTTACCAACCTGTCCCTGAAGCATAGTAATCCTTACATCTAGAAATTCGTCAGCCCTGACCAGTCCGTTAATCTGCGACTGAACGTCAGCCTTGTCTGCTTTTAGCGCATCAATCTGTCCCTGCAGGTCCTGTATGTCTGCGTTGAGCGAGTCTACCTCTTCCTGCGAGGCTAATCCGGCAACCTGCTCCCGCAGTGCTGCCTGCTCGTCTTCTAGCAACTGGATCTGGATGTCTATGTCGCTTACCTGTGATTCAAGCGTATCTATCTGTGTCTGAATTGCAGCGTCGGCAGCCTCTAGGTCGTCAATCTGTCCCCGCAGCTCTTCGTCAGCCTCTGTCAGGGCATCGATGTCTTCCTGCTGCGCTTCACTGTCACTAGCCAGCTCGTCTATCTGCTCCTGCTGCTCTTCATTTATAGCGAAAAGCTCTGCTATCTGCTCCTGGATTTCTTCAATGGCATCCCACAATGCGTCAAAGGGGTTGCCGCCACCATTTCCGTTTCCATTTCCGTTTCCCCTAC
>DASVCY010000184.1:0-6673 GCA_036381375.1 Nitrososphaera sp. | reverse complement strand
GTAGGGGAAACGGAAATGGAAACGGAAATGGTGGCGGCAACCCCTTTGACGCATTGTGGGATGCCATTGAAGAAATCCAGGAGCAGATAGCAGAGCTTTTCGCTATAAATGAAGAGCAGCAGGAGCAGATAGACGAGCTGGTAGCTGGACAGCAAGACATTGACGAACTTGAAGAGCAGATAGCTGAAATTGACGCGCAGATAGCTGATCTGAATGAAGCAAAGTCGGATCTGCAGGCGCAGATTGACGCTCTAAATTCAACAAGCAGGGCAGCAGATGAATCGCTGCAGAACCAGATTGACGACCTCCAAGAGCAGGTTGCAAGCATAGATACTTTTGACCCGACTGATCTGCAGAACCAGATTAACGAGCTTAGTGAGAGAATCGCCTTGTTGGAAGATACAGATGGAGATTGTGATGCTCCTGCAGCGCCGGGCGTTGACTGGCACAACTGCGATTTGAGAGGTAGAAACCTCCGCTCTGCAAATCTTCATGGTGCTGATCTCTCGGGTGCTGATCTCTCCGATGCGAGCCCTAGTGACAACCTTCTCACATATGCGAATCTCTCCGGTGCTAACCTCGAAGGGGCCGACCTCTCCGGTGCAGGCGTTAGTAGTGCCGACCTCTCCGGTGCCAATCTGAAACATGCAGACCTCACAGGTGCAAACCTCTTTTCTGCAATCCTCACAGGTGCATTCCTCCAAGGTGCAGACCTTGACGGCGCAATCCTCACAGGTGCTAACTTTGACGGGTGTCTAGGAGATCCGATAGGCACACCTGCGGTCGGAACGCTGCCTAGCTGCTTGTAGAAGTATCATCCCCTCTTCCTTTCCTTTTTATTTTCAAAGTGTATGTTTTCGCAGAAAAACGGCTGCTGTACAGGAACCTGAATAGGTCGTCGATGTTGGACAAATCATCCATGTAGATTAGCAACGAATGTTCCTCTCAATGGGTTCGACTCAGAGCATGGCAAGCCTAGAGTGGAGAAACCTCAATGCCGCGCTAGATGAAATCCGGAAATTCGATAAAGGAAAATTAGAGATCGCCAACATCGGCGGTGCATCGATCGGCCGCATTGCACTCGAGCCAGGCTGGAGATGGTCAACATCGATAAAACCAATCGCAAAGATTGAGAGCTGTGAAGTGCACCATACAGGGTACATTATTTCCGGCCGGCTGAGGGTGAGAGAATGAATGACGGGACGGAAAAAGAATTCGGGGCAGGAGATGCGGCAGTTGTTCCGCCAGGCCATGACGCCCGGGTGGTAGGTAATGAACCCCTCGTGGTCATCGACCTTACAAGGATGAAAACATACGCCCAAAAGCAGTAAGAGGGCAGCAGCCCTTCCCTTTCTTTTTGGCTACCACATACAATTGCCTGTAAATAGACCCTACGCATGCTACAACGAACATCGCAATACCTGCATGTGCATATACAACGAATTGCGCCCGCACTGGAGCAGGGGACACAAGGGCGGCTCGCGATTTCCCGGTGCGAATATGCTAGTAAAGAATTCTCAGAGAACGTGTTTCTTTTCCCTGATCCAGGGACGATCGGAAACAATGGCCATGCAGCACTGCCAGCAAAAGACGATTCATGCGTATCGTTAAATCAAATTGTGTTTCTTCTAATGGTATAGTTGCTATCCTACCTGATTGTGGTACTGCTGGCGGTTTTTTCGTTGTTCCCTGATACGTCGCCGCCGCCGCCCGCTACCAACACTAAAGACGAATGCGCGCGGTTCAGCGACCTGAGCGCGCCAGTAGCAAAAGATGTTGGAGGCAACGATATAGCATCGACAAATGTAAGCCAAACGGTAATAATATTTAGCACCTTCTCAAATCCCTGCTACTTTGACCAGCAGGTTGTTATCGTAACTGAAGTACGGGATCAGGATAACAATGTCACGGCGTTTTTCCAACAGGCTCCAGTCAGGGCTGGCGCATTTAACAGCTCCGAAGTGGGCGCGCTATGGGCTCCCAAAGACCCGGGCAGATATGAGCTGAGGTCGTTTGCATTTTCTAATTCAAGCACCCAGATATTGACGGAAGTTCAAACTGGCGAGCTGGTAGTGGTTGATTACGAGCTCGTTGAAATTAGCCTTCATCCTTCTTCCAAGATAACAGCGGCTGCTATGTAAAACGTGGCCCCCTGATAAATCGAGTAGCTAACAAATCCGGAACCCATATATCGGCGTTTGTCGAGAAGTTTTTCTCGCCCTTCCGGAAGGGCAGCCTGAAAGCACACCAGCCCGGAAGGAAAAGGTGCTTTCTTCACCATGACTCAGTTGCCCGCCTTCCGGGCATCCCCCACCACTCTAGCTTTCCAGCAACTCTTCTATCAGCAACCGGCAATACTTTTGGAAAATTTCATTGTCCTGACCCGTAATGGTGCTGCTGACGTATATGATTTCACGGATTGCAGGTATGGCCCTTTTTTTATAGCGCCTTGCCAGCTCGTCCACAGCTCTTCTGCGCGCATTGAATGTGTCAGAAAATATTGCGTCGTCCTTGAGAAAAGCGATATCTTGGTCGTCGGTAAAGATAGTGCGCTCAAACGGCTCACGGGATGGCTGTTTCGCTCTTCTCACCTTCTTCTTGCCTCCTCCTGCATCCTGCTATTAATTTGGCGGCCGGATGATAAATTGTTTATCTAAGAATGGTTCTGTCAAGTCTTCAGTTGATGGGGCATGTTAGGTACTTTTCCGCACGGATGACTTGTTCGCCTGCTTCATGTCAGGGATCTTGTGTTCTTATCAATGGAATTATTTTCTCCAGGATTATCTGTTCGTGATTGCTTTCTAGATCAAATGAGACCATCAATATCTCCTCGCCATGACTCTTGGTAGGCATCGGAATGGTTACTCTTTTCACCTTTTCATACATCGTAAAAGCATAGACAGTCTTGCCGAGTTTGTCTTCCAGGGTCCTTCTTGTGCTCATTCTGATTGCCGATTGCTTGATGGACTTCTCCGAGTCCTTTGTATCCAATAGCGGCAACAGCCCTTCTCGATATTGGTATGCAATAATCTTCCCGAAACGGTCTGCCACCCCTGCAAAGCGTATCGTCTTGTCTAGGGCAAGTATCTGTTTGCAGAGCGTCCCGTAATGAGTGGACATTTGACGTGACTAGCATATTCTTCTATAATATTCTTATGACCTTTTCTTCTACTATGACTTCCCTTTTAGCCCTGATATCTTCTATAAGTCGGTTGTGCCATGGATACATTGTGTCTGAGGAAAAGAAAGTTGTCAGAGTAACCAAGGATGGTTCGACGGCAACCTACAAAGAAACAGGGGTAAAAGGTTCCACCCACATAATGACAAGTGATAATGAGGATTTGAAGATCAAAGCGATGCGTGCTGGAGATGCAGTGACTGACCTTGTCGATTCTGCACTTGACAAGGCGGCAGGCCTAGTGAAAACAAAGACTGACGAGCTCGTAAAGTCAGGGGCCTTGCAGCCAGGTTATGCAGCAGCGAAAAAAGACTCGGCAGACATTGGCCGCCTTGGCCCGCTAGTAACGGAACTAGCCGCCACGTTTGAAGATACGATGACGGTCATCCAAGGCCATCCATACGAAGAGCAGGCCAAATTGCTGACGGGCTACAAGAAACTCATTGAGGAACAGATCAACGTGGTGGATTCGAGAATCCACTTTGTCAAGAGGGTACGTTAACAATCATGACTTGTATTTGGAATACAGCCATATGCCCCCTCCGACTAACACGATCGCTATGATTATGCCCGCAATGATCGGAGCGAGCAGCTGAATGAGAAAGCCGGCTATGGCAAAGAGTATCACAACTATGACAATTGCAATAGCAATGGCCGCAAAAGCACCTAATACCATGTTCTAGCGGCTGCATGTCATCCTATTTTTGACTTTAATGCAAACCGCGAGAATCATCTACAATCTAATTTATCATGCGCATCCCATGTTTAGATGGCTCCGAGGCGATTGTTGCTTTAGTGTGGTTTCTCTGTTTCCCATCTCTTCCTGAGGCTAACTAAAAGATCTCTTCGTCCTTTCTGATTCCGCCGAGGCCCGTTTTGATGCTGGCAGCGCATTCCAGACACGCGCTCTTCGAAAACGGATAGTCCTTTGTGCACTTTTTGCAAACAGGCCTTTTGCATTCAGGGCATTCCATTGCGGAAATACGCGTGTTACAAATGTAGCAGAGCGTCATATGGCGTAATAATATATGCACTGGTGACGTAAAAGCTTTAGCTGCAGAGTGGAGCCTGCATTGCGAAATCGTTGCAGTGCCTCGATGCACATCTGGATAATTACTCTAAATGGAACTAAAAGAATTGTACTAAGAATTTGCATGCTCCAAAAATCGATGTTTCCTAAATATTTTTAAGTACTGCCAGACTGCCAACTTGCATAATGGGGCAGGCTGTCGGGCACATTTTCGCATGCACCAGCAAGAGCCAACAGGAATGCTTTGACAGGATGCTCTTTGCCGCAAGCCGGATATATGGCGAGAATGTCCTCAAGATAAAGAAGGGCGACCTACTCTTTCTCCTCAACCTGGACACAGACACGCTCTATGGAACATTCCGTGCCAAGTCCGCCGGCGCAAAAGACATTGTACCGGAAGCATGGAAAGGCAGGTACCCGTATCAGGTGCGTGTGTCACAAAACGGCACGGTGCATTCGATTGCAGGAGCAAAAAAGATCCTGTCCACAATAGGGGTCAGCAACTGGCACGACGCTCTGGACAGCGAGCTCGCACACTTCCTTTCCCGATACTTGAAAAACCCGAACAACGGCAACCTCAAGGCAGCAAAAAAGATCATTCCTGGTGCTGATGCTGACGAGAAGCCGAGACTTGAGTCTACCACCCTTTGGGATTATCCAAGGCAGAGCTATGGCAAGACGCCAAAAGGCGACAACAAGTACGCCGGTGTCACCCCAGCCTTTGTCATTTACAACATGGTCAAGCGCTATACAGAACCGGGCGACGTCGTGCTCGACCCAATGGCCGGCAGTGGTACTACCATAGACGTGTGCCAGGAGGAGGGCCGCAGGTGCATTGCCTTTGACATATCGCCGACAAGGCCGGACATAAAGCAGAACGATGCGCGCAAGATTCCACTTGCCGACGAAAGCGTCGACATGGTGTTCATCGACTCGCCATATGGCGACAACATCGACTACAACGACCAGCCGGCCAACATCGGCAAGCTTTCCGCAGAGGAGGACGAGTTTTACAGGGCCCTTGACATGGTGATGGCCGAATGCCACAGGGTAATGAAGCCGGGAAAGGTGCTTGGCTGGCTGATAGGCGATCAGTGGGTAAAGAAAAAGTTCACACCAGTCGGGTTTTACGTCTATGACGCCCTCTGCAAATATTTCGACACTGTCGACATCATTTGCGTGGCAAGGAGAAGCCAGACATCGAACACTGGCATATGGCACAACCGCGCATTGCGCTTCAACTTTTATCTGCGCGGCTTCAAGTACCTGTTTCTAATGAGAAAGCCGGCGGCCAGCGGGAAAAATGAAGAGAGAAGAAAAAGGATCAGCTGGACGCAATATCCTAGAAGCTAGTCTAGAGAAACCGAGGCTATTTTGGAATTCTAGTCGATAATGAGAAATGAAATCATTATCCATATTTCTGGATGAATTGCGCAAATAATGAGATTATCGCGACCAAGATAAATAGAAATTTCTAGAAGGTTTCTACCCGTGAAAATGCTAGAAAATAGATCCACATTCGGGAAGCAAATCAGTGCAATTGCAACAATTATCCTGATTCTAGTGTCTGTACTGACTTTCGGAGCAACAACAATCTTCACGGTCGCACCAAAAGCTGCCGCTGCTCCTGCCTGCGAAGACATAACAATCGAGCGCGTGTCAGCGTCAGGTCATGAAGATGTCAATCCACCAGCAAACGCAATCGACAACAGCATCAGAACCAGATGGTCCAATTTCGGCTTTGGCTCCTGGATAAGGGCGGACCTGGGGCAGCAAATGGCTGTTTGCAGCGTTGACATCGCGTGGTACAAGGGCGACATGAGGGTAAATGACTTTACCATCTCTGTCTCAAGCGACGGCAGAAGCTATACAGAGGTCTATAGCGGAGAGAATAGCGGCGAAACAACAGGCCCGGAGAAGTACACTCTCAAGGAGGCTGTTACAGCAAGATACGTGAGAGTAACTGTCACTGACGTCGAGAGAGGCACCAACAGCCAATGGGTCAGCATAACTGAAATCGATGTTAATGGCTATGCCCCATCGCCTACTCGGGCAGAAGAAGATGCAAGAGATCCCACAGTCAGGATAACGAGCCCGGCTGATGATTCGACTGTCACTGCCAGTGCGAGCGGCACAATCACAATTCAAGGTACAGCAGCTGACGAAACAGCAGTAAAGATAGTCGAGGTGAGGATCGACGGCGGCAAATACGCGGCAGCCACTCCAAGGGCAGCGGGAGACTGGTCCAGCTGGAGTGTCGTCGTGCAGATAACACCTGGCAACCATCGAATAGTGCCAAGGGCGACTGACAATGCCGGCAACCAGGCGTGGAACTCGATATATGTTACAGTGGACATCCAGTCTTCAAGCAGAGGAGGTCAAGTAGCAAGTACGCTGTTTTCTACATTGGACAAGTTTGGAATCAAAAAGATCTACCCCACAGCACAGGGCGGAAACGAATGGTA
>DASVCY010000183.1:0-13418 GCA_036381375.1 Nitrososphaera sp. | reverse complement strand
GCAATCAGCATACAAAATGGCAACTGTACTACGAGAGAAATAGGCATTGACATTGGCAAAGATCACAGCACTGTATCGCGGTATCTGGCTGAAATGGGAAGGGAGGAGAAGTGGGGAATAAAGCGCGATATCAATGGCAACATTGTAATCTCGCTGAAAAAGCAGATAGAACAGCAATATCAAGAATTAGACAATGAACCATTCAACCAGCTGCCATCAATTCAGAAATGGATTACATTTTTGAAGTCAGGTGCAATACCAGCTAGCAGAATCAACCACCTTGTAAATGTTATACATGGCATATCTGACCAGCTAAAGATAATGCCTGAAACGCTCGTTAGCTATGGAGTACCAATCGATTCTACAAAGAGAAAGGAAATTGCGATAGAGTACTGGCAGAATTTCTTAGCGTGGTTTAACACAGCATATCCTCAAATGCAAAAGACCAATACAATCAACGCATACCGAAGCTTTTTGGCAGCTCACAACATCAATTTTGCTCATGGAGAAGGCAAAAGGTATGGTTTGTCAACTACACCTGAAAGATTAGGCGAGTACAAGGACATTATGCTAACACCTGATCAGATTGACAAGATTAACAGAAAGCTTGAGAATGAAAAAGACTGGGAAGCTTGGAGCTTTATGAACATCGACCTTCATACTGGAGCTAGAGCGTTTGCGATGGCATCTATGAGCTGGGATAAGATAGCTTTTTCTCCCTTATTTAGAGTGGAACAGTTTGAATCCAAAACGAAAAGAGGAGATTGGTATCTTGCAAAAGAAGGCAAGTGGTGGGTAAAATACCCAACAGAAGAATGCAGAGCTATAGTTGAAACTGCCTATGACAGGCTGCCTAAAAACAGAAGGTTCTTGTTCTTTAAAGATGCTAAAAGTGACAAGGCAAATGCGCTACAAGCTTCTTATTTTATGTCGAAGATGGCTATCAAATTCAAAAGGATATTTGCAGAGCCTGATGGGGCGCTACCTGCGTGCCTTCACGGTCCACACCTCTTACAACGTGGCAGACTTTGGCACGAGCTATCTGGCGAACAACATGGAAAACATGCCCGTGGACTTGGCTGGCAGGATAGAAAGAGACTGTGGCGTATACGCGCTTACGGTCGCCTACGAGGTCTTCAGGACCGCCCGCTCCGCCACACCGCGTCTGCCGGTGGATTTCCGGCTGTTTGCAATGCCCGAGCACGTCACGCTGGTCATTTTTGACAGGTCGCAGGACAATTACTACATAGTGAATAACGACCAGATAAGCCCGCCAAGGAACGGCGACGTGTTCGAAGACGTCGCGCGGGCCTACGCTCCTATACGTGGAGTCAGGAACTTGGTCACGCCAGCAATGGAGATTGACCTAGGTTCCAGTAGCATGACCGACGCGCAATTCCGGTCGCAGGCGTGGCAGAGGTACCAGGACAGTGTCAGCTGGGGATTGAGGGTCCCACCCCCGCCTCCAGGGAGCTCCCTAACGCTGCAACAGATGCATGAAGAGACATGCCGCCAATTCTACGCGGCCCAGCGCGTAGTCGACGAGGAGACGCCTCTCCTTCAGCATGAGATAGATTTGTCGATAGCTGCAATGGCAAGCTCTACGAGCCCGCAGGCGCGGCTGGAAGTACTCCAGAGCAGGCTGGCCGCAATATCTCCCCGGCTCCTGCGCGTCGGGCGGTTTTTCATGGCCCTCGGCCCTTCGGCAGCCCTGAGCACCTCGAGGCCGGATCCTGCACTGCAACGGCGGCTGAGCCAGAGCCAGCGCTACCTGTTCCTGTCCGACCAGCCAGGCCGCTCACATGTCCTTTCCCGGTTCGCCAAGATGCTCTTGTACTTCCAGTCCCTAGGAGGCGCCCTGTCGGCCGACCAGCAGGATTTTATCTCGACGATGGACAGAACCCAGAACTTCCATCCAGAGCTAGAGGAGTACAGGCGCAGCGGATTTCCCGCCACCTTCTAACGGGCTTGGGCGATGTGATATAGAACTGCTGGACGAAGACGAACCTTCTTTGGAGTATTTTTCGCTTCTTTTTGGTTCTGAGATATATATACTGCGACGCCAGATAACGACCAACTTATCAGTTCTTGGTCAGCGCATATGCTACTATTTTGTGGTATTTGTGGTTGAAGCCAATCATCCGATTTATTATCGCGTATCTATTCAAGGCGAATGATATATGGCGTGTACAAATGCAGCGATGAATCTTTTTCGGGCCATATATGGTGTGTATTGGATGAAAAGACTTTCAATTTTGGAAATGCCGTGATGATCAGGAATGGCAAAGGATATTCATACAACGGATATTCATTTGAGGATTTGCAAGTCGGCGACATTATTATCGCGTTTCATAGCGACGATGGCGGAGGAAGGCTAATTGTTCACAGATAGCGTGCAGACATGTACACCGGCGGCTAAACTGACAAAAGATTGGCCCATTATAACACTCTAAAGATCCATCAGAGAAGCACATGAAGAGACTGAGTCATGAATGATACAAAAAGAGTGACACTTCAATTATGCAGCAATGAACTTATTGCGACTTGATCGGCCTCAAAGAAGCTTCAAAGATGCTAACAGGTCTTTCACCTAACTTTGATGTCATGACCAGTAACGTGTTCGGATCATATTTGAGATATTCGCGCAAGATTCTTGAAGATAGGAACAACAGCTACCAGGGTGCGTCACGATATTGATGAAGAGGATTTCCAGATGAATTCCGTTGTGTTTCTGCACATGTTCACCAGCTCTCCCAAGTCAGAGGGTGCACATATACACACGCTCACATACGGATTGCTACTTCTTTTTCATAGCTGCAAGAACCATTTTGTCACTCAAAACAAAATTGAGTATATGACAAAAATCAGGGCTTGGCTTCGAACACAAGATTGAACGGGGTCTGTGTAGCCCGGCGGAACTTTGAAAATCCTGCCGAGGTCACCACCTCCCTTATTCGTGCCTCTCCCGCCTGCGCTCCCAGCGCCGGCCCGTTTTCATTCAGAGATGACGGCACGCATATCATGGTTGAGGCAGAATAGTACACCCGGCCTACTGGATTCAGGTTATCCTCTACCCTGTCATTGGCAAAGGGTTCCACCAGCATCCATGTACCGTTCTTCCTTTTCAGGGTCCCAAGGACATGCTTTGCTGCCCCCGCCGGATTTCCCATATCGTGGAAGCTGTCAAAGAACGCGACAAAATCATAGTCATCGCCGGGATAGTCTGTCGATCCCGCCACCTCAAACGTTATGTTCCTCAAGCCCTCCTTTTCAGCCTCTCTTCTGGCCCATTCAATTGATGGCTTGTGAAAGTCAAAGCCCACAAACGATGAATCGGGATACGCCCTTGCCATGAGCATGGTGGATACTCCGTGGCCACAGCCCACATCTGCAACTTTTGCGCCTCCGTTCCTTAGTTTCGCTTCAACACCGTCCAGGGCAGGAATCCAGCTTGCAGTCAGGTTGGCAACATAATTTGGCTTGAAGAACCTCTCTGTGCCCTGGAAAAGGTAGTGATGGTGATCCCCCCACCCAAGTCCCTTTCCTGTTTTGAATGCCTCGGTGATCTTGTCTTCGTCCTTGAAAAGACTGGCCAGGATCTGATACATGCCTGCAATATAGGCGGGGCTGCTCTCGTCGGTCAGGGCAATTGCGTGCTCCGGAGGAAGCGCGTATTTCTGGGTAGACGGGTCATACGCGACAATGCCACCGGCAGCCTGGGCAGCGAGCCATTCTCTTACAACTCTAGGATGTGTGCCAGTCTTTTTCGCCAGCTCTTCCGGCGAGAGCGGACCGGCCCCTCTCATTGCCTTGAAGAGGCCTAGCCTGTCTCCCACAAATGCAAGCAGCACGCCAAAGGCTGCGCCCCACTCTACTACTGACTTTTCAATAAATGCATGCATCCTTTTTTCATCTACTGCCGATGCCATACTGACCTGAATTTGCAAATCATGTATTTAAGAAATCTTCAAGATCAAAAAAAATCTACGCCAAATATGTGCGGAATGGTATATTCACAAAAATATCGATGATGCGGATAAAAAAATAATATCATTATTTTTTCTTCCCCTTCCATCGTTTCACATTTGATCCAAGAAATAGTGGAGAAGAGGGGGTGGGGGATGCATTCACACACTTGCAATCGCGCGCATGCGTGTGAATGCAAATTAGGAGTTCGTGTGCGTGTACCTCGGCTAATACTTCCTTGGTGGCATCACAAACGCTGCCATCTGCTGGTCGCCGCTCAGATACTGGCTTGCTGGCAGGACAAACGCGCCGATGACGATAGGGTTGCCTGCAGGCGAGGTCTGCGTGTAGGTCATGGTCGAGTCGCTGTTGAAGGTTACGGTCTGCGAGAAGGAGCTTGACCCCGACTTCCAGTAGAACGGCCAGAGTCCGGAACTGCTGCTCTGCTTTATCTGAGTCTGCTGGCTGGAGCTGTACTTTGCGTACGATGTCATCTGCACCGTCACTCCGTCTGCCACTACAAGGGACGCTGTGAACCACTGCATGTTGCCGTTTGGACCAAAAGTGCTTTCCCAGTTCGGGTTCGCTCCTTGCCTCCAGGGTGCGCCATCTGTATTCGCAGCAAAAGCCTGGTGCAGAGCAGCTGAAGAGTACCAGCCCGTTGGAATACCCGGTGGGTCTGCAACAAAAGTGATCAGCTTCTGGAAGCTTACGGTTCCTGCGACTCTTGAAGACGCAAACATCTGCGAGAGCTCCGAGGAGCTACTGTCGCTTTCACCAAAGATCCCAAAGAATATCCCGGTGTTGCCCTTGGCCCAGGTGTTGGTCACGTTGGAGCTGGCTGTGGCAGAGTCAAAGTTTATGTGTACAGAAGTTCCGTTGCCGAGCTGATCGAAAAGCTGCATCACTCCTTGCGTAAAGTTGGGCACCGAGTTGACGAAGTTGCTCGTATTCAATGCAGCTGTCTGGGCAGAGAAGATCGGATCCAGCAGAGCAGCAGCATAAGCGCTTCTGCCCGGGCCGGCTACAGATGGAGCGTTGACGAGTGCCCACTGATAAAAGACGTTCGGAAGATCCTGCAATGGCGGGAACGGCTTCAGCGTAGCCAGATATTGCTGCCACATAGGATAGTAGCTGCCAAGAATACTCTGGAAGTTGGTCAGGGCATTTGACTGGAGCTGCGACAGGACTGCTGCATAGTCTGCGTAGAACTGGTTTCCGCCTGACAGGGTAAGGTTGTGGTTCAGGGAAGCTGGAGGAAGGTTGTTAAAGTACTGCCAGAGCTGGTCGTTTGTGGCCTGCTGTGGAATTGGATTGTTTGGCTGAATCATTTGAAAGTTGCCGTTGCCGCCTACCGCCGTCTTTAGGGTGTTGTACCATTGATTTAGGAGGTTTTCCACTGTTTGACTTGATGACATCGTATCTAAAAATGGGGACACCAATAAAAATATGCTGATTGTGTGGAATTTTTCTACACAAGGCAAAATTCGGTAATATCTGTATAGATTATTCCTCTATATTGAGTCTTCAGAGTGCGATTTGCCATATACGGTGCAATTATTGTGTGTGCAAACAAACAAAATGCGCTTTTGTACATGGGCATCTTCAATACGATGCCTGTCGTAAAAAAGCCACAGTTCTGCATTATTTATTGCGTGACACAAGGCATCCCTGCGGAGGTCAGTTATGTCCCGGGGTTCACGATCGCGTTTATCGCGCCACCTGGCAAATTATTTTTTCTTCCTCTGTTGGCCATTCATTATTGGAAAAAATATCTTCTGGCTGCTATTTTTTGAATTGAAGCTGCTTCTTTGACACGACTCTCTCTTTCTACCGCCAGAATCAGTTGGCAGCATTTGAATTCTTATTGTAGCAGCATTTTACTATTCAAAACTTGAGCTTATTGCAGGATTTGCGCCAACAACGGACGATGGAGTTTACGCGGCCAGCAGCAGATCTTTTTTTATCAGAACTCTGGGAAGATCACGGGCTGTTGTTGGTGAAGCCGCAAGATTTGGTCGCCATCAACGTTTTGTGGATCCCTGCTGTGGTTATCGCAGCACCAGCTATCAATGACGGAATGCTGATGAGAGCAAATAGAAAGTAAAATGATGCAGTGAATGCGGATATTGTAAATGCCAGTGGTCCTGCAACAGCGCTAAATAGGTAAAACGACGCGCATGTCGGGCATACTGAAAATAGGGCCATTGAAGCACCAGCGCTTGCCAGAAAAGAACCCCTCATTGATATCCTTGGTCGATTCTTGAGCAGGTATACTGAAAGGACAATATTCAGACCAATCATGACCGATGTGAAAAGCAAGATAGACAGATTGATAGGCAAGATTAGCAACCCAATGTTTTCTGTAAGTGTTATTGCGACTGCAGGGACATATCCCACCGTGCCATACTGCATTATCAACGATGAAGGGATTGTAGTTGTTGTTGTTGTTGTCGCCGAATCTGAACCGGCAACAACATGTTGTTGTACTAGTAGAAAACCTTCTGGCCTGTAGATTATCATATTTGATACCAGGGCATAAAAAATGCCGTAGCAGATGCTTGCAAGCCAAAATAACCTGCGATATTTTCTATCATATAGTACCTTTGACACTACTCTTGCAAATGATATGAATAGCCTATATGCCAAGAAGGTGTAATTGATTACACTCCGACGATCATAGCCATCTATTGCAGATTGGCATAGCTTTCTGATTCCAATTGCTATCTGAAGTATGCTCGCAAAAAATACCAGATAAAACAGATAGCTCTGTGTTATGGTCAAGTTTGAATTTTCGCTAGTCAACACTTTGGGCAGCAAGTAAGGATAAACGATCATGTTGGTTGCAAAACATATGACACCAGATAGAATTAACATCGAGCCGACAATCATTGATCTCTTCTTTTGAGCTTGACCGGTGGCACTACTACTGCCACTGCCACCGCCACCATGAGCTCCGTCGTTATTCGTCCTGCTATTATTATTGGCACCAAACATTGTTCTTGCTTTCACGCCCCTTCAATATCAAACAGGAAATGGTGTACGACCAGCAAAAATTAGAGGAGTGATTTCTGCTGGCCGGCAACTGCTCTCTCCGCTGCTCTTATTCATGTACCACCAAGGTTCCAGTCATGTTAAAATGGAGGTCTTCTGGACCGTTAGATACACAGAACGAGGTGCATCGGAAGACGAACGTTCCAGCTTTGTCTGCTTCGAACTCGACTGTTTGTGTTGTTCCTTTGACCAGGAAGACATTGATATTGTATCCTTCTATGCCAAACCCATGTCCGTTATAGAGCGGAACTTCATCCTGCCCAGTAGTAAAGACAAGTCGCACCAGGTCTCCTTTATTGACTTCGATCACGTTTGGCGAGAAGCTCCATGAAGAGACGGTTACAGGTATCTCCCGCACTGTAGAGGCTTTTGTCGCGGATGATGTTGTATTCCCTTCCTCTTGTGGAGATACGTTGACAGTGAAACGACTTTCGCTTATCGTTTTTGGTCCGGAATAGTTTGGCGATCCAACTTGCTGTCCAGAGATTACATTAATTTCATATTTTCCTGCAGACGGAAACGTATAGGTGAACTGCGCCATACTCCCGTGGCCATGAATATTTGGCATCGTCAGTATTTCCTGACCGCTGGCTTCCTCGACTATTGATATTTTATAGTCACTATGCCATAGCCATGTTCCATCAGCAGAGAACAGATTAAGGATAAATTTGGCAGGCCTGCCTGCTATCAATTCCTTTGGAGTATGAACCATCTCGACCGTCAAATTACCTGATGAAGCTCTGCTAATGTCTGCTCCATCAGGGGTGAACATTCGTTTTCCATCGGGAATCGGCAGTGCTGTTGTTGTTCTTCCTGTCGTCGCGTTGTTGGAATCTTCTTGTACAATATTCGCAGACTGTGCATTCGTACTTGCGATTGGCCAAAACGCTAGCAGGGAAGCAATTGATATCAAAGACGTTGCAGCTGCTATAACGAGTATAAAGCTGCCATTCATGTGGCAATGACACCATATCGGGTTAAAAAGCATTTACCAGCTCCACTTTTGAATATTCAATATCATTCCTAACCTTACTAGGACAAATTGTTAACTACCAAGATTTGCAAGAAAAGGACGAAAGAAAAGAAATATCATCGCATATTTTTTTGGTTGCGATACTAGGCCATTGATCATCTGGCAGGGATTTCAGCACTCCCCTCAACCCGATACCACCGTCTTTTGCGGCCAGAACTTCATCGTCAAGTAGATGATCACTGTGCTGATTGAAGCGAATATGCCTATTATGAGTTCAGTTGTGACCAGTTCCAGAATTCTGATTTGATAGAGCGCCGCGACAAAGTCAACCCCTGCATGGAATGCTATTGCAAGAAGGAGATACTTCAGCCCCCTGCCTTTTGCCAACCCATAGAGGACCAGCATTGACAGGGCTATTTGTATGGACAGAGCAAACGCTCTTTCAATGCCACCCAGCAAGAAAACAAGCGGCGGCTGCTCGAGGGATTGTGTTATAGCAGATGCAATATCTGCACCAAGCAGCCCCTGAATCTGCCCGGATGAGCCGCTATTAATCATCAGGGCAAGCACCAGAATCTGTGCAGAGGCAAGCGCTCCGATGACAAACGACTCCACGCCGCCATGGCCTATCCCGTATGCCATGCCATCCTTCCATTCTCTTTTCGCTTTCAGAAACCTTGTGAACACGATGTATCTACCACCCTCTTCAAACACCCCTGCAGCTACTGCTGCATAGACAGCAAAAGCCAGTGGCTGCGAGGATAGCACAGGCACAACAACCGAATGGAGCAACCGTTCCAGTACGAGTACAAATACAACCCACACCAGAGCCCCGGCAAGTACGACTTTGGGCGATATTTTTTGCCTTATGCGATAATAAGCAAAAAGCGCCACGGGCAGCGAGACCGAGATGCCAAGTGATATCGCAATCGATGCTACTGTGACATCAGGGACACTTGGCATGGCCGAGTCCAGATCGATCTCTTCACTTATAATTGGATCGATCCAGCGAGCTGTTGAAGCCGACAAATTTAGGCAAATTCATGTCCCGTTCACAAAAGATGATCTTCAAGGAATGTGAAGTGCGGCCTACAACAAGGCTCAATTCGATCCTGTATTATACCAATTGAGATTAATTTGCTGACATGACGTTGTTGGACATTCCTGTCACCAGTCCTTGACGACGACAATGGCAGCTATCAGCTTCTTCCTCGCCTGTCGGCTTTGAGATATAGTTCTTGACAGGTGAACAGACCCGGCCAGAGAGCACAATCAATATTATTAACGATCGCCTTCTCCAATGGTGCAGTTGCCGGCCACCCTCACTTCAGACATCAAGTCAGGGATTGTGACAGAGAAGGTCTTTGAGCTGGAGCCCAGGGGCTACAGGGTAGTCTGGATAAACTGGGATTCTGACTTTCGCAACACAGATCTGCAGATTGGCGACCTGATAACAGGGGTCGACGGCAAAAAATACGAAAACATCCACGACGGCAACATCTCGCCGCTGGCAGTCGGCCAGCACCTAGAGAGCGTCCACTGGGAACGGGCCGGCGCAAAGGACGGCCAGGAAATAACGCTTGACGTACTCAGGCTCCAGGAAAGGCCACTCCAGATAAAGGGCAAGCTTCTGTATGAAAAGATCTACTCGATGGACGACGGGAAGCGCAGCCTGTCGCCAGATGGCCCGCCCTCCCTGTCAAACGACGGGTTCAGCGGCCCCTGGTCGATGTGGTACGAGAACTTTGTGAAAAAATCCTCATACATACTCGATTTCGCGTGGGAGAGCTGGGGTTCCCTTGTGACGGCGAAAGAGCTTGAAGAGCAGGAGGCCCTCAAACCCAGAATAGATTACCTTACGAAGAACTATCCCGGCCCCTTTGCCGACTCGGTAGTGTCGGACTGGAACAGGGTCAAGCAGTATCTTCTGGGCCCCAAGATTGACCAAGAGTCAGTGGACCTTGAATACAGGGGAATTGGCGAGGCAAGGATACAGCAGGCCAGGGACGCGGCCGCCAAATCCTACCAGACGTTCCTTGCAGAAATGTCAGACGAATTGATCCAGCCCTTCCCGGCGAGCGAGCCGGACGACCGGGGCAGGGTTGTTGGAAAAGTAGTCGAGCTCCCATGGACAACGTACAGGAACATCATCAACGATCTGGGCAGGTCGTACGCGGTGATAGGCTCATCCTACGAGGGATTCTACTTTGTTGACGTGAACTCACCTGAAATGACTTCATTCTTTGGCACCTGGTTCCGCTTCAAGGGCAGCGTGAACCCCGGCCTGAAAGAGCGCTACCGCATAGTGGGCAGGATCCAGGACGACCCCAGGATGCTCACCTACCAGCGGCAGCCAGTCAAGGGGCTGATGGTCAGGGCCCTTGGAGTATCGTCGGGAGATGATGGCGAGCTCTTTGTAGACCTTCGGAACGTCAGGGCCGCAAACGACGTTACCAAGTTTGCCGGAGAGGACGAGCTTGCCAGCAACGCCCACTCGCGGCAAGTTCCAGATGACGCCACTCCTGCCCAGGTGATTGAGGCGATGATACACGCCATAAAATTTGCAGACGAGGAAGGGTGGAAAAAGCTCTTTGCCGACTGGAGGGTGTTTACAAGGGGAGACATGACCATCGTCGACTCTTCTTACGCTCCTGCACCGGTGGCCCTCCAGCGCGACTGGGAGTTCTCCAGGAAGCTGATAAATGGAAAGGTGTATGACGCCCGGGTCAGCAGGGTGACGCCGGTACGGGTGCTGTCCCAGGGCGGCGGCACAAACCCAAAGGTCGAGCAGGTAACCGTATACATTTACCACATTGGCCGAGAAGGCGGCCAGTACATGGCGTTTAGCGATATCGAAGTGAAAAGGGTCTGGAACCTTCAGCGCATAAATGGAGGACCGTGGAGAATTGTTGAATCGCAGCATCTTTGAGGAATCTGGAGGAGGAATAATGAATGGGGAGCTATGACAGGCGCAACAAGGAAATCGACGAGGCGCTGACCCGCTTCATAAACACAGAGTACAAGAAAAAACTCGAGGAGGAAAAGCGGGGCGGAGATCCTGTAATACATGCAGCATATGTCAAGTACAGCGCGGGCCTGCAATCGTACTACAACATCCGGACAAAGGCCCTCGAAAAAGCGCTGGGCATGACAAAAGGCGTTTCGGAATCGATAAAGGGCGCGCAGCACCAGGAGGAGTGGAAAAAGATCTTTTCCGCAGCCGCCAAAGAATCCTACGACACACTTACAAGCACGTTCAGGGACCGGGATTTCGACGATTTCAAGACATACATCGAGCTTGTGGCCCTTGCCGACTCGGATTTCTACAACAAGATGGGCACAATCCCGCTGATCGAGGCTCAGGGCAGGGTGATGGAATACCTGGTCCAGCTGAAGGAAGAGCATGAGAACCTCGAGAAAAAGTGGCAGCAGTTTGCCAGCGACAGCGCCAGCCTGCAGAGCAAGGTCGACAGCGTCACTGAGCAGTTGATGAAGGTGTTCAAGGATACCCTCAGGGAAGTGCAGGAGGAAAACAAGGTGGCCGGTGAAAAGCTTGCCGACTGGGCGAAAAAGGGCAACGTGGCGACGGGCCTTCCAAACCCGTTTATGGAGGCGCTCAAGCTGCTGGTCAAGACTGCAGACAGGTATACGCTGCAGCCCCAAGAGTACATCCAGCGCCTCGAAGACCTCTACAGGACAAACGAGACCACTGTAATCATGTTTGCCCAGACCCGCAAGAGCGTCAAGGAGTTCCTTGAAAAGACAAACCTGGAAGTCGCGATAAAGACGGTCGAGGATGCCTACAGAAAAAGTCTGGATATCGCGGGCAGCTGCTACACGCCTGCCCTAAAGGACGACGCCAGGTATTTCGTGGACGACGTATACAAGGAAGTCAAGTCGTCGCTTGACAGGTTCAAAGGCGTCTACGAGGATTTTGTAGACAAGAACAGGGGGATATTTCTGGGACCTGTGGGCGACAAGACAGTGCAGGACCTTGTCAACAAGCAGCGGTGGGACTGGGTGAAAAATGAATGGGCGAGCATAAACGTCGAAAGCGAGCTGAAAAAGATCTATGACGATTCGCAGGACTACTGGGACGTGTCGCTTGACGGGGTGCCTGATATGCTGGAGGAGGAGCTGAAAAAGGTCATCAAGAGCGACCTGGAGGCGCTTTCCCTGGCCGTGAGAAAGACGACGGACTGGACGCATGCAGATGCTGTAAGATACGTCCTGACCGGCCGCAGACCCGAGAGATTGATGGAAATTTTAAAAGATTGATAATAATAGCCGTTCTACGACAAGCATAATGACGCCTAGAACACTATTATAGAGTCCAACTTCACTATTAGCAAAATGACGGGCAAGCCCTCAATATGCAGCATGTGCGGGCGCTATTTCTCATCAAAGGTTGAGTTAAAGAGACACATCTACGAGATGCACAGCATAACGAATGACAGGATCAGGATGAGAAAAGGAGAGTAATCGCCGCCGGTGAATGGCTGTTAGACAGGAAGAGAGCTGCGAACGCGTTTCGCGGCTGATCAGTCGCAAACTGTCTTGCGGCCTGCCTTACAGTTATGGCAGAAACCATGCTATCTGCATGGTTGCTTGGCATATCGCCAAATCCAAGATTTCAGAGTTTTCACCTCAGAGTGGTATTCGAATACAAAGAACGGAACAAGGTTTAAGTTGCGTCACAAAACTAGATGGCCCGCATGCCTGCAAACCATAAGGTTAGCGTCGGCTGGCAGATTGTTTTCACCTTCATAGGCATCCTGAATCTCTGGGCCTTCTACAGGATCAGAAAGCTGCGCAAGTACCTCCTGTACGTTGTCGCGCCATCTGTTGTCGTATCGGTGGTCCTTGTACTCTATCTGATTGGTTCCACCGGCACTGCAAGGCAGAGCGACTCGCTCAACCCGGCGGATCAATGGTTTCCCTACTCTGAGGAGCAGCTGCCCTTTGTCGTGCTCAGCTATGCCGCAAATTTTGCGCTGCAGGGATTCTCGGTCTACCTTGTGATAGTCTGGTCGAGGGAGCACAACAGGAAGTTTGACCAGCCTGCCGTGCAACCAGCAGATAGGCCACCAAAGTAGGAGACACACGCACTACCCGCTAGGAATGTCTTCGAGCGCGCACACACATGATGCAAGCTAGCCATGCCTCATTGGCCGGTTAGGCCCTCCCCCTAGCTGCTGGATAGAGAGATAATGAACTGATCATCATTCATCAACCATAATCTTCCTATTTACTTCGTACGGCGTATCTAGTCCCGCATAGACAGTTACAATTAGGTAGCGAGAAAGCCCCCTTCATTCATGAGGGGGATGAATCGCTACACATAACGATAAAGCTATAAGAGAGAGTGGTATCTAATACTATAACAGGTAGTGCAAATCCAACAACCTTCAAAACAATACAAGAC
>DASVCY010000182.1:0-16591 GCA_036381375.1 Nitrososphaera sp. | reverse complement strand
GCGTGTTTATCGTTATTCCCTTCTCCAAGCCATGGAATAGGCTGAGCGTCTTCACCCTTTTCAAGTCATGTTCTATGCTAATGCCGTATGCGTCGCGGATCAGGGCCATATTTGGCTTTTCAACTGTGGCCAGCTCGACTTGAATACCCATAGCGGAAAGAGCCTTTATGGTGGTCACAGCGAGCCTCTCGCCACCACCTCGAGCATTTAAGCTAATGTGCACAACATTTGCGATCAAATCATCATTATTACAGCACTTTGCAAATTAATGCCTATTCATGTTAGTTCTTGCACAAGATTGCGAAAAGAACGCGATAAGAAAATTATCTAAGATCATCATATTCGCTCTTAGACGGATATGAATACATATGCATGCTTCTTTTTTTCGTCAGTCATGAGCGGGTTCTGGCTGGCCGGAAGGTGGCGACGATCTCATCCTGCGAGTCTTTAGGTACGACAGACCAAGAGAAGTTCCAAGGATTGTCACTATTACTGCGAGTGATATCTCAATTTCTATGTGTACGTACTCTGATACAAGCATCTTGAAGCCTATGAAGAACAACAGCGCCGTCAGCGCCGGTTTTAGGTAGTAGAACTTTTCCATTGACCCGGACAGAAGGAAATAGAGGCTTCTTAGACCAAATATTGCAAATATGTTAGATGTGATGACGATGAATGGGTCAGATGTCAGCGCAAGCACCGCTGGTATGGAGTCAAGGGCAAAAACGAGGTCTGTCATTTCGATCATGACCAGGGCGACTAGAAGAGGTGTGGCATAAAGGACGCCAGTGGACGCAGCTCTGATCAGAAATTTGTCCGTCTTTGTCGCTACGTCAACAGGCATGATTTTCTTCAGCAGCCTCACCGCGACGTTCCTTTCCACTTCAATCTTTTCCTCCTTCTTTTGGGCAAGCATCCTTATTGCAGTAAACACCAAAAATCCGCCGAACACGTAAATCATCCAGTGGAAATTTTCAAGCAGGGATGCGCCGGCTACGATAAGCGGAATCCTCATAGATATTGCGCTAATAATGCCTATGGATAGCACTCTGTGCTGATACTTGTGGGGTACAGCCAGAGAGTTGAAGATGAGCAAAAAGACAAACATGTTGTCGACACTGAGCGTTTTTTCCAGCGTGTAGCCAGTGATGTATTCGAGCATCTTGTCATAGCTGATCACAAAGTAAATGACTACCGAAAATAGCAGGCCAAGGGATATCCAAACAATCGTCCAGGCAAGCGCATGATTGAATTCTTGGTGCTTTGTTTTCTCCTCGTGTGGTGAGACCTCTTTCTGCTTGCCTTTCAAGATGCGTTTTTTTATGCTGCCGATAGCGCCAAGGTCAACGGCTAGTGCAACACTGATAATGAGGCCAAAGAGCGCCCATAATGCAATCTGCTCCTGAGCGGTAAAGAGCTCAACATTCAACTATTTTATTCTGCTGACGCGAAGATTGAGACATCATAAATATCTAGTGGAGATAGCACAGCAGTCTCATCATCAAGTAGAACTTTTCCATTGATGAACGATCGAGATATCTTCTTCGTAGTACTCTGTTCTTATCTCGCGCAGTCTTTGCTCTAGCTCTGCTCTGTGGGATTCGTGAGACGAGCTGACGGTGTGTTCCTTTGCTTCACTTGCGCTTATTGTCACACCACAAATGTTGCACTTTAGCTGCTCGTCAGGCACTATGCGCCATAGCCGCTGAGCAAATATAAAAATGGTACAGCAATGACGATAAAAACATTCAAAAGCAACTGGTAACTAAGAGAGCAGCCGTCTGCTGGAGAGGTATATGCACAATGACATTGTCGAAAAAGGAATTGAAAGAGAAAGAAAATCAGGAACGTCTCGCGCGAGCAATTGAAACACTTGATGCTATCACAAAAAACAACGACGTGCAAAAGAGCATCCGCAACATGATAAAGGAAGTGCTTCTTGCGCTAAAAGACGAAAAGAGTGGCAGCGTATCTGTCAGGGCAGCAAATGCAATAAGCCTGCTTGACAGCGCTACGCAAAGTCCTCAAATGCAGTCGCACATACGGACGATGCTCTGGCAAGTAGTTTCGACCTTAGAAAGCATCCGTGAAAACTAAACTGCCTGACTAGCGCGCGTTTTTGACTGGCTTCACAGGTGGAGGCAGCTTTTCTAGCTTGTGTGTAGGGTTTGCGAGGTAGTGCCTAGAAGCACCTTCACCGCTCAGTACTATATTGCAGTGGACGCATCTATATCGGATAGCCATTTCTGTACGCGCAGATGTATTGTACATACATGGCTAAAAATGCTATGGAATTAATGCTATAGAATCAGCGAAGGCGCACTATTTCCCTGTTATCGGGGACTCCAGACCTTATCTTCAAGCGCGAATAAATGGCGCTTGCCACGTTTTCGGATTTGGTCCTCTCACCATGGTTGACCAAAACGCGCTTTGGCTTGACCTTTGCCACAAAATTCATTATCTGGTTGAAGTCGCTGTGACCAGAAAAGCCGTCGATCTTTTGGGTCTGACAGCGGACAGGTACCACCTTGACCTTGCCGCTCTTGTCCATCATGCTGACCTCTGACATCGTTCCGTCAAGGACTCTCCTACCCAGAGTACCATTGATCTGGTACGAGACAAACATGATCTTGTTCTTCGGGTTTGGTGCAAGCTCTTTGAAGTACTCTACAGAGGGACCGCCTTCGAGCATGCCGGATGTGGCCATGACTATGGCTGGGTTTTCGTCATTTAGCACATCCTCGCGTTTGCCGCCGCTGATAACTGTAAAGTATTCTGATTGGAATGGATTGATGCCTTGGGAAACTGACTTGCGCACGTCCGCTCCCAGATAGTGCGCATAGGACATGTGGATTGCACTTGCCTCCGAGATCATGCCCTCGATGTATATTGGAGATTCGACGAGCCTTCCCTCCTTCATCTCCTTTGCCATTACAAGCATTATCTCTTGTGCCCTGCCAACTGCAGGGACTGGGATCAGCACCTTGCCTCCCTCGGTCAATGTCTTGTTTATCGAGTCGGAGAACGTACGATAAACTGATTGCTGGTCGGGCATGATGTCCGTAGTGTTGCCATAGGTGCTCTCTGTGATGAGCGTTTCAACTCTCGGGTACAGAGAGACCGCGCTATCGAGCAGCTGGGTCTTGGCGTACTTGTAGTCGCCGGAATATAGGATATTGTGGGCGCCAGAAATGTTCAGGTGCACGGTGGCACTGCCCATGATGTGGCCCGCGTTGTTGAGAGTGATCGTGATGTCGGGCGAAATGTCAGTAGGCTTGCCGTAGGGCAAAGTAATGCAGTGCTTGATCACTTCGTTGACATCTCTTGCTTCATAAGGCAGGTACGTGCCGTTGCTGTTTGCTATCTTGACTGAGTCCATCTGGAGCAGGGTCATAAGCGGAAGCGTGGGCTCGGTGCAGTAGACAGGGCCGCGGTATCCGTATTTGAACAAGGCTGGAAGGAATCCCTGATGATCGATATGGGCGTGCCCTATGATCACTGCATCAAGGTCGTCTAGATCAAAGTTGAGCCAGTCAAGTCGAGGATACGCGTCAAGCCCGGACATTTCGCCGGGATTTATACCGCAATCAAGCATGACTTTGCTCTCTGGCGTGACAACGACAAAGCAAGATCTTCCAACCTGCTTGACTCCTCCAAGGCAAAATAGCATGACTTCTTCCTTGCTGGTTGACCATGATTGGGGCTTGGCGGAGCCTGGCTCGCTCGCTGCCACTGTTGCAGTTGCTATTTGTTGCTGTTGGTAATGGTGGTGCGCCGAGCCATTGCCATTGCCGTTTCCGACTACAAGTGACCCTCGAAACACTCGCTTGCCCAGTTTTTGCAGAAAATCAGTCCTTTCTTTTGCTGATCCTTTGAGTGTTGAGTGAATAATGTTGATACTTGACGAGGGTATATGGGGAGAGCGTCTTGTGTGTGCTATCCATCCTGTCGACTGGGCGATCTGCACTATCGTCGCTGGGTCGATTGCCTCCGGCTTGCTTACTTCGAGCACCACTTCTCCGGTAGCATCATCACAAAATACGGCGGAGACTAGCACATCCTTTGGCAGCAGCTTGACGACTGCCTGCCTGGTCTGGTCTTCTGGCAGCCTAATAGACGGATCAGTTCGTATAATGAACCTCTTTTTCAAGGTCTTGGAAAGCGAAGACAGATAATACGTTAGTTCGGTCAGTGCAAACTTGGCATTCCTTGTGTAAAGGGCGATATTTGGGCCCTCGAACCTTACAAGTGTTACCTGCGAGTCGGGAGGAATGGATTTCAGTATTATCTTGCCTACTGCTTCTTCGCTCTCTGTCGTGACTTTTGCCACCTGCCCGTCAATATCGGTAGCAGGTCTTGCCTTTCTTTGAGATGCTACCTGCTCTTGATCTATAACTTCATCAACTTTTTCATTCCTTTCCAATTCTCTCATCGCGATTCTTCCGGCAATACCGAAATACTATGCCTTGAGGCTACAACAAAAAGAAAAGGCATAAACCGGTAATAAGCCAGAGCTATATCCGTAACTCCATTATAAAAGCATAATGGTTGTGAGAAAATTCTAAACTCCAAAAAATGTTTTGGGTTTTTTGGGTTTTAGAAGAAAAATAACGTGGTGTGCTATTGCAGCACATTATTTGTCATATTTTCAGCATCGGTTGCATTAGCAGTTGTGTCGTTAGCAGCAAGTTCGTCTGTTACTGCTGCAGTTGAACTATCGTCAACTTCATGTTCTGGCTCTATGGCAGTTGCATTGCTCGGTGTGGCATCTTGGCTGCCGCCGACAGTGATTATCTCGTCGCAGCCCTCTTGATTCTGTATCGCGTCGCCCTCGCTTGGGTTATAGTCGAAGATAATGTCCTCGTTAGTCGGCTCCGTAGCGCAAATGAATATGTCTGCACCGGGGCCGCCTGTCATCTCTGTGTTCGACGAGCCGCCCAGCATGTCATTTCCCGCGCCTCCAAACTGGTTGCTGTCGCCTGCGCTTACATGGAATGCATCATTTCCGGGACCGCCGTACATCGACGCGCGCAAGTCGACATTCGATCGCAGTATGTCGTCGCCAGTATCTCCGTAGAGAGTGTATGAAGTATCTCCCGTAACTGAGATGGTGTCGTTGCCTGGCCCGCCGTGTGCAGCTGCGTTTGCAGCATCCCCTACTACTATCACGTCGTGGCCCGCGTCGCCATAGACAAGAGAGTCCTGCCCCGGTCCTCCATCTTCTCCTTGCAAAGTAATGCTGTCGTGGTGCGGCCCGCCATGAATAATGGCCCGCGCCTTCTCTACCTCAATGGTATCGCTGCCGCTGCCGCCATAGACCCTTTTTTCGTCGTTTTGGTAGTCTCGCCTTACTTCACCGGTTGTAATGATGTAATCGTTGCCGCTGTCACCGTATAGTGTGTCGTTTCCGTACCAGCCAAAAATCCGGTCATCGCCCGTGCCGCCGTAGACATTGTCGTTTCCGCGCCCGGCATACAGCTCGTCCGACCCTGCGCCCCCGGCGACCGTGTCGTTGCCATTGCCTGCCATTATCGTGTCGTCATCTCGAGTGCCGATGATATTGTCGTCACTGTCCGTCCCGTCTATAGCCGAGGCAAGGACAACAACAGCTGGTGCAACAAGGACCAGAAGAGCCGTCGCTGCTGCCGCCACAATTATTGTTGTTCTCAAAACGAGTGCTTTTGTCAAGTCTTTACCATTTTTTAGAAAATTGAATATTTATCGGGTTTCAAGGAGCGCTGCAGAGGCTAACCTATAAACAATATGTCTGTGCGAAAACTCGGGGGTAGATCTTTTTCTTTTTAACATGAAGAAGAACGAGCTGCGGACCCAACAGCAGCCTCCCATAAATCCACTGGCCCACTCCATGATGGGAGTTACCTATGTGGATCGGAAGGGTACGCTGTCTGCTCCACCCAAAAGGAATCTCCATCAATCCACTTGATAAACCTTCTAGTGTTGGTCAATGCCCCGTCTTTTTTGCGTTGATTCGCAATACCAATATCTGGCTGATGATGCGCTTGAAGTTATCGAGAACCGGTTTTATCTCCTGAAGCGATTTTTCAACGTAGTCGAAGTTGCGTTCTCCCTTGTCTGTGATCTCGAACTCCGGCAAATCCAATGGCCCGATGTTTTCAATTGCGTCTACGTGCTTGAACTGGACCTTGATGTAGCCCTCATTCTCCATCCTCTGCAAAAATTCCAAAAGCTGGTTGTGGAGTTCTTTTCCTTCCTCGAAGAGCTTGTTTATCTCCTGAGCGTAGTTACCGCTTGCCACTATATAAAAAATGGGATTTATTGCTTAAGGCTATTACGCAGCGGTAATATCCTTTCTCAGGTTCGGTGGCTCGGCATATTTCATTTGCATTTGCGTCGACATTGTGCGCCCGATAATGTCCTCAAAAGATTCCCGCAATGGCTTTATTTCATCAAAGGATTTTGCGATATAGTCTGGGTTGCGTTCTCCCTTGTCTGTGATCTCGATCTCCGGCAGGTCCAGCAGGGCAATCTTTTCAGGACCATCAACATGCCTGAAGTTGACCTTGATGTAGCCTTCCTTTTCAATTTTTTCAGAGATTCAAAAAGGTCGTCGTGGATTGGTTTTCCTTCATCAATCATCTTCTTTATCACCTGCGCGTGTAGCTAAAACTCTGGTTTATCATATTCGCAAGTGGCACTTTGTTCATTAAGACGATTTCATCGACTGTTGCACCGGCGGAAGGTCACGGTTGTACAGCACAATGGCAGCCGTGCAGCCTGCAGCGATCGCAAACATGACAAGCGCCGCAATGGTTTCCGATCCGTTCTTGTTCTTGTTCTCTTTCATCCCCTTATTTTTTTCATCTCCGAAAAATCACTCAATGAAGTATTGCCGGCGACATCAACGTACGCGTTTAAAGTGTCGCCCCTAAGACTATCATTGTACGGCTCTCGAATAGTGGGCTTTTTTTCTGATCACGCGCTTGTCGGCAGTTAGCACTAGATGACCAAATGACATTCACGACTTACAACAGTTGCAGTTCAAAAAAGTTGTCTGTTAAATCTCTGCTAGTCTCTTGAACACTACGGGTTTGGTTAATAGTTTCCTCTACTATCTTCTTTAATCTCGAAATTGGAATGTTGCCAGACTCGTTTTTGCGGTCATTTTCCATTTCTCATTAGTATGTAATTGGGTGCTTCAAATCGGACGGGCCACCTGTGCAAACCATGTAATATTGTATCCTTCCTTGAGCGCGGCGCAGCCAGTAACCATGTAATTCAGTCGCTTAAATACTGCGGGAAATTTGCCCAAAATCATGTAATTTTAGGCTATTTGTAGACCGGTCTAAATGAACTGGTTCATTTTCAACCGGTGCAGCATTGCTAGAACGTTGTTCTATCCCTCTTTTAGCCGATAAATAAGGTAGAAATCACAAACGACAGCGGCAGATCTGGCATCGAGATATGATGTTGTTGTGTATGTGAGCTGATCCAGCCATACTTCATTTTCAACTGGCTCATTTGTCGGCTAGGCACCAGAATTAGTGCTTACACAAACAAACGTACATATCTTCAGAAACGGCGAGAGCGGGAGGCTTTGACACCACACAGAATGACGAAGTTCTGATCTACTGTGAACAGCGTGCGGCCTCTTTGCTTCTCATATCCTACATAAATGCTAGAAGCCAAGTGTTGTCGAACATGGCACTGAAGGTTCGTTGGACAGCAAGTTTGCGATGTTGTTAGAATGGTACGTAGGGGAGTAGTATTGCTATTGCAACTATTGTGGCCATGACGAGCGTTAGGAGCATATTTGTATTCCTGGCTAGCACCTGCGACTTTGCGCGCTTTTCTATCAAGGCGCTGTAAAGCTGGCCTCCGTCTAGGGGACCAATCGGCAGCGCGTTGAATATGCCGACGTTAAAGTTGATGAACCAGAGCCAGAAGAGCATGTTGGCTATCGGCGCATATATGGCATGGCTGCCCAAGACGGTTGACTCGTACTTTGGAGCCATGAGGTCAGAATAGGGGATCACTCCCTGTTGTATGGTCGGAGGCAGCAAGAGCGCAAGCGGGTTTGAGCCGAACGCGCTTTCGTACCTGTCAAGGACTGCCTGAGGGTCAGGCGGCAGCGGAGTCACTTGCACCCCAAGTATTGATTCTACTAGGGTGGCCTGGCGGGTTACTACATCACCTGCGCTGTTAATCCAAGTAATGTCTACCGTGTTGCCGACGTTTGCCATGAGCTGGGTGCGCAGATCATCAATCGTCCTGATTTCCTGGCCGTCGATATACTGGATCACGGATTCTGGCTCCATGCCTATAGATGATGCTAGCGATTCGCTGTTTACGCTGACCACCATGATGCCAAATTGTGGGGTGTTTGGATCTGGAGGCAGAGGCGTAAGGGTCGAAATGATCAGGAACAGACCTATCAGTGAAGCGCCTGCAAGTATCATGTTGTTTAGCGGACCTGCTGTCAGGACTGCGCTCTTTTGCTTCAGAGTGGTCCTGTTCAGCTCATCCCTTTCAATATTGACAAATGCGCCTATTGGCAGGCCGAGCAACAATACAATACCAGTAGAATCGACTCTGACGTTATAGACGCGGGCTACAATGCCATGTCCTGCCTCATGGATTATTATCGTAATTACAAGCGCAGCCCAGCCATATGTCAAGGGAAGATATGGGTTCAGACCTGGAATCAGCAGGTTGGCCTGTGGCCCAATCGATGCCGCGCCATCTCGTGCTCCCGAGTTTGCGATTAGGATGGCAAGTGAACCCAAGATGAGGAATATTGCAAGCCCTGTTATGGCCGGCATCAGGTATGTGTTGAAGTCGGCATAGAACTTGGCAATTCGCCATTTGGCGACCCTATCGAAAAAGTCAAGGCCAAAAGGCGTATGGATAAGGATCAGGGGAAGTTTTACTTCAGCGCGAACCCTTCTATCATTGACTGATTGTCCCAATCGAACAATAATACGCGGCTTCTGTATTTAAATCAAAGCATCGTCTTCTTTTAGACCCCGCTGCTATCTACCTTTTGGATCTCGATGTAGACCTTGTCACCGACTTTGATTCCCATGTCTTGATACTCTCTCATGCTCAGCTTTATTGTAGGGGTTTCAGTTAGCCCGCCACCAAGACCGGGGATGTTTGCCATTACCTTCGGCATGTTCTTCATCAGGTCCTCTATCGAGTTAAAAGTCGCCACGCCAGATCCAAATGGATTCATGTTGGGCCTGTCTGGCTTGTACTCCTTTGGGTCGTTGAACGTGACATAGACATATGGGCTACCGTCCTGAGATGCCTCAATCCTGGCGACTATGAACTCTTTTCTCATTGATGCAGTACCTAGCACAGAGGGACTTATTTGTATATCTAAAACATAATTCTATTAGAAGATCCTGCTCTTTCCTTGCGCAAGGTCTTCCAACGATGCTCTCGGATTGGTCCTTCGGAAGGCGGTTCTTAGAGCAAGATGGTAATAATTTGCAACAAAAGGTTCATTCACCATTTGCCGACTGTACGGCTCTGGTATTGAATCTTATCAATCATGTCAAAAGATCTTTCCTCCAACTACAAATACCGAACCCTGGTCATTGCTGGCGTATGTTCTACAGTGGCTGACCTCCAAGTCCATTCGCATCACTGCGCAAAATGCGGGCCAGTCCATCACAGCGACCAAAAAAGACTACAATTAATTTCAAAAGGGGTGTGAAAGTTGTGCTCCGTTCTCATTTGGCAAGCAGAAAGTCTACATTGGAGGCTTGCGTGCAGATACTTCGTGCTTGCCATAGAAGCCACTGGCGTGACCAAGATATACAAGGGCACACAGAAGGCTGCGCTTTCTGATGTTTCACTCAAGGTGGATGCAGGCAAAGTTTTTACTCTGCTGGGGAGAAATGGAGCAGGCAAGACTACATTTGTGCGAATATGTGCCACCCAACTTGCGCCGACTGCTGGAACGATCAGCGTGCTTGGCTACGACGTTATGAAAGAAGCAAAGCAGGTGAGAAACCTTATTTCAGTAGTGCCGCAGGAGGGTAGGCCGCTCCGGGCCCTTACTTCGTGGGATCATGTTTACAACTGGCTCCGGATCAGGGGTGAAGGAAAACAGGCAGCTAAAGAAAAGACGGGAGAAATTCTGCGCAAGCTCGAGCTGTATGATGCGAAGGACAGGCCTGCAATGAACTTGTCAGGCGGAATGAAACAGAAGATCTTGGTCGCGATGGCTATGGCCACCGATGCCCAGCTGCTTTTCCTAGATGAGCCCACCATCGGCCTTGACCCTGTTTCAAGGAGGCAGGTTTGGTCTGCAATAAAGGACTGGAAAAACAAGGGAGGCTCAATACTCCTCACGACTCACTATATGGACGAAGCCGAGGTGCTGTCTGATTATATTGTCATAGTAGATAGAGGGGCGATTGTTGCACAGGGCACGATACAGGAGTTGCGGAGAGTGATCCCTCAAAACATCCGAGTTGACATTGCGCGCAACGGCGTCGACATGAACGCACTCAAGTCATACGGCTCTGTAGTTGATACCGGTGCAGGAACCCTGCGTGTCTTTACCTTCGAATCGACCGTGCGCGAGCTCTCGGAGCTCGCACTTCGCAAGAACCTTGCCTTCACAGTATCGCCTGTGACGCTTGACGATGTCTTTGTCCACATTGTGGGTGGGGGAATCGGGGGTGATGATGATCAAAATGGCAGAATCTAGTACGAATAACATGATCCCTGTGAGACAGGCATTCCTTATCGCCTACATGACCGGCGTGCTATGGCTACGCAGGAACCCTACATCATTAGTATTCACGGCAATAAGTCCATTTTCTCTACTGTTTGTGCTCTATGTTATCAGTGGCGGAGGATGGACCGATTTTGCAATTGCAGGAAGCCTTGTGATGGCATTGGTGGGATACGGTCTCGCTCTTGGGCAGGATATCTCCTTCTACAAAACTGAGTACAAAGTCCAGGATGTGTTTGTCGCATCGCCTGTTTCACCGATTACATATATGATGGGTCTTGCGCTGTCGGAGCTGCTCTTCGGCTTACCCGCACTGGTAGTACTTGCATCCTTGGTTGTGTTTAACGGAGGTTCAGTCTTCAGCATTCCTCTACTTGTCACAACGATCTTGCTCATCTGGGGCTCAATGTCTGCAATGGGATTCTTTTTGTCATCCCATATGCTGCATATGAGGAATGCCACACAGATCATTTCGTTTGTGAACGTGATTTTGACGATCTTGCCTCCTGTATTCTATCCAATAACCTTCATGCCTGACGTATTGGAGCCACTGGCATACGCAGTGCCAACTACTCATGCATCTCTGATGCTGCAGTACATCATGGGCGAACCTACGCCCGCGGATTGGTCGCTTGGCTTTGGCTTTGCAGTGCAGATCGCTTATGTGATAGGATTTGTTGCACTGGCAAGAACAAAGGCGATTTGGCGCGATAACTAGCCACTTGTTATTCCCACGGAAAAACTATCCACTTGTTGTGGTCGAGCACCTTGGCTGTTATGCCGTGGCTCTTGTGCCTGCTCATGCAAAAGCAGTAGTCGCAATTGAACCCATTCAATACATTCGCCACCTTGTGAAATGTGTCGCCAGTATCATAAATATCGTCAATCACAAGGTATTGCTTGCCAATGTCAAGGGCAGGCATCTCTGATTTGATAACAGTCTTGTTGCGCACAGGGATAAATTGTATTGCATCGATGCCGAGCTCACGGGATAGCAGTCTGGCAGGGACAATGCCTCCTCTCGTAATTGCAAGGATACAGTTGTATCCGACCCCTGATTTCTTCACTTGAATTGCAATTTCTCTTACCAAGCACTCGATTTCTTGCCAGCTGCAGACCTCCTCCCCGTACGGGTTTATCCCCTGCTTCATGTGACTTGAGGAAGATTGGATCAATTCTTAAAGATATGTGTGTAATAATAGAAGAGGTCATGGTGGGATTTGGACCCACGACCTGCTGATTTCTTGACGCGCAAGTTTACAAGTCAGCCGCTCTGGCCAGGCTGAGCTACATGACCTCGTGCGCTCTAATGATATTGCGTTTTATTAATTAAACGGCGTTTTCGCAAAGGTTAATCTACGGCTCATTTCACAACAAATATGTTGCAGACGGAGAAAAACAAAAGGCGCGACAATCTAAAGCTGTTAGCCTTCATGATGGGTGCCGCATTGTTTTTCGGGGTAACCCTCTTGATCTCATTCTTTGTCGTAATAGTGATGCTTGGCAATTCGGACATTCCCGGAGATGAAAAGCCAAATATGTTCATGCTCGGCCTCATCCCGCCGTCGGTTGGAACCTTTCTTCTGTTCACCAAAGTGCTTGGGCGGTTCATGTAAATAAACAATGTATTTAAATCGCATGAATCTTGGTGAACCTGTGCCAAAGTTCTTAGTGCAGGTAGTGATTGAAAACAAGCCCTACATCAACGATCCGGAAGGAGAAACGATCCACCGGGACCTTGTGGTCAAGGGCGGCTACTCTAGCGTCCAATCGGTGAGGTCGGCCAAGATGCTCAAGATGATCGTGAATTCAAAGTCAGAGAAGGAGGCCGAAGCGACGGTGAAAAGACTGTGCGAGGAACTGCGCATATTCAACCCAGTAGTAAGTAGCTGCACCATCAAGGCGGCAGGGAAGGTCTGATAGCTAGTATTCTACTATTTTGACCTTGTTAATATTGAAAGGTCTCGAATCTTTCCACATGTATTCGAAGTAATCCAAGCACCATTCGCAGAACGCCGGGCTTTCGCCTATGAACATGGTATTCATGTCAACCTCGCCCTTTGGGTTTGCGAATGCTATTGCAGCTGCCTTGTCGTCGGCTATGAAAAGAGCTACATCCACCCGTTCAATCATTCTCCTCTCAAGAAATCCCTTTGGAATCAATTCATTCATTTTCGGCATAATGTTTTCAACTACATTCCTTGGGAATATCGTATTGTGGCCGATCAGCGCAGATACTTTGACTCCGTGACCGGCCCTGTCAATAAGTATCTCTCCTTCTTCAGGCCAAGCCTGAGAGACCACAATCCTTAGCGAGCTAGTTGATGATGATTGGAGCTTTTTCAAGCCCTGAAAAACAGCCGTTACGCTGCTTATTGGCTTACAATCTTCCAGCACGCCGATCCTCTGTAGGAACTTGTCTGGAATGACCCCCGACAGGTTATGTTCTTCAAAATACTTCTTGTTCTTCTTCATGACCATGAAATCTGGAATCTGTTTCATTACTATCCTGCCATATTCGGTTGCGTAGAACGTGCCGTCAAATCTTTTTACAAGGCCTTCCTGCATAAGCCTGTTTAGATTGCGGTGTACATCCTGAACCGTAACATTAAGCTCTCTTGATAAGGAACTAAGCTTGGATGGTTTTTTGCTTAGCGAAGCCAGTATGGAAAACCTTGTTTCACTGGCAAGCTCCATGAATAACTCGGAGGCGAGCGAATAATCATTATAATTTTCCTCCATGCTTAAATATTCTGTCCACGATAATTAAAATTTTCATCGTGTCCATTAAGACTGGAGTACGATCTTTTCCCCTTCTTCCGGCTAATCTTTAAACAGCAATTGTGAAATTTAAACAAGTCTGCTAAAGACTGAACCGGCCTGTTAAAGAGAGAATATCAATCGACTTTGCATATTATTAGGCATATGAGTGAAGTATTAGAACTAAAGGATCGATTTCTGGAATTGCAGCAAAAGTACCGGCAACATCTCCCAAAGGTGGACCCTGCACTTATAGACGACCTCTTGCTCCGCCAGATGGAGAACCCGGGCGTGGTTCCCATATACATGGTCGAAGTATTTACAAGACCCGGGTTGAATGTCGAAGAGGTTCGAAACTATATAATCAGCAAGACAGGTATGAGCCCAGCTGTCTACGATAATGGTACTCACTATGCAGTGAACCAAAAGCTGACATTGGAAATGCTCAAGGAAATATCAGATTCAGAAGAAGTAATAGAAGTTACCGGGGAATATACCGGCGGGCTTGGCAGCTACGGAGCTTCACACGAGCATCGACAACATGAAAAAAATAGATATGAGCAGACTATTGCCCCTTCTCCCGAGCCCTCGTCAGGCGTTCAGCAGATTGAAAGAAGCAAAGACGCTCCTTCTTCCTTGAAGAGGAAAGAGAACAGCAAGATAGTCGCATACACTGCGGCAGGGATAGTAGGTGCAATAGCCCTTGCGGGATTCGTAATAAGCGGTGGCATCTTTCCCAACACCAACGTCAGTCCGCGTATTCTGGCTGGCTCTGAGCCAGGAGTCCTGCATGGATACGTTGGCGGACCAGGGGGCTTACCTGCAATAGGCGCTACCGTTCTGGCAGTGCAACAGGGGACAGACTTTGCTGCAAGCGCGTTTGTTTCAGTCAACGGCCAGTATTACATTGACGTGCCGCCAGGAGATTACATCATGTACGTCGCTTACCCTGATGGGACAGACAAGATTGCTACCATGGAAGTGCAGAGAGGTTCTAGCCACGAGCTGAACTTTGCCTACTAACTGTATAAATATGAGAAAGAGGAGAAGTGAGAAAAAGTATGAAAACAATAGTGCTCAACTATGTAGCAGCCGCAGCAACTGCAATAGCAGGCATCCTGCATCTTGTACTGGCTCCAAACATGCTGAACTTTAACCCAAATGGCGCGATTCTCTTCTTTATCGGCGGAGCTGCTCAGGTGTTCTGGGCTCTCCCGATGGTCCGGAGATGGGGCAAGGTATGGTACGGGATTGGGATTGGCGGAACGGCACTTCTGATGGTCATCTGGACAATTACGAGGTTCCCGGGCAACCCTATAACGGGTAGGGGCGGCGGAGTCAACGAAATGGCAGTAGCTATCGAATCGATGCAGGCCATCTTTATCGGAGTGACTGCTGCTGTACTGGTAATAGAGTCACGGATGAGAAAGCTGGATAAAAAGACTGCATCAGAATCAACCTAACCCTTCATTTTCTTTATTTTTCTAATGTTTATCGTCATGCATTGAAAAAACATCATCAAGGTTGTTAGAGTCGCTAAGAGCGCCTTCTAACAGTAGCGTGGTTCGCAAGTGCTTTGCCAAGTCTGTCACTGTGATTATGCCGACCAGCTTGCCGTTGTCCATTATCGGGAGGCGGCGGATCTTGTGATTCACCATCCTCTGAATGGCCACTTCGATTGGTGTCTCGGGATCGGCAGTTGTTAGTATCCTGGACATAATGTCTTCCATCTTTACCTGGGAGATCGGCAGCTCCTTGGCACATATTTTCTTGATAAAGTCACGTTCGCTCACGATCCCGACAGGCTCGCCATTCTTGACCACAAAGACAGAGCTGATGCCCTTCTCCGACATTATCTTGGCAGCTTCCAAGGCGGACTTGTCATGGTCTATCATGACTATTTGCTTCGTCATAATGTCGCGAACTACTCCACCTGCCATATACCATTTTCCCAGAATCAGTCAAAGATAAAAACAATGCTATCATGAATTACTACTACTATGAGCCGGTGCGGAATTCGCTAATCTGAAGATATTAATACGAGCTCTGTCAAGTCTCACTCGCTGTAATGGCAAAGATTGGGATTGCCGTTTTCCCCGGCAGTAACTGTGACCGTGACGTTCATCATGTTCTTAACAATGTCATGGGTGTGCAGGCAGACTTCATCTGGCACACCAAGGATCACATTTCGGGCTATGACGCCATGATCATTCCCGGCGGCTTTGCATTTGGAGATAGGCTGCGCGCTGGTATCATCGCTGCTCATAGCCCAATTGTACAGGAGGTAAAGAGGATGGCAAAGGAAGGCCTGCCCGTCCTTGGAATATGCAATGGCTTTCAAATTCTAGTCGAGTCTGGACTGCTCCCGGGGGCGCTGATGATGAACGACTCGCTTCGTTTTGTGTGCCGGTGGACAAGGGTCGAAGTCAAGAATAACAAGACGCCGTTCACAAGCCAGTTTGCGCCAAAACAAACGTTTGAGATCCCTGTGGCACACGGCGAAGGCCGCTACGTGGCCGATCACAAGATTTTGAAGGAATTAAAGAAGAAGAACCAGATCGTTTTACAGTATTTCAATGATGACCCGAACGGATCGTCTGATCTTATAGCGGCGATCTGTAATGAGGAGGGAAATGTGATGGGTATGATGCCTCACCCGGAGAGAGCAAGTGAAAGCATTCTGGCAGTAGAAGGTGCCAAGAATGACGCAATTATGATTTTCAGATCGCTTGTGTCAAACCTCAAGCAAAAGGCGATAGCGTAGATATGGGTGTCCTTACAAAGCAAGAGCTAGAGTACCTTGAATCAAACCTGAAGAGGAGGGCAAACGAGGTTGAACAGGACATCGTCGGTGCAGAATGGTCAGAGCACTGTTCATACAAGTCTTCCAAGAAATACCTAAGGCTATTGCCTACAAAAGGCAAGCGCGTTGTAGTGGGTCCAGGCTATGACGCAGGAGTTCTTGACGTTGGCGACGGGTATGTCCTGACGGTACACATTGAAAGCCACAACCACCCCTCAGCTGTAGAACCTTTCGGAGGTGCGGCCACAGGAGTTGGAGGAGTCATCCGAGATATCATGTCAATGGGCACACGGCCGATT
>DASVCY010000181.1:0-3104 GCA_036381375.1 Nitrososphaera sp. | reverse complement strand
TATCGGCCTCCTTCAAGCGCTTTATCCTAATGTCGCAACCCAACTCATGGACACAGATGCTCGTCAAGTCTTGGTAGATCCTATCCTAAACTTTGAGGACTTTGATGCGCCACTATCGACGTGGCATGTGCTCTTTGATCCTGTGGGTGCTTATGGGGAGAGTGTGGGTCTTCAGGGAACGGAAGGCGCACAAGTGCTTTCTGTCTATTCTTTGGGTGAGAGCAGTCTCAGGGAAGGAACTCATGAGTCCGTGGAAAGAGATGCTTCTGTAAACATCGGGGGAGCAAATGTTCAGGTGCACTCTACGACTCCACCGCCTAACGCCCAGCTTACAATCGCAGGATATTCTGCTGTGCAGGAATCTGGAGGCAATGAATTTGCAGTAGTAACCCTTGAAGCGCCAGCGGGAGTGCAGACTTCGACGGGAGGATTCCCGATCCAAGTTCTCTTAGTCCTAGGTGGCATGATGGGGGCGATAGCAATCTTCATCCTGTTCAAGGCAAGAAAGTAAGAAAAAGCAGGGTGGGCGCAGGAGGTACCCTCCCCCTCTCTAGCGCTTAATCTTATTTCACAATCAAGTATATACAATTTCGATCATAATGCCTATTATCCAAGATTCCGCTTTTAAAGTAAATAATGAGAACGGAGGAGGAGGCAAAATACGACCTCGATGAACAAATACTTGAATTGTATGACAGTGGAATGTCCGTCGAGATCATATGCGACACGCTCTCAACGACACTTGACTATGTCAAATCTGTTCTAAGCAACGTACAAGTCGAAGCCTAGCCTAGCCTTCTTCCCTAAGATAACAACCGGCGTCGGCTATTGTTGTTATCGTAATCTTTCCCTTCTGGAATAGCGACCTGCCTGCAAACCTTGTTCTGCCGACTCCTATTGCTTCTCCATTTACGTTCAGGATAGCTACAAGCTCATTTTCGTCAAGCATATCAGAAGCCTCCTTTATCGAGTCCCCCATTATGTCTCTACCATAGAGGACTAGCTTTTCCGCATTTTCATTCACAGTGACGTAATGCCTGTTGTTATTGTTCTCCTTTCTTCCTAATCTGGCAAAAAGGTCCGCACCGGCCACAGTTGGCACAAATTCCTTTCTTAATACACCGATTGCAAGACCCATAGCAATAGGCTGCATCGCCGCCAGCTCTTCAAGCTCCTTAGGGACAAGATATATTGTCGTCATTTTCGTTATCTTCTTGTCGTTTTCCTGCACCATTAGCAACTTTTCCTTAAAGAATTCAAAGACTCCCCACCTGTTAAGCGCTCTGTTTATCCTCGTCCTTTCTTCCTGGGTGGGCTTGCGATATGCTGTCGTCGTCAATTGATCCTCAACTTTGCTATGAAAAAGCCGCCGGTGTCATGTATATGCGGATATAGGCGACGAGTGTTTTTCAGCTGGCTGTCAAATGTAATTTCGCCAAATCTTGTCAACCCGCCGCTGCCATATTTCAGGGGCTCGACTGTGATGTTGCTAAATTTCTTCAGCAACCGATCGACCACCATTTCATTCTCTTCGGGTGCAAATGAGCAGGTGGAATACACCAGTATTCCTCCAGGCTTGACCGTCTTGGTAGCTGCTTCGATCAGCTTCACTTGCCTGCTAGAACAATAGTCGACATCCTGCGGAGTGTGGCTGGTCTTCCTTGTGGCATCCTTTGCGATCACGCCTTCACAGCTACATGGCGCGTCCAAAAGTACCCTGTCAAACTTTCTAGCAAGTTTTTCCACGTGTACCCCGTCCATTTTCAATATGCACGTGTTATATACTCCACAGCGCGTGAGATTGAACAACATTGACCTTGCCCTTCTCTCGCTTGGCTCCAGAGCAATTATCGAGCCGGTGTTCTTCATCCTCTGCGCCATGAATGTTGTCTTGCCGCCAGGGGCTGCCGCGATGTCGAGGGCACTATGGTTTTCACACACGTCTAGGGAATCGACAGCCATGCATGAGCTGAGGTCCTGTATATAGTAGTAACCCAAAAGATATTCGTTCGTCGCCCCCGTCGCCATGGGCGCTTTTTTGACAGCAAGAACTTCTGGGAGTGCTGTCTTTTCCAGTTCAAATCCCTTTGAGCGCAACCTTGATTCGATGACTTCCACGCGTGTTTTTAGGGTGTTGACCCTGATGTATTGAGTCGGAGGTCTCTCCATTTTGTCAAGAAAATCCTTTACTTTGGGCACAAATTGCAAAAACCTGCCGACGAGCCACTTGTCGTAGCCGTACCTGGAAGACAGGTCAGCCGACTCTGTCGAATCTGGAAATATCAGCGTCAACTTGAAGGTGCAGTCTGTAAGCTTTTTCTCATTTATATCCTATCGTCATCTGCCAGCAGCCTGCAGACCTAGCACCTTTGCCGGTGAGCGGTAGTTGCTTTCAATCACAATCCCTTCATTTGTGATGACCTCTACTGTGGACACCTGGGTTTCAGGGCCCGGATAGAAATAATACGACTGGCCGGGATGTAGGAAGGGCATTTGATGCATGTCATCTTCGCCCATTTCGACTACGATGCCCGTCAGCTGCTGGGTGCCCACGTTAGTTACCCTGACTCTATACTAACTGGATACCAACATCCGTGGTATCCGTGATGGCATCGACTTCAAGCGCAAATGGCCGTCTCGCAGCCTGCTGGTAAGCCAAGTAGCCTGCGATGACAACGGATACCGCAGCAGTAATGCCTATTACATATACTCGTTTCCGCTTGTGCAAAATACTGCGAGAGGATGGCGGTTATAAAACTAGGGAACGTGTTCTCGGACGCTGCGGCTCTTGATGTAGCGCAACAGGGAGTCAAAATTTTCCTCTACTTTGTAGTAGCGAACCATGTTTTCTATGGTAGCATCGTCATAAATGTGATAGTGATGCTTTCTCTCCTTCCCGGTATCTGAATGAGCTATGTGCCTGCCACCCCGCGGATAAAAAGCTGCTGCTGATTGATAAACTTTTTCAGATATTTCATCTATAGAAAGGTTGCATTCTTGCAAGGTTCAATGAAACGGATGTGAATTACATTCTTTTGCATGAGAAAAATCGTCATTTCTGAATGTTTTCGAATACCCGGAATCCATGCTAAAATCGTGAATTA
>DASVCY010000180.1:0-27110 GCA_036381375.1 Nitrososphaera sp. | reverse complement strand
TCCCCAAACTCTATAGCTTGAAGTGCAAGGGATGCGCTAGAAACTCCCTCTCCGTATTTCCGCGCAACCTCTTCAGGCAGGATATAATTGTTCTCAACCAGCTCCCTTACCCTCGCGTTTGCAGCTTCCTGTGCTTGGAGTATAACGTTCTTCAACGTGCGGAGCTCTAGCTTGTTTCCTGCATTTACCCCGCTGCTATTTGAGATGATAAACGTAGAAGTCACTCTTTCTTCCGCATAGGACGCCGACACCGTGACTTGCCCCAATCCACACTCGTCTATCGCCAGTGGTTTTGACATAAACGAGTTGTCAGCTGCTGGCAGAATATGCTGCGAAATGCAGTCACCTGCTGTCCCGGTAGCCTTTATCAGGACGGCATAGCCGTCAGGCGCGTCGTCAGGAATGACACCTACGATTATCGCTTTTTCGTCGATCGTGTAAATATCTTTGTTAGTGGTCACAGTAAATGACTGGGCAAATGCCGATAGCGGCAATGCAAAAAGCAGCAAAAAGAACGATGCAACTATAGCTTTCTTATCTATCAATGAACCGGCAGCGGTATACAACCTGCTACTACCATCTATTACTTTCGGTAGGCGATATATCAGGAATGCTTGGAACGGCCGTTCCACCTGCTTTGACCATGAAATCTGCCAAAAAGTGCGGCGGGAGCCGCCACAAACGAGCATTTAGGAAATGCTGACCAAAGCTAACGATGTGCAGCCAATCGGCTTGCGCCGAAGATGTGACAGACATTTGTCGAATTGCTCGTGAGCAACTTGTTCATTCGCGATTCCACACGAGGGCCATCATTGCATGTCAAAGCTTGTGGCGCAGCTGGGACGATGGCGAGTCGTATATATTACTAAAGCGATTCAATTTCCAATACATGCGCCAGCTGCTTGCAGCAGTACTCTCGCTCTTGGTCTTATTGCCCTCTGTAGCTTGGGCGCAGCAAGACTACCTCGACTTGAAGACAGACAGGATTGAGAGTTTCACCCTGCCTTATGACGCATCAAATCGTAGCGAGGACAACCCGCTGGTCTATACCTTTGACGAGCCAAAAGACGCTAGCTGGATAATGACGATAAGGAACAATCTGGAATATGTTCAAAGCGACGACTCAAGGACAGTGATAAGGTTTCAGGAAGCCGCTCCAAGCGAGAAGTATATCGAGCTTGTGATGTACGGAGGAGAATCCAAAAGGTACTGGGTGGCGTTCAACACGGAGGAAACAGGATACGCACGAATGTATGACGAGGAAAACGGCTGGTCCACAAACGCTCCGATAACGGTCACAAGCGTCGAGAACGGCGGAGTCACGGTTACCAACGGCAGGAGGACTGTGGTCGACAGGCTGGATATCGAAGGCTTTGCGCTCAGCTCGATAGCCGTCTATGGCAACGACGTCAACAAGACCACGGCCAACGTCTACTCTGGCAACATCTCCTTTGAGCTGATGTTTGGGAGCTTCGAGCAGTCATCGCTCTACTATGTGCCCCTTGCCGTCACGCTGGGCGTGGGCGGCCTGATAGCAGGGCTCTTGATCTTCAAGAAGAGGAAGTAAGACTGGTGGAGGAGGAGTAGTAGCGGCACATCTTTTTCAGGTCGCAGACCTTGCAGTTTGGCCTTACCGGCAGGCAGATGTTCTGACCATACATGACAAATGTGTCGTTCACCTTTGTCCACAAGCGTCGGTCCACAATCTTGCTTAGTTCGCGTTCGGTCTGCTCAGGCGTCTTGGTGCTAACGAGCCCGAGCCTGTTTGAGATTCTGTGGACATGCACGTCTACAGGTATGGCCGGCTTGTCAAACGCATAGACTAACACGCAGTTGGCAGTCTTTCTGCCTACTCCGGGGAGTTCCAACAACTGGTCGATGTCGGAAGGTACCTGCCCCGCAAATTTACTGACCAGCTCCTGCGAGACCCGCTTGATGCGCTCCGCCTTTACATTGAAAAATCCGATGCTGTGGATTATCTTTTTGATCTCGTCAACGTCAGCCGCTGCCAATTCCTGGGGGGTCTTGAACCTTGCAAAGAGCCTGTTGACGACTTTGGTTGTGTTCTCGTCCCTTGAGCGCGCAGACAGGATCGTCCCAATGAGGATCTTGAAAGAGTCACCCTGCTCTTCCTTCTGGAGTCCTCTGAGCGCAGTGAGCCGCGGAGGCTTTTCGCGGTTAAGCGCCCGTTCCATCTTTTTCAAAACAAGTCTCATCGGGACCTTGGCTGCCATTGCACAGAAACTGCGTGCAATGGATATAATTGCATAATGGTTCTTATAGTCTTTATAGAAATTATAGTAGCTGTTTGGAGCTCACAAGGGACGAAGAAGAAGCGCTGGCCGGTAAGAAGGGCGAGGCGCTCGCATCTGCATATAGGATTCTGGTCGCGATAGGCGAGGCCACCGGCGCGCAAAAGCTCGTTCCGATAAAATGGGCGCATGTCTCTGGCGTCAACTATAACACCATTGGAGATGCGGGAGTGCAGTTCCTCGACAAGTTCAGCAGGACGGCCAAGGTCACGGTCAAGACGACCGTCAACCCGATGGGCTACGACAGGAACCATCCCGAAGGCATATCCGAAAGCTTTCAGGAAAAGCAGAGAAGCATTGTCGAATCATACGAGCGAATGGGAGTCACGCCCTCATTCACCTGCACCCCGTACGAGGTTTTCGACCTGCCGGAAAAGGGATCGGCAGTCAGCTTTGCAGAAAGCAATGCAGCAGTTTTTGCAAATTCATTGATGGGGCTAAAAACAAACAAGGAAAGCGCGCTGTCCGCTCTAGCAAGTTCAGTCACCGGCAAGGCGCCACTCTCTGATCTTAGGCTCGAAGAGGGAAGGAACCCGAAAATCGCCATAAAGCCGGATTTCAAGTTTGAAAACGAGCTGGACTATGGGCTGCTTGGCTACTTCGCCGGCAAGATGATCAAGGATAGCTCGGTTGCTTTCAACATACCAAAGCCGTCGACCATCGAGGCAAAGGCGCTGTCCGCTGCCATCGGGACGTCGGGCTCCTGTGGCATGTTTACTCTGGGCGAAGCCAAGGAGACGATCTCGTTTGGCAAGAAGGAAGCGAAAGCGATAATGGATGAAATCTCCACGGCGGATGATGGCGACATTGTCGCGCTTGGAAGCCCCCAGCTTGGAATGAACGAGCTCGACCTCTTGGCAAAGCTCACCGAAGGGAAAAAGTTCAACAGGCGATGCATGATATTCTGCTCAAGGGCGATTCACAACCAGGCGACAAAGGTCGGGCTCACGGGCAAGCTGGAAAAGGCAGGGGCAGAATTCATGTGCGACTCGTGCACATGTCTGACTCCTTATGTCGCAAAGGAAAGGTATGATTCTGTTGTGTCAAACAGCGTCAAGGGTGCCTACTACCTGAACAATTCTAACAGGGTCAAGGTTGCCCTCAAGGACATCAGGACGATAGCAAAGGAGTACGCAGAATGATATGACGATAGTAATCAACAACTGCAAGAAAATCGTCGGAGGTTCGGGCGAAGGGCCGGCAATGGTCACATCGCAGCCGATAAACTTTCTTGCGATGGTGGACCAGAAAACGGGCACGATAACGGACTCCAAACACGAGCTGCATGGCAAATCGATCAAGGGCACAGTGCTCGTTTTCCCTTATTCGGTTGGAAGCAGCGTCGGTGCGTATGCAATCTATTCGTTGGGCGAGTATGGAACTGCGCCGAATGCAGTAGTGTGCACCAAGGCCGATATCACCACTGCCTCCGGATGTGCAATAGCCAACATCCCGGTAGTTGATCTTCCAAAAGGTGCGCCTGTGATAAAGAATGGGTTAGTTGCAAGAGTCGAGGCAGATGCCGGCAGGATTTTGCAGTAAAGGTTTAATTTTCAAAAAGGATGATATCGATTATTCGGTGCATGGTGCTTCGACGGGCGAACTGACTGCCTCAGGCTGGATGACGACCAAAGTCCATGCGCCGAATATCACGCTCTTGGTGTCCTTATTTCCATATGCGATGGCTCGCATGCGTTCTTGAGCACCTTCAAGTATTCTACTCCTTTTGGTGTGGTTCTGTAGAACCTCTTGCCTCGCTTGACATCATTTACGACCAGCCCGTCCTCAACCATCCGAGAAAGCCAGGCCGTCGCCTGCGAATGGGTCAGGTATGCATAAAACATAATCTTTGAAATGCCCGCACCCTGTCCCATAACCGTCTGCAGTACCTCTCTCATGACCTCCTCTCGCTGCCGGTTGCGCAATTTCGTATTCTCCACGACAATGGCAATTGCTGTAAGCTTAAAAGAAAAGTGGTGCTATCTTCTATAATACTTCGACTATCTTTTTCCGAGATGTCAGTCCAGATATTATCCTGACTCGGTCTTCACTCACACCGAAATGTTTTGCAAGTTTTTTCACAAGCTCCCTGTTTGCCCTACCTCGCTCAGGTTCTGATTTGATCGAAATGGCTATTTCGTCCCCGTTGACCTCCAGCCTGCCGTCTGAGCTAAAGCGCACTGAAATCGAGTAACGCATGTGCATAGTAAGGTTGGAACGCGTTCCTTGAAAACCTTTTATTATCGAGAGCCAAATAGAGCTACGATTGGCAAGCTTTTGTCCTGAATGCGGAGGGGAACTCAAGTTCGACCTTTCTACCAAGAATTTTATCTGCAAGAGCTGCGGCCTCTTTGCGACCAGGGAAAAGATAGACGAGCTCCGCGACAAGGCAGAAAAGTCAAGAGAAGATCCCCGCCGAAAGCATCACGACGAGTACCTTGACTGGTGGCAGTCGTCCAAGAAAGAAAAGCAGCAAAAGTAGCTTTCTACTTCCTACGTTGCGGCTGCTGTCGCGTCCGAAATGTCCTTTTTCAACGAAACTGACTGTTCTTCTTTTACTGTCTTTAGTACAGTTATCAGCTCAGCGTCAGTTATCTGGGGGAGCCGGCGGATCTTGTTCACTACAATTTCGCGCATCTCTTCAAGGTTCCTCGCCCGCACTTTTAATAAAAGATCGAACCGACCATGGATCTCGTGTATTTCTAATATCTCATCGTATTGTGACAGCTTCGCCGTTACTTCGTCTGCAGATCCCTCCTTCATGTTTATGCCTATGAACGCAAGGTGGTCGTAGCCCAGGAGCTTGTTGTCCGTGGCTACTGTAAACCGGCGTATTATGCCAGCCGCCACCAATCTGCGCACCCGCATGTGCACAGTCGCGTCAGATATTCCAAGCTCTTTCGCGATGTCTACAAAAGGCCGAGACGCGTCCTGTGTGAGCATGTCGATTATTCTGAGGTTGATATCGTCGAGCATGTCTGGGGGCAGTGGCACGGAAAGAATACGAACTTTTGATCTAATAACAGTTATACTAATTCGAATAGTTAATAACCCTTGCAATGAACTTTTAGAATTTGTGGCCATCTGCGGCAAGTGCCAAAAGAGCGATAGTGTGTTCCACAGGGCATACTCGGGAGAGCATCTGTGCAAGAAGTGCTTTGTGCGCTCTATCGAGGACAAGGCTGCAAAGACGATTTCAAAGTATTCGATGATAGGTTACGGCGACAGAGTAGCAGTCGGTGTTTCCGGCGGCAAGGACAGTTTATCATTATTGTATGTGATGAAGACGCTCTTTGACCAGCACCCAAACAATGGCAACGAACTTGTTGCAGTAACGATAGACGAGGGTATCAAGGGCTACCGCGACGAATCGTTGCAGATCGTGAAGGACTTTTGCACGCAGCTTGGAGTGGAGAGTAGGGTGATCTCCTACAAGTCTCTCTTTGGGGTTGACATGGACGAGGCCATGATACTGCGGCCGTCAGAGAAAATGTCGTCCTGCTCCATGTGCGGCACTTTTAGAAGACGCGCAATAGATATCGCCGCTGAAACTGTGGATGCGGATGTCATCGCAACTGCGCACAACTTGGACGACCAGCTGCAAACATTTATGATAAACATGCTCTCCGGCGACGTGGAGCGGATTGGCTGGATCTATCCGGAACCAGTTCAGTATGCTAGCTGCAACATGAAAAAGGTCAAGCCATTCATAGAGATTTACGAATACGAGATCGCATTCTACGCACTCCAGCGCGAGATCCCGTTCCAGTCCGAGGAATGCCCATATATGAACGAGAGCATACGGACTGACCTTCGGCAGTTCTTTAACAATATAGAAAAGGAGCACCCCGGGATAAAGCTGAACGCCTACAGCTCGATGATGAAAATTGCAAAAACACTTCGCAATCTGCCAAACGCGGCGGTGCGGAAATGCTCAGTCTGTGGGCGGGATTCGACTGGCGAGATATGCTCAGCCTGCAAGACTGTGAGCGTGCTGGCGAAATCATCCAACAAGCAAATATAGGCATTCCGCAAGATATTGAGCGGAGGCAGGGAGGGTCGGGGCGCCAGCCGTGCCCCACACTGGAAATCGGCTTTATGCCAGGATCAGTAACGGCCGGGTAAATCCGCTGGTGGAAGGTACCCGCTTGCTCTGCTGAAATGAAATCGCGCCGTGTCGGATGGTTATGAGCGGCGAACTGCGCGAAGGCGCGGTCTCGACCGCGAATCGTCGAAATGGGTGAGGTCCGGGAGGGAGCAATCCTAAGGCGGCGTAACCGTGCTAACACGTCTACGCGGTGGATCTTGCCGGGCTTGAGATGGGGCCTTTTGCCAGCGGTGGTACCGGTCGGCTGCCTCCATTATACTTGTTATTCTGGTGAGAAATAGCCTTGGTCTGGGTCTGATTATGCTCTTTCTTTTGCACTCTGCCTCTGCGTTTTACTCCTGTTTGTCCCACTACTGTATACCAGCTGTTGTTGGTCTACCAAGCAGCTGCAAGAGAGTGGCAGAGGGACAATCGAACACATCTGTCGAGTGCTACATGATTTTGGGAGCTATTGAATACAGAAACAAGGGGCAATTGGGGAAAACGGTGTTGTTGAATTGTGCTCTGGCCTCGAGCAATTAATTCTTTCAAGCAAGGGGATGGAGCAGCAGTAAACACACGCGCCCCCTGTCTGATACAAAAGGACTAGGATCATGGGTTCACATGCTCGACTATAAACACGCACACGCGGATCATCCTTTCACCGGGAGCGTAAAAGCAAACACGGCGCCCTTGCCGGCGTCCCTGTTGTCATCCGCCCATATCTTGCCGCCGTGTGCCTCTACAATCGCCTTGCAAAGGTACAGCCCAAGCCCGGTGCCTTTTGCCTTTTCGGATTTTGTCGCAAACTTTTCAAATAGCCTGGGGCGGATCGCCGGGTCTATGCCCCTGCCCGTATCTGCCACTCTCACCTCGATAAAGCCAGGATCCATTCCCTGCTGCAGGCTGACCGTTATCGTACCCTGATCGGTAAAGTTGACAGCGTTGTCCAGAAGATTCGCAAACACCTGGTTGAGTCTGCCTCTGTCTGCCGGGATCTCGTCTTTGCCTTCCGGCAGCCTTGATTCGAATGCTATCTTTAGGTTCTGGTTCTTGTTCTCTGCCATTTTAAAAATAACGTCCTGGATTGACTCTTCTACGAGCTTTTTGAGGCTGACCTGTTCCTTCTGCAGCCTGAATGTGTTGCTCTTGATCCTGCTGACATCCAGGATGTCGTTTGTCAGCTTGTTTATGCGCTTGGCATTGCGTAGAATAATCTCGATCTTGCTATTCTGGGTGCCGATCTCTTCTGCCAGGCCTTCTGCACTGAGGATTATCGGAAGCACCGGCGTGCGGAGCTCGTGGGCCGCAATGTTGATGAATTCGTCCTTCATTTGGTCCTGTTCCGTAAGCCTCTCGTATGCGTCTCGCAGGTCGTCAAGCTGGCCTCTTATTTGATGCTCCTGCTTTTGCACTACCCTGTGGAGCCTTCGGTTAAGTGTAAGGATGAATGTCGTGAATATTGTAGCTGTTATTCCTATCAGGATTATTGCTACCACTGTAAGGACTCTTTGGTCACTTAGGACAGCTGAAAAGGCCTGACTCTGGGATGATGATGAGGTTACCAATACAGACCATGTGTGTATGCCGGAAAAAGCCACTGGGGAATACACTGCAACTCTCCTCTGCCCTTCAGGTGAAGTGTATTCAAATACTCCTGACCTGCCTTCGACCATCATCCGCAAGTTCCGGTCGACAACATCATTTCGACCATCAAACTGGTCAAAAATATCCGTTCCGATTATTTGTTCATCTGTGTGTCCTACTATGGTACCGCCGGTTGTAATCAAGAAGATGTCGTTCTCTGTGAATGACAGGTGTTCTTCAATTTCGTTTACTATGGACTTTGTAGGAATGATTGCTGCAAGCACTCCTGCAAAATTACCTTCTGATGTAAAGATGGGGACAGCGACGGAAACGCTTGCCGTGCCGTCTAGTTCCAGAAACATTTCCGTGACGACGGGCTGGTTCCTTTCTCTCACTTGTATGTAATACAGCTGGCCTGATCTATCCGAGCCGATCTGGTCAGCAGACTCTGTTTCAGTAGTGGACAAAAGGGTCCCGTTGCTGCCAACATACTCTATCCTGTGGGCGTACCGCTCGATACCAACATTCACTATGTCGAGCAGTATGCGCGACTCTTCGCCATTCTGCGCCTCCAATAAACTAGAACTTGATGCTGCAATCTGCAACCTCCTGCTGACGATGTCAAGATTCGTGGCCAAATCTTCGACCGCGTGGTTCGTATCTTCCACCACGACTCTCCTTACCTCTTGCAGTGCGATAAGATCGAGGCGTATCTCTGTGCTCTGGAGGGAAGTATAAGCAAGCAATATCGAAACGGCAGAAATGGCAACAAGTGTCACCACAATGACACTCAACAATGACCGGTTGACTACAATGACAAGATTGCTGTCAGGAGTTGTGATAGGGAGCTATACATGCTGCTCTATAAAAAAGTACTATCATCTTATACAAATGGCTCTTTATGTGAAATAATTATGTTCGCTACTTCCGGACGCATGAGGTGTTGCGCAGGTGTTTCACCCGAGCTGACCATTTTTCTCATCTTTGTCCCGCTCAACTCTTCTCTAAATTCCGGCCCGTGTGGGCAGTTCTTCTGATTGGCGTAGCTCAGACACTTCTTGCAGTAATAGAACGCAGGAAAGAACACTGGCTCTATTTCAAGATCCGGATATCCTTTGAATATCTCGTGAGATGCAAATGGGTGGTAATAGCCACCCACTCCTGCATGGTCACGCCCGACTATGAAGTGGGAGCAGCCAAAGTTCTTCCTCATTATGGCATGGTGTATGGCTTCCTTTGGGCCTGCATAGCGCATCTCTGTGTGGAGGGTGGCAAACATTGCCCTGTCTTTCGGATAATAGTTCTCTATAAGCGAAACATACGCAGCGAGTATCACTTCGTCCTTAAAGTCGCCCTTCTTCTTCTTGCCTATCAGCGGGTTGACGAAAAGGCCATCATAAAGGTTGAGCGCTGCCTTTTGCACCATTTCATGGGCGACGTGCGGAACGTTCCTGGTCTGGAAGCCTACCACCGTTCTCCAACCTCTGCGTGAAATCTCGGCGCGAATTTCTGTCGGAGTCATCCTGTACCTGCGCAGAGGTGACTGATCCATTTTCTTGAAGACATCGATTTTGCCGCCGACCAGCTTGCTCTTCATATTGACCATCTTCTCGACTCCCGGATGCTTGATGTCGTCTGTTTGATAGATCGCCTTTGCGCAGGCAAGCCTGTCAAAGGAATATACTTCTTCCACATGCAGAATTGCGAATTTTTCGCTTCCTGTGGCCAGTGCAACCTGTCCTGCATCTTTCATTTTGGTAGCAGTCTGGTCATCTACGTCAAGCACTATTGGGACGGTCCATGCAAGCCCGTTGCTCAACCTGCCGGTTTTCACGATGCTCTGAAAGTCTGCTTCTCCAACAAAACCTTCTAGGGGGCTGAACACACCGTCTGCGATATTCTCAACGTCATTGCGAAGGTCCGCGCTCACCTGGACAGAGAACATGCCATCTGCCTTGGAACCGGAGGTAACGACAAATCTGTTTACGAGCTTCCCCCCGTGTGGTAACGGAATATTGCCAGCCAAATTAGTCACCGTTGTTTCCTTTTCTTCGTCGGGTCAAAATGGAGCCCGCACTCTTTAGCCACTGCGTTTTCCCACCACCACCTGCCTGCCCTTGGATCTTCTCCTGGTTTTATTGCCCTCGTGCAGGGTTCGCAGCCGATGCTGGGGAACCCCTTGTCGTGCAGCGCGTTGTAAGGTACATTGTTTTTGCGGATATAGTCCCAGACCATGTCAGAAGTCCAATCAGCTATGGGGTTCAATTTTACAATGCCCCGATGGGCCGCGTCTAACTCGATCTTTTTCACAGCAGACCTTGTCACAGCCTGATCCCTGCGTATACCCGTTATCCAGCCGTCTAGCGTAGCAAGTGCGCGGTTTAGCGGGCGCACTTTCCTTATTTCGCAGCAGAGCTTGCGGTTCTCCACACTCTCGTACATCAGGTTCATACCTTTTGACCTGACCATTTCCTCGACTTCTTTCTGATCGGGAAAGTACGCTTCAATCTGAACACCGTACCTTGCACGGATGGCGTCCATTACATCATATGTTTCTTGGTTCAGCCGTCCTGTTTCAAGAGTAAAGATCTTTGTCCTGTTCTTGTCAATATTTGTCATCATGTCAATGATTGCAACATCCTCTGCACCAAAACTGGAAGCAAGACCTATCTTTGTGCCAAATGTGTCAAGAGCCCACTTCAATATTTCCTGGGCCGATCTTGATTCAAACTCGCCAGCAAGTTTTTCAATCTCTGCTGGAGTGAACTTTGCCCCCATGGATAATGAAAATGATGTGCGGACTCTTTATAATGCTTCTTCTGTCTCCGTTTCGTTACAAAGCGCGATTATGAGGCGATAAAAGAAGTTGTTTATTAACAAGTTCCTTCTATATAATATGAAAATTCGTCTTTAAATATAGTGATTGCTGGGAGAGATTGGAATTGTCTGATAATTTTTGGGAAAGTGTTGATCAATACAGGAAACTTGGATTTGATCCCATCCGCTGGATCCCGACCTGCTCCAACGAGGTAGCCAGCTCTGTCCTAAAAAATGCGATCGCAGGTGTAAAAAGGACAAGCATCCATATCTCTCCAAGCTGGTTCGATTCATTCCACCACATCGAGGGAAAGATGCCGGACCTAACACGGCGCGTCTACAGCCTGACAAATCCTGTCGTGGACCGGGAAGTCGAAGTAAAGAGGGCAATGGCTATCTTCCGCGTGCACACGGGAATCGGTGAACATCCACAGCTGCTGGCAGATTCACTCCAGAACTTTCTCAAATCATTCAATACCAAGGTGTCAGTTTCGTGCACATCGACAGCACTGACCGAGCACCCAGACGGCCAGTTCGGGATGCTGGACTATATTGAGCTCCACAGGGGCGACAAGGTGGGATACATGCCCAGCGTCACTTCAACCACACAGGTCACAGACGTGACAAGAGCACCAGACGCAGAGATCCACAGCAACATTGCAATGACATCTGCAATTGAACTCTTGAATCTTCTGGGCTGCGGGATATCGTCATCATTCAAGCTATTCCCTGTATATGATGCGCCCTCTGAGGAGATGCTGGACACGATAAGATCCAACTTGGACGCATTTACTTCACGCTATAATCTTGCAATGGAAGACTATAATGCGCTCAAGATAGGCAAACTGTTCTACGGCACAAGTGCAATTGCATCAACAACAAAAGAACTGCCTGTCAAGTATGACCAGATCGAAGAAGGCATGGAAATTATTGCCACCAACAAGTTTGGAGGCCTCATCGCCTTGAGCCTCCATGCCCTCGCCCAGATGGACGCTGAAAACATCAACAAGTTCGAACAGTCCAACATCTCTTTTGCAACCATTACAGAAGCAAGGGATGTGGCTATTAAGAACCTCAGCGAGCCTCACTTTGCACTGGGCAAGATAATCGCAAAATATTGTCCTGACTACGGCTCTTCGTTTGACAAGGGCTCTCACATTGCTGCGGTCCAACCGGTCGGTGCACAAGGAATACTGGCTCTTGGATCGCTGGCGCAAGTCGCAAATTTGAACCTGGAGATAAACGAACTACCCATCAGAAATCCTGAAATTGCGAAATTTGCCTCAAGCGCGTTTTTGGTTGAGAACGCAACAGCATCACTGAACGGCTGTCACCTGATAGTTGCGACAAAGGATGTTGCAAACCTGATAATCGAGGATCTGGGAAAGCACAACTTTGCGCCAGAAAGGATCGGGTCTGTAACCGGAAAAGGAGTAGCCTCTGTAAGACTGCCGCAAGAGGCAGACCAGTACGTCGCTTCAAAGGCGAAACTTGCGCGTCTTGCAGGCTCTGCCACTTGATCTATACGCCAATTCCGGTACGCGCTGCAATGATAATATACCGAGATACGGCAGGTCAGACATGCAAGACCCAAACTGCATCTTTTGCAAGATCGTCGCAGGCAAAATACCTGCAAGGGTACTGATACAGAACGATCGAGCAGTCGCGTTCCTTGATGCCTTTCCGCTTGCCGCCGGACACACGCTCGTGATCCCCAAATCGCACTATGCCAAGGTGCAGGAGATGAATGAGCAGGATGCCCTGGCCGTGTTTGGGATAACTTGGAAGATCGTCGGTGCAGTAGAAACCGCTTCGCAGGTTCCTGCCTCTACCATTGCAATTCACAACGGAAAGGAAGCCGGGCAGGAAATCCCTCACGTCCACGTGCATATCGTTCCCCGGACTAGAAATGATGGCGCAGGCGCAATCCACTCCATGTTCAAGAACAGGCCAAAGCTAGGTTCGCAAGAAATGGATTCTCTGCGTGACAGAATAATATCTGGCAACTTTTCTTGAGACGAGCCTGCAAATCAGTACAGGAGTCATCGAGCCAATGTTGCCTTCTATTTTGTGTCCCACAACAAACATGCCAACGGCAGCAGTCCACATTGCAATTCCTAGAGCCAGATTGGTATCCACGCCTGCGAAATGCCCGACCGTATTTGCCAGTCCGACAGCATAAAAGGGCGCCCCAGTGCAGTGCAGCGCTTGATTGACTGGGTGCGTGTGGGTGCTTCTTATCATCCTGACAAGAGAGCGCATATGCCTGTTTACTACAGCATCAACTGATAATTCTTTCCACTATGCTTGGAATTTCAGAAAGGCTTGCAACAGTGAATGTAGCATGTTCGCATTCCTCGGATGGTGTTTGCAGTGCGAAAAGCGAGTTTGTCGTCCTGATGGTGGTCATGCCGATCATGTTAGCTGGGCAGATGTCAGTATCAAGCCTGTCACCGACCATTATGCATTCATGTGGCTGACGCCCTGCTTGCCTGAGTGCAAGCTCAAAAATGGCCTTGTCTGGTTTTTTCAGTTTCACTAGAGACGATATCACCTGTACTTTGAAGAACCGGTCAAGCCCGGACTTCTCAAGCAGTCTGCATATGTCGGCAGACTGGTTGGCTATAATCCCCATTTCGCAGTATTTTGAGAGTGTCTGGAGGGTTGGCTTGGCGTCATCAAAGAACCTGAAGAGGATGTCCCTGCCTTCCTTTATTTGAGGCTCAAGTCTTCTCGCAATGGCTTTTTCGTAGCCGGGCGGGGAAAGCATCTTGCATACCTCGATTATGAGCTCTTTGACACTTCCGTCTCCGATCTTGCGATCGCGGATGATGCTGTCACGGACCGCGCGGTAGTTTCGCTGGTCAATCCTGGCACCGAAGCCATTTAGCAGCTCCAGAAACTTCTGATCAAAGTGCGCAATAAAGTCCCACTCGTCGACGAGTGTCTGTCCAAGATCAAAGAATATGAATGGCGCAGTTGCCGTCATTACGATCTCGCCCCATCCGACTTGGATATACGACTGTTATTATATTCTGTCTGTTTTTTCTCGCCCAGACAGGAACACTTTAAATAGCGTTTTCCGCCTTGACGCCTTGTCTGTCTGATGAATAGAGACTATGATATTATAGTGGCGGGTGGAGGACTCGCTGGCCTTATTGTTGCATCATCTGCGATGTACTACTCGAACCAGTCTCTAAGGATCTTGGTGATCGACCGGAACGCAATTCCAGAGCAGGGCAAAAAGACAGTCTCTGGCTGGGTCTGTGGAGATGCCGTAGGCAAGAACACTGTTGACTATATGACAGAAAGGATCAAGATCAGCTGGGGCCATCCGGAGATCGAGCATCCTGTCAAGGGTGTCATCGCATATTCGCCTGACCACGAAACTGGGATCTCGTTTGATGGCGAGGGCTATATCCTTAACAGGCGCCTGCTGCCGCAGAGGCAATTAAAGGATGCGACAAAGGCCGGCGTCGAGATTAAGGAGCGAGTTGCATTGCGCTCTCTCATCATTGATGACAATACTGTCATCGGAGTTGAAGGCGAACACCTTGACACCAAAGAGATCTTCAAGAAAACCGCAAAGCTGGTGATAGATTGCACGGGGGTGACGTCCGTCCTTCGCACCAACCTCCCGATCAAGTCGTTCATCCAACGTAGGATCGATCGCGACGACCTTGAAGCTACTGGCCGCTACATTTACAACTTTGACCATGCTCATGACGACAAGACCTTTTTCGATCCTGACTATTGCATTATACATCTTGACCAAAAGCTTGCTCCCGGTGGCTATGGCTGGGTCTTTCCAAAAGGCAAGAACAAGGTGAACATTGGCCTTGGAGTGCAACAAAAGGCTTTTGACGCACGCAACAAGCAAATGGGCGTACACCCAGACCTCAAGACTCTTATTGACGAATATGTCGCGAGAAACCCGGTGATCAATAACCCGCGCTTGGCAGATGGTCCAGAAGATGATGGTAATGCTTGGGGGACATGGCAGGTTTCCGTAAGAAGGCAGAACGATTGCCTTGTCGCTAACGGCTACATGTTGGTTGGCGATTCAGCATGGATGCCAAAGCCACTTGACGCCGGCGGCATCGGGCCGGCTATCATAGCGGCAACGATAGCGGGCAAGGATGCCGTTGAAGCCATTCAGGCTGGAGATACTTCTGAAAAGGGCCTGTGGCAGTACAACAAACACTTCATCAACGACTATGGCTACAAGACTGCCGGCCTTGAAGTCTTTCGTAGAATGCTGCAAGGCCTGACGAACGAGCAGATCAACTATGGCATGAAGCACTTTTTGAGCAAGATGGATGTCGACAAGATAACAAAGGGAGAGCACCCAGAATTTAGCACAGTTGACAAGATTGGCATGATGATAAGAGGAGCCATGAACAAAAAGCTTGCCGAAGATCTGAAATATTGCGCAACGATGAACAAGGTGCTTGTGGATCATTACTACAACTACCCTGACGGGCCAGAAGGATTCCCTGAATGGCACAAAAAACTGACCAGGCACCTTGAGGAAGCCTTTGCCAAATACAAGTAAGCTATCGATATAGCGCCCGCCGCATGTACATTTAAATCTAGATTTACATCTCTGAATATCATGGAAATTTGATTTTATGTTTATCTAAAAAAGGGTAAAATTGTACAGATAGCTTATATAGAACAATTCTCTACGCATGCCCGAAGAAATTGGTCAAAATTGTCCCGAAAACCGCGATTGGTACGATATTATTATCACTTGCGCTCATTGCTGGATCTTTGCTCCCAGCGATCTCTTTGATCGATATTTCATATGCTGACGATGATGACGACGACCGCGGCAAGGACCGGGACAGAGACGATAGGGGCAGAAGTAAGGACCGGGACAGAGACGACGATGACGACGACCGCGGCAGAGACTGGTGGGAAAGAGACAATGACCACGATGATGACGACGATGAGGACGAAATCGACTTTGACAGTTCTGACAGCCTAGTTATCACGGCATCAAAGGACACGTATCTGAGAAAGACCGCGCCCGATACCAACGAGGGTGCTAATGAGATATTGAGATTATCGCATATTGGGACAAACCGTGTTCTTGTAGCCTTTGATCTTTCTGGAATTGAAGACGAGGTAGAATCTGCAACATTACGGCTCTATATCGTCGCAAACGAAAATGATTGGAAGGAGGTTGGCAAGGTAGGAAAAACCACCGAGCACCAGACAATAAGCGTCCATACTCTTACACAAGATTGGGAAGAAGGAAATGGATCAAATGAATTGTTTGACTGGAACCGCGGAAATGGACCAGGCGCCACCTGGCATTGTGCAGTTGACTCGGAAATAAAGAACAACAAACCTGACTGTTCTGACAAATGGCATGGTGGTGAATTTGAAAGCTCCGCTGACGAGGTAGCCATAACTAACGATATGGAGGGAATGTGGATAGAATTTGACGTCACAAATGATGTAAACAAATTCATCACTGGCGAAGAGCCAAACCACGGGTGGTTGATAAAGAAAGACCAAGAAAATCTCCATGGTGCAATCAGGTTTGCGTCAAGCGAGACTGACCAAGGACCTCGACTTGTACTTGAACAATCAAGCGCTCCCAGCAATAGCCCACCAAATGCAAACGACGACTCTATATCCACTAATGAAGACACTCAAATTACAATCAATGTGCTTTTCAATGACTCTGATCCAGATGGAGATGCTCTCACGGCCGCAATAGAAACCACGCCTTCACATGGGAACATAACTATGACGTCTGCAGGGTCTGCTACATACACACCAGCCCCCAACTATCACGGCCAGGATTCTTTCACTTATGCTGTGTCCGACGGCCGGGCTACCGACACGGCCACTGTTGCAATAATTGTGGACCCTGTCAACGATACTCCTGTCGCTGATTCTCCAAGCGTCAGTGCTCAGGAAGATACTACAATAACGATCACCTTATCTGCAACTGATATTGACGGAGACAATTTGACCTACATCGTTGTCAGCTATCCTTCTCATGGAGAGCTTGGAGATGATGATGGGGATAATACGATAACTTATACACCAGAGCCGGGATTTGTGGGAGAGGACAGTTTCGAATTCAAGGTCAACGACGGGAGTACCGATAGCAACAGCGCGATCGTTTCGATCAACATAACCGATCTGCCCAACCAAGGTCCAATAGCAAATGACGACTCGGCAACTACAGAAGGAGGCAGTGCGGTCACTATAGACGTCCTTGCAAATGACAGCGATGAAGATGGTGACGGGTTGCATGTGGTTTCGACATCAGTTCCTTCACACGGGACTGTTGTTATCAACGAAGACGATACCATTACTTATACTCCTCCCAGAACATATTCTGGAACTGACAGCTTCACATATGTGGTTGAGGATGGTCAAGGTGGCAGCGACAGCGCAACCGTGACTGTGACTGTGACGATTAACCCGAACAACAGCGCTCCTAACGCAAATCACGACTTTGCAAGAACCGATGAGGACAATCCTATTACAATTGATGTCCTCTCAAACGACTCGGATCCTGACGGGGATATAATTTCGATCGACAGCGTAACAACTCCTGCATATGGCAATGCCACAATAGTCTCAGGTAGTATCGTCTACACTCCGGGCTCTGGTGCACATGCTCTCCGGGAGGGCCAGGAACTTACCGATACATTCCAATATGCTGTTTCTGATTGGAGCAAAGATGACGTGGCCACCGTTACCGTGACGGTAGTCGGGCTCAATGATGCGCCAATCGCAAATGATGGGGTTGTAATAACTGACGAAGACGAGCTGGTGGAATATGCACTACCGGCTTCAGACGCGGATGCCGGCGATTCCCTTACCTTTGAGATAGTAAGCGGACCAACATCTGGCACGGTAACTCTTGATCCGGACGGCAGCCTCATATACTCTCCAGTGCCTAACTTTTCCGGCGCTGATTCTTTCACCTATTCTGCCACAGATAGTAGCGGCAGTAGCAATACTGGCACAATAGAGGTAACCGTAATCCCTGTAAACGATCCCCCAGTCGCCCTTGACGACTCAGCTCCGACCACCTCTTCGGGCATGGCAGTAACGACGGAAGTTCTATCTAATGACTTTGATCCTGAAGGAGATCCGATAGAAATCACTTCCGTCTCTTCACCTAGATTTGGAACGGCTGAAGTCAATGCCGATGGCACAATAACCTACACGCCCAACCCCGGTCTAGTAGGTCAGGATTGGTTCACATACACAATAAGCGATGACAAGGGAGCTACGGCCACTGCCCAGGTAACAGTAACTATGAATCTCGGAGTGATTGATGCTGTTGATGATTCTGCTACTACACAGAGGAACCAAGCAGTAAAAGTAGAAGTACTCGATAATGACATCGGGTTTATTGAGGATCCCGATATACCCAACGGCGACCGCATAGCTATAGCTGGTACGCCTATGCACGGGATGATCACAATAAATGAAGATGGTTCAATCACTTACGATCCGGAACCTGGGTTTGCAGGAACTGACAGTTTTGTCTATACCATCTACGAGGCAGACTTCTCAGACTTTGATTCCGCCACGGTCACTGTGACGGTAGTCAATCCGCCATAGGATGGAATTTATCTGACTGCGCTCCAAATTTGTGGCAGTGTCTGGCTCCCCGTACACTAGATTTCCAGTGATTGAAACGCTCGACATACGTGAGGCATCCGACATACGCCATGCAGTCGACAAGATGGTTGAGGCGTACGTCTCAAAACCCCCGGACAAGTTCAGCTACCGAATCCTGCTGCCGAGAGATTCAAAATCTACCGCCAAGGCAAAGAAGATAGGGCTTGCGTTTCAAGGAGAATTTGTGCTCGGGCTACGCAGGCGAAACGCAGTTCCAAAAGTGCGTGAAGTGCGCTATATCCATGACGAGACTCATTATGGGTGGCTGCTGGCGAGTCCCGAGGTGTATGAGCAGTTCGAAAAGGGATCTGACCCTTTTTCTAACAATATCTAGCCACAATCTGATGGACAGACGGGTTATTCGAAACACTATCTCTTTCTGGAATTTTATGTGCACCTACCTACTTTGACCTCGAGGCTGGCCTTCCCCCTTCTCTCGATATTGCTTGCGATCCGGTCAAATTCCGCAGACTCTTGGGTCACCTTTGACATGCGATTTGCGAGAAAAAATATCGACGACAGCAAGCAGTTCTCCTTGTCACTCTCCTGCTCAACCCTTTTTGAATCAAGGTATGCCGGATCCAAGCACTCCCGTAGACGCGTCACCGAACACTTGAGGAATTCAACGCTGCCATTGCAGTTGGCAGCCATTTTTCCCAGTCGGCAATCCCGACTATCACAGCTTTTGAAAGTTCGGTCACCGCAGCACCCGAATCGGGCGTGTGAACTACCCGCGAATTAATTCGCGGACTTCTTTGTTGATTCCCCTATCATCAATCTGCTAAAGATAAATGGGTCTCATCCCTGCCTTTTCTCCAGGCTATCTATTGCGTTTATGAGCGCTTTTCTCCTGCTTTCCTCAGTGACTACTGCCCTGATGTCTTCGATGAGCATCCTTGCCACATCCAACTTCTTGCGCAGGCCGGCAACAATGTTGTCATAGACTGCAAAGGGGTAGATTTCGTTATAGATCTCTTCCATTGTTGCAAACAATTTTTCAGCGTCTTTTTCGTTGCCAGAGCGCATCCTGTCATATACAAGGCGCTTTATCTCGCCGATACAGTCAAGCAGCCCCGTAAGGTATGATGGGCCGCTGACCTCCAAATCCTCCATCGATGGTATCTTTCTGTTTTCTATTACCGCCCGCAAGGCATACACTTCGACCAGCTCCTGCTCGGCCACTGCAATGTATCGATAGAGATCCTCTTTTGCATATTTTCGGAATTCTTCAAGCATCGTCTTTGCTTCTTCCATCTTGGATTTTGCGTCATCGATCTGACTGTGGTGCAATGCCACTATGGACTTGCTGCACAGCATTACCACATCACGCGTGCCTTTGATCAGCTTTTCACGGCGTTCCTGGATATCCTTCAGTTCGGCATTGATGGCCTCAAGGGAGTCCTGCATATATCATCACAGCTGTGGCCGTTTACAATAAAAGACTTGCTCCGTATTGAGAAACTTTAAAGACACGGGCTGTTCAACGCTAGCTGGTTGGGAAACATACGACGCAGCAGGGGTTATGCCTACGAGCATACCATTGTGCAAAAGCTGAACGATGGGGTCTGGCACGCCCGGCGTTTGGGGGGAAGTAGCACTGGTCTGCCTGACATTGTCGCTGTCAACAACACCGATGGGATCCTGCTGACCATCGAAGCCAAGTCTGGAACAAGCGACATACTATATGTGCCCCAGGACCAGATCAGGCGATGCCTCTTGATCCGAAACATGTTTGGCATCTATCCACAGAGGCATATCATACTCGCATTCAAGTTTATGAGCAAAAAGAGGTTCCGGCGCAAGAACAAGACGGTCTATGAGAGCCGCAAGCTGCTGGAATACTACAAGGTTGCAGACGTGGTAGCAGGCATGGACACTATTCCCATAATCAAGTGCACCTACGATGGCAAGACGTATGCCATACACAAGAAAAGGACTGTAGCCCTGGATCTGCCTGATTATACAATGCCCTTTCAAAAGAAGAAAATTGTCACCCCGCGAGTCGCAGTTCTCCATGATGGGACATGAAAGAGAAGAAGATCCTGTCGCTTGAATTCTCTGAGCTGGGTGAAAAGGTAGCGATCGAGCTTGACGATTCGAGTTCGCCAAAGACCGTTCAGGCGATAATAGGTAATCTGCCAATTATAGTCGCCATCAACAGGTGGGGGGATGAGCTGTACACAGGAGAGACACCTGTGAAGGTCAAAGAGGAGAATGCAAAGTCAGTAGTCGAATTGATGGATGTGGCATACTGGCCTGAAGGAAGCGCGCTCTGCTTTTTCTACGGTCCAACCCCCATAACCAAACCCGGCAGGATAGTGCCATATTCACCGGTCAACGTAGTTGGTAGAATATTGGCAAGACCACCAAACGTACAAGAGTTCTTGTCATCTGTTGAAAAGTTTCATACAAACAAAAATGTGCCAGTAGTACTGCGCTCGTGATGGGAAGACGCCCATTCCCCGGATGCGAATCCGCCATCGTTGGAGTGCTGCGTGCGTGTGTGTACAGCTGAGCATGACCCGCGTACGTCAGCCCCTCGTCTAGCTGTGAATTGTCGAATCTTCATGATATTATGAATATAATGTGAATTTCGAAGGCACATAATTAAAGAACCAACAAATTCCGATCTTGAAATATTAAGAATATTGTTCTAGACTATTATTAACATAGATTGTATAGACAATTCTAAGGAATAATGTCCTATAGCATTACTCCAATTCTGGTGGCCCTTCTCGTTTTCCCTTCGTTTTCAAACATACCACCCCCAAGTGCCATACCCGCGATCGTTTCTTTTGTCAAAGACAGATACGATCCTGGCCTGATTCAAGCTGCTGGTGGCCACATACTTGAGGAATTTGACACTATGGAAATGGCCAACGCACTGCTTCCAACCAGTGCTCTTGCGAGCCTCGCACAAAGTCCTGCGATTGAGTTTATAGAAATTGATGGCAGATTCGAGATTGCGCAGGCAAGTACCTCGGAATATTCAGAATCCTGGGCTCTGGTAGATATTGGCGCAGAGCCTGTCCACTCTCTAGACTATACTGGCAGAGGTGTCAAGATTGCTTTGCTTGACACTGGCATAGACTATAACCATCCGGAGCTCGCCCGCAACTACAGAGGAGGATATGATTTCATAAACAACGATAACGACCCGATGGATGACAACGGCCATGGGACACACGTAGCCGGCATACTTGCGGCAGCTAAAGATGGCAAGGGGATTGTCGGAATTGCGCCAGAGGCCGAAATTTATGCGATAAAGGTCTCTGATAAAAGGGGCAGCGGTTCTTTCAGCGACCTTGCGAAGGGGATCAACTGGGCCATAGAGAACGACATAGACATCGTCACGATGAGTATAACCGGCGATGGAGGCAGCAGGGCCCTTGCAAAGGCGGTACAGACGGCATATGATGAATATGGGATGGTGATGGTGGCGGCAGTCGGCAACGGGGAAGGAGATGTGCTGTATCCAGCCGCGTATGAGCAGGTGATCGGTGTCGGCTCTGTTACAAAGGAAAACAAGTTGTCAGACTTCTCGCGCACTGGAGACCAGGTGGAACTTGTCGCCCCCGGCTCCCGCATAAAATCCACTGCTATGGGTGGTGGTTACAGGCTTTCAAGCGGGACTTCGATGGCCACCCCACTTGTGGCCGGCGCTGTAGCACTCTTGCTTGGAAGCGACGAAACAGCATGGAGCAAAACTGGGATAGCGAACGGCGATGGCGTGTGGACAAACAATGAGCTTCGGGAAGTGCTGAGGGACACTGCAAAGGATCTTGGCAAAGAAGGCAAGGATGACTCCTTCGGATACGGTCTGCTCAATCTGGACTTTCTAGCGACAAGCCAATCAGATACAGTTGTTGCTGCGGCATCGCCGGCAGAGAAAACGAATGACGACATATCAGCGCATGTTGTAAAATCCGGGTGGTTCTTTCCTTTCAGGCTCGCTCTTTCTTTTCAGCCCGTGATCTAGACAACAGGATCGTCGCAGATGCATTCGGCTAGAGTAAATCCGCAGACAGCACACTTTGTATCAAGGTGCTTGACAGTAATCTTGTAGTGATGCTGCCACTGCCCGTCCCATTCTTCATGTACATAGCTGACAGTGACCGAGTCACCAATTTGTGCACCGAACAGGTACCTGCTTCCGAGGATGTTTTCAACGGTCTCGGCAGCCTCTGACCAGCTTCTTGTGCGAACGACCTTGTTGTTCTTTTTGCCACGGACCAGTTTACCCAGTCTGCTAGCTGGCATCTATATGCTGGTACGCCGATAAGCTATGTGAACATTGCCAGCATGCGTCTCGCCTGCAATGGCAATCACGACTTGTTATATACAATATTCGATAGTCATTTACCGTGGGGCTCAAGCAGCAGGGCAAAGTGCATACAATAATGATAGTAGAGGACGAGGAGGATATCCTGCTGGTTTACAGGGACTTTCTGGCAAAGAGAGGATACACAATCGAAGCGAGTGCGCCTACAGCTAACGAGATACTGCGCGATTATGATGCGTATCAGCCTGATCTGGTGCTCATTGACTATAGGTTGCCGGGATCGATGAATGGCCTTCAAGCGGCGGAAGGAATCTTGAAGAAAAATCCATTGGCAAGGATACTGATAGTCACGGCCTATGAAGATGTGAAAAGGGAGCTTTCAGAGAACCGGTTCTTCGACGGCAAGAGAATTTATGCCCTGATAAAACCTGTGCCACTATCAGACCTTGCCAGATTCATTGCAGGTCTATAGGAGCTCAAATCGTGTGCTGCCTTTTGCGTCGGGATATGGCGGAGGCGTCCCCATTTCTTCGAAGTTATAGTAGTAGGCGTGCCCTTTCATCATCTTGCCCTCTGAGACGAGCCGGCCATTTTCATTTGCAGCTCTTTCCCAAGAATAGAACCCTTGTTCGAAATCCGGATCCAATGAAGAGTCCTGCAAATGCTCCTGCCACAACCTAGTCCTTAGCTCAGAAGCCAGTCTTGGTGATGTTATGCCCAGATTAAATTCGCTTGAATCTTTGAAGCCGTTCTTGTCAATGTTTGCAGAACCTATTGTAATCCACTTGTCGTCAACTATCATGATCTTAGAATGGACATAGATCTGCCTGCGTTTTCTAGCAATTTTGGGGTGCTGTGATACGAGCGAATATGTTCTTACTCTTCTTCCATCGCCTGCTCTGCGGAGGGTCGCAAGATTGTCGTTGACATCATTCACACTCATCTTGGCGATCATGCTGCCTATAAAACCGGGAAGGTTCGGCTCCATAGGACAGACTATCATCACCCTCAGCTGGTCCTCTTCTTTCAGCCTTTTTGCAAGCAGAGTGGTTGCAAGGGAATTTTGGAACGGAAATTGGTTTTCGATATATATGCTCCTTTTTGCCTTCCGGAACATTGCGGCATACCATGCCTGGATGCCGCCATGTCCGTCAAATTCGTTCCACGTGCGGAGCGCAACGGCTTGCGCGCCTCCCTGGTTCCCTCTTACCGCATAATTTGATCTTATTCTCAACTTTCTTACCCTCTTTGCATTTTTAGATTGTGAATAGGACCCGCGCTGGTGGAAATGGTATACAAGATCCCAAACGACAGGCCCGCTTACCATCGCGTGCACGTCATGCCATGGCTCTGAATTTCCATCGCGTAGCGGGTTGTAGTAGTCGTGGCTACTGGTGTCCCACTTGCCTCTCGACAGGTCAAGTCCGCCACAAAAGGCGACTTGGTTGTCTATTATTATTATTTTCTCATGATGGGCAGATGTGAGTGAAGGTGCATCGCTGTCTATTCTTACTACCAGTTTTTTCGATATTCCATATCGCTCTGCAATTTCATTAATGACATTCACTTCGCCAGCCCTGCCGTCAATTCCCCGTTCATCTGCACCTGGAAGAAGTCGCAAAACGAGTCGCGGCTCCCATACGATTATCTTGACTTCAACTCCTTCCTTTGCTTTCTCGACCAAGAGATCTTGCAACGGATATGCCTCATGCTGGTGATGACTGACAGACTGGTTCAACCCGTCAGAATTTCTTACAAATCTTAATGCAGGATCAAGGTCATAGTTTGCGATGTAAACGCTGGTTTTGGCTAGATGAATCTTTTCGTAGATCTGCCTGAAGGTTTCCTGGCCATCGACAGTAAAGACAACATCGTTGCCAAAAGTCCTTTCACCGAATCTTGACCGAGGCCGTGCTTGAGACGTGTTACTGGCAATGGCCTGTCTCTTGATCACATATGATACAACATTTTTTCTGATAAAACTGTTGTCATAGATGGTTGTCTGCACATCTTCTACAATCCAAATATTCAGATAAATGCGACGAAACATTCATAATCTCATGTATAATACGATCATCGACAAATTACTAGGTTATTCGTTAGATAATATCATAAAAATTTAGAATTCGTATTGTTTAATAGGATGGAGCACGATAATAATCATACTTCATTTCAGAACATGCAAACAGCAATAATTTGTAAAGTATGCGAATCCGGTCAGACGGTCACAGATCCGGAATCCGGTGAAGTCATTTGCAGAAATTGTGGTCTTGTGCTCTTCGATAAAACTCTAGAAAGCCGCCCCGAATGGCGTGCTTTTACGTCCGAAGAAGCGAACGATAGGAGCAGGACTGGAATCCCAAGCTCACTGGCTCGCCACGACATGGGTCTGTCTACGGTAATCGGCAAAGCAGACAAGGACGCCAGCGGGCGAGTATTGGATGTGGCAATGCGTTCAACTATGGGCAGGCTCAGGGCATGGGACTTTCGTTCACAGGCGCATTCTCCGACGGACAGGAACCTGCGCCAAGCTTTCTCTGAGCTTGACAGGCTCAAGGACAAACTCGGCGTTTCAGACGCAGTAATCGAAAAGACTGCATACATTTACAGGAAGGCTCAGGAACGAGGCCTGGTCAGAGGCAGGACAATATCTGCTATGGTTGGAGCAGCGCTCTATATTGCGTGCAGGGAGACTGGCGCGTCAAGGACGCTCAAGGACATCGCAGAAATCGGTAACATCAAGCGCAAGGACCTGGCGCGGATATATCGTCTTGTCGTGACGGAGCTTGACCTCAAGATTCCAATGATCGATCCCATGAAATGCATAGTCCGGGTAGCAAACAGGGCCAACCTGAGCGAACGCACAAAACGCGTCGCCATGAACATAATGAAAAACGTGACCAATAGCGGCATATCTGCTGGTAAGGACCCGATGGGGCTTGCGGCATCAGTTCTGTATCTTGCTTGCCTTAACACTGGCGAAAGCAGGACTCAGACAGATATCGCAGAAGCAGCAGGCGTCACCGAAGTGACCGTCAGGAACAGATACAAGAATCTAAAAAGTCAGCTTGACTTGAATTAGATTCTCACCCCTATTTTTGATATTGATTGTCTTATTAGCTCATTACAATTTTGGTAGCTAGTGGAAACACAAATGCCTAAATAACAAAATTCGCCATATTGTGCTAATAACAGTGGCCGAGCGGTTGGCAAAAACAGCAACATCTGATGTTGAAACCATCAAGAGAAACGCATTACAAATGTCGCTCGTCGCCATCTCTTCTGTCTTTGTCTTTGAATTTGTGGCGGGCATTCTCACAAACAGCCTGGCCCTCATAACGGACGGCGCCCACGCGTTGCTGGACGCTGTGGTTACCGCGATCCTGATAATTGCAGTGACGCTTGCCCTCAAGCCACGTGACATTGACCACACCTATGGTCATGGAAAGATCGAAACAATCGGCGGCCTGATCGGTGGCATCGCACTCTTTGTAGTCGCGATTTTTTTCATATATGAAGCCTCTGTGCGGATCGCCTTCTCCGAACCTTCTGCGCTGGTGAATGCAGGTACCGTAGGATTTGCAGCAATCTTTTACACCATTGCAGTTGACGGGTTCAGGATAGCTGTGCTTCGCAAAGCGATCAGCAGGACTCAAACGGCTGGTGGGTTGTCCACTCTGAAGGCCGACTTTTACCATGCGTTCGCAGACCTTGCCTCCACGACTGTTGCTTTTGTCGGCCTGTGGCTTGCCACAGCCGGACTTGGCTATGGAGACTCTGCGGCAGCTCTGATACTGGGCGTCTTTCTTGCATATTTGAGCAGCAGATTTGCCTACCAGAACGCAATGGAACTTACAGACGTGATATCGCCCAAACTGGTTGCTACTGTAAGGCAGGCGGCAAACTGCACCGAAGGGGTTCTTGAGTGCAGTGACGTCAAGATGCGCAGAGTAGGCAGAGATACTTTTGTCGAAGCCACAATCACGATGAGCTCTGACAAGAGTTTTGAAAGTGCGCATGAGATCAGTGCCCAAGTGGAAAGCAACATCGGTGAGAGCCTATCCCGAGCTGGGCTGGACATCAAGCCAAGGAACATCACTGTGCACTTTGAGCCAAAAGACAGCAACCTGCCGCTGGAATCTCTCATCGAAAAGGTGGCTGCCCGAGTAAGCGGCGTCAGAGGTATACATAATGTCATTGTGTCAAGAATCGAAGGTACTGATTTGATAGGCATATCGCTTCACATTCAGGTCAGCAGATCAGCGACTCTCAGCGAGGCGCACTCGATTGCTAATGTTGTCGAAGAAGCGATAAAGACGAGGCTCAAGAATGTAGATAACATTACAGTTCACCTTGAACCCTT
>DASVCY010000179.1:0-8628 GCA_036381375.1 Nitrososphaera sp. | reverse complement strand
CCTGTACAAGACCTCCAGATTACGGTCTTGGGGAGGGATAACACCCTTGAATGTTCCGTTTGTCGGCACCCCGTTCACCAACTTCATCCGAGTTTCATGCCAGTTTCTTCCGTTGTCAATAGAATATGATAGCGTACCATTGGCAAAGCCGCCAAAGACATCGAGCACTCTGACTGTGATGGTCACAGGCATGCCAGTTACCGGGCTGATCGGCCTTGTCGCGACAGGTTCAATTTCGATTGAATATTCTGTGGAGGAATAGACCGGGATGCCATGATGCGAAAGTATTGCAATTGTTAGTAAAACGCAACTGGCACCCAGTACTTTTTTTCCATGTATTGACGTTAAGAATACATGAACGTCCATTACGGTAGCTAAGATCCTTCACAACCCATTTGCTGCATTGAGTCATTCTTCATTCTCGGTATTTCGATCTCTATGTAGCCATCCTTTTGTATGCTGAAATATCTCTTGACCTTCCTGCTCTTCTGCGTTTGAACTATTCTTTTGTTGATTAATGCTATCGTCGCGGGATTGCCAGCCATCACAGATAGCGGCTTCAATAAGAGCTGGGTCGCTTCGAGCCCCATAAACAAGATACTCCCAGCCTTTCTCCAATTCGATGCGCCTTCCTCGAATCCCCATTCAATTGTGTTCTCAACTATCTTCTTAGTATCTTCAGCTAGAATTTCTGTCATGTAGGTGTCAAACTCTTTCGGGGCGATGAGGCCGCCAAAGATTCCTAGGAACACTTGATCCTCGTCCGTTACGATTAGCAATGCCAGCGGGAAATACAGCGTCTTTTTCATTCTCGAGTATGCGATACCTTGAGGGTCGAATTTCTGGTCTGCCTGCGATGTGGCCATCTCAAAATATGACATGACATACTCGCTGTAGCTGTTAGACTTTATCGGATGCGAGTGGAAGTGGATGGGAATGCGCCTCCTCTTATACCAGACGCCTTTCAAGCATCGATCTGAATAGTAGATCCAAGGCTCTTCAACCATGTAATTTTGGTCTGGAGTGTTTGAGCAGTTCTTCAGAAATTTTACCCTGTCAACCACTAGAAAACGCCGGTTTCCTCTCACAAATGGCACCGCAGCCAGGATCCCGCCAATTTCCTCATCCTTGCGATATCTCTTCTTTAGCCTCTCGACGATCTTGGGCTTGACGATTACTGTAACAGGGGTCTGAATTGTGTAGGTCCGGTTTGGTTCCCCGTCCAGTAGAGGATTATGTTCAAGAAAGCCTCGCTTAATCAAAGAATCGATCCATTTGCCAAGAGGGCTGCCCATCGGTCTTACAGAATAGTCTACTACTTGATAAACCTGTAGGCTGACTTCACGTATCGGAATTCTACACGCGCAAGTCAGATGATAATCTAAATCCATTGCTGCTGCATGTGGTATGAAGACAAGGTGATGGAATAGGATGACAGATATCCGAAGGAGTTACTGGGGTCAAGAACTATGATCCCGCTTCAGTTGAATAATCATTTAATGGATTAGAGTTGTGCCCGCGATAAGCGCGTGCTTAACCTTCGAATAAGAATCATCACCTACTGGTCCACCTTTAAAGAATTTGTTAGAAAGTATCATCACTTCTCTTGTAATGAGACCGTCACTTCTAACCAGATACAAATGATTGCCCTTGCTCCTGATTTTGTCTTGCTCTTCTCCGCCCATATAGCCACCGATTATTACACATAGCAGAAGATCCTTATTCTCAAAAACGAATTCCTCGACCCTACTGATAGCGTCATCGATATTGTGTGCGCGGAAAAAGAAAGTATTCGCACGTATTATCAATATGTTCGTGTTGCCTTTCTTGAGCTGAAGAAATTTTTCGCGTATCTTTGTACTGAGTCTATATGTTTCATCAGGAAAAAATAATGGCATGGATAGAGATGATTGGCGATCCATCTTCCTCTTTTGGGCCCATTCTTCTAACGACCTCGAATTGTCCTCTCTGGCTATGGCAAGTTCTATTACGCCTTCTTCGATCATTTCCTCAAAGCCTGTCTTGCCCGCCTTTTCTGCAATTTCGTCAATGTCTTTAAGAATTTTTTCTCGGCTTGGCTTGGACAGATGAGGTTTGTGAATGATGCCTTTGTGGATGAGTCTCGGTCCTTCCTCCCTAGCCATGATCGATAACAGCTTCATCGATATCTCTCTGAATGTTTCTGAGGAATCTTTTGATTGTATGCTCTGTCCCATTTCCGTAAGTTCAACAAATATCTCCTCTCCAGTAAATGGATTGACGATTTTAAGGTCAGGGACTTTATTGATTCTGTCCTCCTTTAGAAACTCTACGAGAAAGCCACTGTCCACGAAGCGCTTGGCAATATCTAGGTGCAGCAATCCCTCCTTGTACATTTTGGGATCCTTAAGCTTTGTCATCAATTCCACGCTGTTTTTCTGAGCGATGCAGCTTTCTACCGCCTCTGAAAAGTTGATCAGCCATCGCCTTGTCCATCCAGCTCTGTTCCAAAGTAGGTCGTAAATTGGATGCTTTGGGGCGATAACGGAGGCTTGCAAGTCCTCCCCAAATAAATCCCTAATCACATGGAACGCAGCTTTGGCCTTTTGTTTTTCATTGGGTGATAACCCGTCGCTTTCATCAACGGAATTAATCCAGTAATCCCAGTTCCTGTTCACTGACAATGATGATATTCAATTTTCTATCAGGGCTACCTTTTTAATTACCTTCCCTGAACGCCGTTTGCTTTGAACGGTGTCTTGCATAGAGCAATTCCCAGGAAATAAAAACGCCGATGATGATTTCTGCTCGTTGGACTATTGGCAGCTAGGATGTCAAGGAGGATATCACTTCAGACAGGTCTCTTCCTATCTGGTCCTGTAGCTCGTCTGCAATGTTTCTGATATCTTTCGTGGATTCTTCTATGCTCCTGCAATTAGTCTTGACTTTGTTCAGTTCGGCCAGCTTGGCCTGTACCCCAGTTACCTTGTTCTTGATGAATTCAGAGTCTACGTCCTCGCCCTTCATGCTTTCTAACATTACCTTGGTCTTGGCCCACTTGTATGAAATTTGTAGTATTTCTTCGTGAAGTGTATCGTCGCCATTCACGCTGCCGAGGGCGCAAATCAGCTTGTTGCCATCGTATTCATTGAACCAGCCGACACTTTGAGGCAGGGACTCCACGTTTTTGACCAAAAAGACACCGTAGACAGCGTCCCTGTTCTGCATCGCCTCGTCTATGCTCTTGTATATGTTGGGGAAGGTCAGCTTTCCTGTATCCTTCATTTCGTACACTATCCTCTGCGAATTGGCCTTGAGCTCTATGACAAAGTCGCCTTTCTTGCTCGGGCGTAACTTACCCACTTCCTCGGATGTCCTCTGCAGCTTGTCTCCGTTGACTCTCGCTATCTCGCTGAGGACGCTTTCGCAAAAGTCTTCAAACTTTGCGCCTTTCAGCGGGGTCTTCTGCTCGATCTCCTCTCTCTGGGTCTCCAGCTTGAGCTCTGTCTTCAGCTCGCTGATTTCCTGTCTGATCTCGTTTCTGAGGATGTTTAGAGGTGAGCCTTGCCGCGCGGGATCGAACAGCTCCTTCACCACCTTTCCGTCCTCGCCAAAATGCTCTTTCACTATTTCTGAGAACTTGCCTTTTTCTCCGAATATCTCTTCAAACTTCTCATCAAGGTCAGTTTCAGCCTTTTCCAGACTCTCAGAAAACTCACTGTTGAGCCTCATGAACTCCTTCTGGATATAGTCGATCTTCTCGGTGATCCCAACTGCTTTTAGTGCGATGACTCCAGTTCGGATGACGCTCCCCAGTCTTTCCTCCCGGTCTTCAGGCTCTATGTCTTCAAAGTAGCTGGCGACTTCCCTATCTGACATCTGAAAGGCCTTTACAGTGAGCTTGCCCTTGTTCACAAATATGTCTAGAGCCTCTGCCTCCAGCGATTCCATCTCCATGAATGGATTATCAAACTCTAAAAAGCCCTTGTATGTGCTGTTCAGCTACTGCTTCCCTCTCTCATTCTATAAGGTATGGGGGACAAAGGCTCTCTATCGGAACGGCACAGGCACAAAAGACTAGCCTTCGTCCTGACTTTTCATTCAGATGAGCGGCTATGAAAAAACCCAAGCGCAGGAGATGAGAGAAGCCTACGAGCAGAATAGGCAGCCGAACTGTATTCACTGCAGCCACCCGCTTGACATAGTGATGCAGCCACAGGACTTGACGCTCGTATGGCGATGGAACCAATCGCTCAAGAAATACACAAAATCGGAAGAAGAATCTTCAGACAGGCCATACCATTACTGCTATCAGTGTCAAGACACCTGCTGGGCAGAGGACTGGGACTACATCGACTATCGGCTGATCAACTTCTAACAGCCAAGGATTGATTCGATGGCTCAGATAGACGCTGCATTTCTTTTCAGGCTGCTTGTCGATTATGAGATAAAGATGAACGAGCAGAATTGCTATGATGTAGTAAAGATTCTGGATGGTTACGACCGGGAGGTGCTCTCTAATTATAAAGAATTCTCGCCGCTCGCGAAGAGGTGGTCTTCGATGATAAAGGAATACCGAAGGCTCGACCCGAGAGGGCAGTCGAAGCTGTCGGGGTTCTATTGACTTGTTGTCTTGCTGGGCGACTTCCTTCGGGTGAGTGCTATTGCTCCCGCTATCGCACCGCCTGCGACTGCTATTCCTACTGCAAGATACAGTCCCAGACCAAGGTCCGGCTCGACCAACGATGTGCTCTCACCTTCGTCTTGCCCGGGGGTCTCTTCCGTCGTTCCCGTATTTACGACCGTCGACCGGACGTCGGACTCGCTGCCCGCGAGCGCGATGTCTAGGAACCGGTTCGGCACGGTGGTCTTCAGGCCGGGATTGTTGAGGTTCATATCGGTGTAATGGTAGACCGAGTCGGGCGGCACGATTATCTGCTCCGCGGAATTGTAGTAATACGTTCCTGGATAGCCATAGATCACGGACGCCTGGTAGCCGCCGCTCTGGAAGGTTATCCAGTCGACGGCGAAGCCTATGTCGTCGCCCGGTCGCGCCCAGGTGTAGCCGTTGTCCAGTGTGAAGGGCATCTTGGCCTCGTATATCCATCCGCTCCCCGTCCATCCCACGGATTCGGTGAGGTCCTGCTTGAATCCCGATCCGCGGTAGGGCGCGACGTGCCCCTCGTTGTACGTGTATTCTCCCACAGCAGTCAGGTCCGCGTTCTCGTTGAGGACACCGTCGTGGTTGGTGTCCATGTAGATGCCTAGGAGCCTGTAGTTAGAAGACTGGGGAGTGATGTCTGACGGAGGGGACACGAGCATGGCTAGGTAGAAGTACCTGTCGTCGTTCATGGCGGTCACCGATATTGACGCGTCAAAGTTCCGCAGGTACGTCTTCGTCGGCACGGTGATCACGTCTCCCGTCCATTCGTCATCGGACATGGTGCCGTCAATCACTGGAGGGTTTGCAGTCCACGACGAATCGATCGAGTCCCCGCTGTGTGCGTATGCGGGAAAGGCGGGAACTATGGACAATAACAGTGCAGCGACAAGGATGCGAAGTATAGTCCATTGAATTTCTCTAGGTTGCACGACAATTGTATAACAGCAGTTTTATTTAAGATTTGATAATAGATTGATAACAGACTGATAATAGAGCGGATATAAACCCGATTGTAAGCATGACCGAATGTCTTGGGACGATGTCGGTTATGTCATGGCAAGCAAGAACAGGAGAATCGTCCTTTCTTTGCTGGAAGAGCCCAAGACGCCTACAATTCTGGCCAAGGCTGCCGACATCAACCTCGCGAACGTCAGCAGGACATTGACCGAGCTGGAAAGAAACGGTCTGGTAGTCTGCTTGACGCCAAAGAAGAGGGTCGGCAGGATCTATTCGCTAACGAAGAAGGGAAAAGAAGTCGTTGGCAAAGTTGCCAAGATGGAAAGGAGGGAATGACCGTTCATAATCATATTCCCACGGGATTGTTCTCCTATGTCTCTGACGCTGGCAGAATGTTAGCCGTCTATCCTACGGCGATAAGAACTATTGTGACTCATTGTCTGACTTGGCCAGCTTTGCCCGCGCCAAAAAATTATTACTTTATGTCCTAAATCGTATTAAATATATGATCTACGTATCCTGCTATGGACTAAATAGTATATTGCTCCCAATTCGGGGAAAATTTTATATAAAAATTACGCGCTCAAAAATAATGAGAATTTTTGATGAGAAAGACGTTCAAGCCGAATACTGAGGTTCTTTCACGCATTGCGGAAGCTTTTGGGAGAAACTCTTCGCTGAAAAAGACCCAGCTACATTTAGCAACCAGAGTCAGGTGGGATTCTTTTGTCAATTATCTCGAGTGGTTGACAGTCAACGACTATGTCAGATATTCCACTGTGGATGGGGAGACCTACGTACTAACCGATTCTGGAAGGGAAATGTTTGAAAAATTATTAAAATTTGTCCAAGAAATCAAGTCTGACTAGCATACTATGGTCTGACCGCCGAACGTGTGATGCTATGGAATAAAATTTTGTTGCAATTCAATTGATGTGTAGCTGTCATTGAGGCTACGTATTTGCTGCCCCTGAACTGAATAGTCTGAATCTCGTGGTTAGAAGCAACGCACTCACCAGAGACAGACCTAACGCTATTGGAGCTATTGCACCAAACTCTGGAATTACATAGGTGCCCTGAATGCCGATATTGTATGTTGAGTCTGATTCGAGTACTGGAAAGTCGATAGAAACGACCCGCATGTCTGCCGTATTATTCAGCTCACGAATAGTCGCAGGAGTGATATCTGTTCCCTGACGAAAAAAGGCCGTGAGTGGCGCATCCGTCACATTGTCTGACATTTTTGAATCGATAACACTTCTCGGTAACTCCAAAATTAGCGTGCCCGAAGAGTCGGAAACGATATTGATCGCCAGCGTTTGAAACGGCGGATATGCAGTTACAACATTCCTTTCAATTTCTCCACCTGAGAGTTTATACCTGATGGTGGCATTGTCACCGCCAGAAGGAGATGTCGCGTCACGGACGGAGGCTGTTTTCCAGTCTCCATCTGCTGCAGCTTGTGCCGAGGCTTGTGGCGAAACAATAGGAAAAGAAGCGAGCAAGGACAGTATTAGCAATGTTGCTAACGACGAATATTGCATTTGCTTTGTATTCTAACAATGCTTCCTAATTAATTTCTTGGCTATTATCGTATAGAGTTGGCGACACATGTCCGGATCACGTGATCCGGGTGAGCGAGCCTTAAGGTATCCAAAACTTTATTCCGTACCTGATGAGGCAAACAATAAACTCCAAAAAGTTTGCGGCATTGTCCGCCATCGTTGTTCTGGTGATGGGCTCGCTGACCCTCCTGATGTGGTTAGCGCCCCTAAACGCACAGGGTAGTATGGCCTATACTGTTGAAGAACGATTGGCGAAAAACAAGCAATACAGGGCCGAAGCCGACGTACTCATGGCGCAGATGTTTGAAGAAGAGCGGAATGTAGCGCAGTACGAGAAGCAAAGAGAGAATGCAAGGTCTGACGAAGAGGCGCAAGAACTAGAAGGAAAAATTCAAGCGAGCAAGGACAGAATTGAGAATCTACGACAACAGGTGCTAGAGATTCAAACGCTTAACCAGGATCTATATACGAAGGAACTGAAAGAGAAAGTTTATGCCGCCAAGAAAGTGCTCATGGACAAATATGTTAACACAGATTCCAACACCTATATTGGCGAGAATCCTGTAGAGATAGTGGAAGCCAACATACTGGAAGAAAGTGTCACTATTGTCGTTAATCCTGACAGGGTGGCGGCTGACGGTAGCAATGTGCCAGATGAAAAGAATGTCAACGGCGTTGAAGTAAAAACAAGATACGGCAAAATAGAACCGGTATCATGCACGCCGTTTGCGCACGATGGAGAATGCAGGCCAATTGTGGGCGGCGTGTCTACAGCAAACGAAGACTTGGTTCCAACTTCGTTGAACACAATAGGATACAAGGCTACCAAGAGTGGAGTTATAGGCTTTGTGACAGCGGGCATGCAACTGCCGGCGTGGGAACAGTCCTCGTACAGCCACACGACGATGCAAGCGCAACAGTTGGCGTAGTACCCACAGGCGGATACTGCAAAATCCCCATAGTAGGCGCCGGGCACACATGTGACTTTGCGTTCGTGGCTGTTGATTCGGGTATAAGCGTGAATGACGACATTTTCGTTACACCCAGTAACTCAATGCGAGACATAAGCGGCAAAAGGTCAGACGCTGGCCAGTTAGAAGGTACTTTCGTTGCAAAGTCCGGCGCAGGATCATCATATACTTCTGGTGAAATCATAGAGAACGACTCCGATGTTAATTACAACCGAGCTGATTTCAACGCTGTCCCAGGTGACAGCGGCGCGCCCGTGTATGAGTGGGTAAATGCTGGCACCGGAAACGCGGAATTATTCGGAATGGTGTATGGAAGAGGCGATGACAACAACACTTACTACCACCCGCAGGACTTCATCGCTTCACAAATAGGAGCAGTAGCCAGCACAAGCTAGACAGTAAAAGATCGTGAACTAGCTGCTGTTCCTACTCTTTTTTTGTTTTCTTGTCCATCCTCTATTGGAATCGTGACATCATAGCCAAACGGCCCGGT
>DASVCY010000178.1:0-4761 GCA_036381375.1 Nitrososphaera sp. | reverse complement strand
ATAGATGGTGAGGAGGACCTTCTCGCGCTTCCGCTTTTTGCCATATCACCGCCAGGTTCTGTTGTCCTATACGGTCAGCCTCTTGAAGGGCTTGTGATGGTCAAGATAACTGCCACAAAACAAAAGCAAGCCAAGGACTTGATCAAAAGAATCTTTGCCGATTTAATCAGTTTGATAACAGAGGAAAGCGGAGGCGGAATTGGCAGGCTCAAAAAGAACACATCTCGTGACAAGTAGGAGAGAAAAGCTATACCAGGATAATAATAGAAGATTGTGAGAGCGTAGTTAGAACGAATTAATCCGGCTGAGTTTAGGTCCTGCTCTCGTTTTAAATTTCATAATGAGCAAAATAACTACAATGATCATGTTTGATTCAGTTGAAACAGTTTCGGTAGTTGCAGGATCCCTTGTTATTCTAACTATGGTCGGGTTAATAGCATATGATTCATGGCACAGGAAGTATCAAAAGAAAATCTATTGAGATTGGCACCCTCTTTACAGGGAAGACGAAACTAGAAGGGCAGCTCGAGGCTAGCCGAGTTCGTGTTATACATCTATCCAATGATATTTCTTTGAATGCATTGGTAAAAAGTAGGAAATCCTGCTGTATTCCAACACATAGCTAGAGCAGCCGATAAAGTGTGCATGGGATGACTGGCATAAAAGGCCGAAGGGCAATGGCTGGAAGGAGACGACTCAGAGCCGGAGGTCCAAATCCATCTCTGACAGGGAGCATCTAGTACATCGGCTCCACGGCCATGCCTTGCTCGGCGAGTAAACACACGTTTGAGAGCAAAAAGGACTATGTTTGAGCTCGAAAGGGATAGGCTTTAGCCACTCAGAACCAGTCGAGCAGCAGCAGCAAATGGAATTTTGGCGAGATTTGGCGTCAAAAGCTTTTGTTCAAGCGTATGATTGAAAAACATAATGCTTTCAATAATCCTAACGTTTAATGGATAGAATCCGGAGATCTATTTAATGGGGGGATGAAGATGTGGTGGCTGTATGATCGTCTAGATGATTATGTATACCAATCTCTGACCCCTGCTTCTTTTCTGCTTACCTGTCACATCCACAGCCGTCATTGCCCATGTCAAAAGCTCTAATGTTGTACTTTTTCATACAGTCTGGGCAGATGCTCTGACCGTAGGGGATCCTTGCATTGCAAAAAGCACATGCTGCAGCAGTAGCCGTGCTTTCACTAGCTTGGGCTATCGTCTCCAACAGGTCGAAATATGAGGGGATCGCTATTAAATCTTTCACATTGGAGCGATCAGGATTCTCGGCCTGTTTGGAGTATTGTGATGGCATTTCTTCCCACAAAGCGGACAATTCTTTCTATCCAAGAATACACATTGGCAGATGTGGGACTTCATGTAGCTTTCGGCGGCCTTTGTGGATTCGCCGGTGCCATTGCAAAAAGGACAATCAGAATCTGTGATTTCTATGGTGCCCTTGCCGGAACAGACTGGGCACTTTTGAACGTCAGTCTGGGCCATCCTCTCTAGGTGGATTATACTATAATATAATGGCTATGCTGTTTAATAGTAAAAAAAACCGAAACTTTACTACAAATTTAGTAGTTGTAGGCAAATTTGTTATATCTGGGCAAGCATTCCCGGCTGCGATGCGCATAGCGGAAGAACTGCTCCGTATTGCAAAAGGCGAAGCCGAAGACGACGAATGGACCAGACAGATATATTCTGTTGACGCAAGCCATTACGAAATCGCGCCTGCAGCTGTCGCGTACCCCGCAGATGACTATGATGTCGGCCAGATTTGCCAATACAGCTCAGCGAAAAAAATTCCAATTACCGCAAGGGGCGCAGGCACGAGCCTGCTTGGTCAGGCGCTTTCAGAGGGTGGCATTGTCATTGATTTTACAAGGCATATGAATCGGATAATAGAAATCGAAGACGATTATGTTGTAATACAACCCGGCATAGTCAAGGCGGTACTCGACAAGGAACTGAAAAAGAAAAAGAAGTTTCTGCCCCCAGACCCCGCAAGCAGCAACTATTGCACAATCGGCGGCATGATAGCCGACAACTCCAGTGGCATCCATTGCCTCGGATATGGCAATACCATAGACTTTCTGGAACAGGCGAACGTTGTATACCCAGATGGCAGCATCGGCTTTGCAAGCGCCAACAGGTTTGACGACCGCATGAAAAGATTGCACAAGTTGTTACAGCCTTTTGCAGATGCAATAAGCAGAGGATACCCGAAGGTAAGCAAGAACTCCTGTGGCTACCGTCTTGATGCCGTAATAGCTGAGAACAACTTTCAACCGCACAAGATCTTTGCCGCTTCTGAAGGAACGCTTGGAATTGTTACCTCTGCAAAAATGCGCATCCTTGACATGCCCGCACATAGATCGATTCTGGTTTTGGGGTTCGAAGATCTTGTTGACGCGGTTTCTGCTGTGCCTGTTATTTTAAAAAAGTTCTCACCGACTGCCCTTGAAATGGTGGATCACACAATAGTTTCTCATGGCGGCAAGATGTACGGCACAGATGATGCAAGGGGTTGCTTGCTGTTTATAGAATTTGCAAGAGGCATTAGTAGCAGCCAGAATGTTGATGAAGAACAAATGTCACAGTGCAGGCAGGAGCTAGCCGGAAGATGTTCAGTAGTTGAATACGCTTCTGATGAACAGAGCATAACGCGAATATGGCAGGCAAGAAAGGCTGCTCTGAACAACGTTATGAAGATAACTGTCGGAAGTAGAAAGCCGATTGGGCTCATAGAGGACACTGTGGTAAACCCTGTTTTCCTTTCTGACCACGTAACAGGACTATTGCAAATATACTGGGAAAACAAACTTGATTATGTTATGTACGGACATGTCGGAGATGGCAACCTGCACACCCGGCCAATTATTGATATTAGCTCAAAGTCGCAGGTTGAAATGATGGAAAGAATTGCCGCAAGAGTGTTTGCCCGAGTGATGAGGGTCGGAGGAACAATAACTGGCGAGCATGGAGATGGGCTTGCGAGAGTAAACTATATCGAAATGATGTATGGCAAAGAGCTGACTTGTCTCTTTTCTGACGTTAAGAGGCTGTTTGATCCGGGATTTACAATGAATCCTGGCAAAAAAGTTCCAGTGCGAGGATTTAAGAATGGCACAAGATGACTGCTATCGTAGTTGAAGAAGACTCGGCCGGCTAACTTTGCAAGATTGTGGAGATACTCAGTAGGCTTTTATGGAGTATGGATAATTCACGTCGGGCGTGAAATTGGTCTATTTGAAAGGCTTGCTTCAGTCCCAGTGTCTCCAAAACAGCTGGCCTTAGCTACCGGCCTGCATCTTCCTGCAGTTCGAGCATGGTGCTCTGCGGCCGTCTCTTACGGGCTTGTGAGTGAAAAAAATGGTGGCAGACTTTACTTGAAACCTGAAATGAAGGCACTACTGCTGGACAAAAATAATCCTCACTATCTTGGGGGCCAATTCTCGTACCTTGCACTTAGGAGCTTGGAGTACGGCCACTTGCCAGACCTCTTCAAGTTTGGAAAGACGAGTGGAATGTCATCATCAGCGACAAGCGTTCGAGCGATAGAACAAGCGACCGATTGGGACCATTATGCATTCCTTGCAGCGATTAGACGCGACGGGAGGCTGCATAGGCTGCTGACAAATGGCTGCAAGGTACTCGACGTAGGCTGCGGCACAGGCAGCCTACTTGCCAAGATGAATACAGCATATCCAAAGTCTAGTTTTACGGGAATCGATCCGTCAGAAGAAGCGGTTGCAATTGCGCGCAAGAAAGTCGCATCTGCCAAAATAATAAAGCAAGACGGAGAATCGATGTTGTTTGAAAACGAGTTTGATATCATTTACCTTGGGGAGTCGTTATACGCCGCAAATGACAAGCAAAAAGTAGTATCAAACTGTTGGAGGGCATTAAAGCCGGGAGGGACGATTGCCATAGTAGAGGGCTTGCTGTTCGAGTCAAACAACAACACGCTGCGCAACAACAATAACCGCCTGATAATGGGAATGCAGCTCGATTTCGCACTTCAGGGGTATAGTTTCATGACAAAAAGAGAGATGAAAAAATTGTTGCTTCGGAAATTCTGCAAGGCCCGCTTCGAACACCTTGGCGGCTCTGTCTATCTGGTGATTGCAACAAAGTAGTGGAGAGGGCCTATTCGGCTCCAATTAATCCAAGTAGGTCAAAGCCCTCTGCCGATTTTTCCTTGATCTCAGCTATTGATACCAAATGGCCGTCCGGATCTTGTATTATTGCATGCTTGCCAAATGGCTCCTCTTTTGGCTTTTTGAAGAATTTGACCTTTTTTGCCTTCAGTGTCTTTACGGTTGAGTCTAGGTCGCTTACCTCGAACCCTATAAGCATCCCAGAACCGGTCTTTATCTTGCCCTTTTTCTTTGCTGGATGGAGCGCAAGCACAGTGTCCTTATTGAAAAATTCTGTCCAGTCCTTTGACTTCGTCTTCACCGGAAGGCCCAGTGTGTCTTTGTAGAACTTGATGGATTTCTCCATATTTGAAACAAGCAGTATGACTGCACCGACTTTTCTAAATGTCAAGCAAGCGCACCTAACGAACCATTGTGAAGGTAAATAATGAACTTATCGCCACTTATGGGGTCGTTGCCCGATTCGATATCGCACAAGTTCTCACCTCAAATCCCAGCCTGTTTGCACACATTGCATACTGTTTAGCACTTTCCATGTTCAACCCGATGGCCCCGATCATGCCAAACCGTTCCTGATTCTTCTTCAACCGGAACCTGCA
>DASVCY010000177.1:0-12217 GCA_036381375.1 Nitrososphaera sp. | reverse complement strand
TCATCTGCTGACGTCTCATTCATTAAATACGACCAATGTCGGATCGCAAATATGTACCTGCTTGGATGGAAGACAGGGCTTTTACTGGAGTTCTGAGTGGAGGTCCGAGGGTCGATAATTGCAGAGCTGACGTAGCTGGGGGTAAAGGTGATGAACCTGTGACCTGGTTGTCGGTCCGCAGGCAGGCAGTTAAAGGACAGAAGAACGAGCTGCCGGGATTGGCCAAGATGATAAGATCTGACGCTCCAAGAACCTTACTGTGGAAAACAAGTTATAAGTAGGGTAGCAAGAATGTCTTGGTACATATATGGTATTTGGCAGGGACATCAGACTTGCGAGGTTATTGAAGGACGGCAAGATGCTATGTATTCCGATGGATCATGGCATCAGCAACGGTCCTATTAAGGGACTGGAGGACATCAACGGCATGATCTATCAGTGCGCCTCCGCAGGCCTGACCTGCGTTCTTGTTAACAAAGGAATAATCAAGACAATGCCGAGGCCGCCCGATATTGGGCTCATAGCACACCTTTCCGGCAGCACATCTCTTGGACCCGCTCCCAACAGAAAGATGTTGATGGGGAGCGTCGAAGAAGCAATCAGGCTCGGCGCAGACGCCATATCTCTGCACATCAATATCGGCGCAAAAGAGGAGCCTGAGATGCTACAGAAACTGGGCATGGTTGCCGACAAGTGCACAGAATGGAGCGTTCCGCTCGTCGCAATGATGTATCCGCGCGGAGAGAACATCAAGAACCCACACGACCCTGAAGTCGTGGCCCATGCTGCAAGAGTCGGCGCAGAGGCGGGGGCCGATGTGGTAAAGGCCGTGTATACGGGCGACGTCGACTCGTTCAAAAGGGTAGTCAAGAGTTGCCCCGTCCCGATAGTGATAGCAGGGGGGCCCAAGGCTAACACGGATCGCGAAATATTGGAGATGTGTGCAGGAGCAATGGCGGCAGGAGCAAAAGGCGTGACTTTTGGCCGTAATATCTTCCAACACAAGAACCCGCCTGCGATGGTCCGCGCTCTGCGGAAGGTGATCATCGACAACAGACCAGTTAAAGAGGCTTTGAAAGAACTTGACTGATGCAAAACCAAAAGAACTGATTATCAGACCGGCGGAGACTTCTTCAAAATATGCCAGCGGCTTTCTGACAAAGCTGAAGGAAAAAGGGATCACCACGATCAACACCGATCCAAAGTCCGCAAAAGGCTTTCGCACTATTTACGAGTCGGAAGATGCCGACATGGTCATCTGCAAGACCTTCGACCAACTAAAGACGCTCAAGTCATCAGGCAAGACTGTCGGATACTTCAAGAAGGTGCTGAGCAACGCAGATGTTGATGAGATCGAAAAAGCGTCGCAGTCCGGAGCAGAATTTGTCATCGTCGAAGCGTCGGACTGGAAGATTATTCCACTTGAGAACATTATTGCAAAGCTCCACAGGTCCAAGACAAGGGTGTATACCACCGCAAAGAGCGCAAGAGAAGTAGCAACAATGTTTGCAGTGCTGGAGCTTGGAGTAGACGGTGTAATACTGTCAACAAACAGCGAGGATGAAGTGGACAAGGCGAGGCAGCAACTCTCTACCAAAAAATTCCCGATCAAGACTGCGAAAATAACTGAGGTGAAGGATGTGGGCACTGGCGAACGCGTGTGCGTCGACACTGCCTCCATGATGGGATTGGGTGAGGGGATGTTGGTTGGCAGCAAGTCGAACTTTATGCTTCTGGTACACAACGAATCTGTCGGATCGTCATTCACTTCTCCGCGTCCGTTCCGGGTGAATGCCGGCGCCGTATATTGTTACACAATAGCGCCTGACGGCAATACCCGATACCTATCCGAGATAGAATCCGGAAGCGAGGTATTGGTGGTGAACAGAGAAGGTTCTGCGAGGAAGGCCGTCGTCGGCAGGTCTAAGATCGAGACGCGCCCGCTAAGGATGATCAGGGCAGAGATCGATGGAGAGACCGGCACAGTGATCCTGCAGAACGCCGAGACTATAAGGTTGATGGCCAAGGACGGCAAGCTGATTTCTGTGACCGAAGTTAAAGTCGGTGACGAGGTGCTTGGCTATGCCAAGCCTGCCTCTGGGCGGCACTTTGGGATGGAAGTGGACGAATACATCGTCGAAAAATAGACACACATGCTCTCGTTTCTGATGGTTCCAGTGTCACTGGTCCCTTTAGGGTCTGCTTAAAACGGTCTGTCGAGTAGCTGGGGCACGAACAGATATAGGCTGATTCTTGACCTGTGCAGTGGTAACCCGCTCATGAACATATTGTTGTAGATGAACGCTTTCGTGAGCTGTAGTAGTCCGTTTACAAGATGTTTTTTTCCACGCCCTGCCAGACCTTACATTATATTTACTAAACGTCTGCTTCTTATGCAAAAGAACGCCAATTCGGCAACAAGACGCATTTCGTAGCCATGCTTCTTCTCCGAGTCTTCTTTGGTCAACACGTGGGATCATTCGCACTGGCATAAGCCTTGTTCTGATAAAACTAGTACGCATGAAGACGAATTATTTGGCACACCATCTCAAGAGAATTACTCCTGATCTTCTCCTACAAACTCCGAATATCATGGTAGAGGAAATTAGGCTTCCTTGCCTGCCGTTAAACTCTGCCATACTTCTGGTAGTGACCTTATTCCTTGCATATGAAGCAAGTGCTGTTGGTATTGTTCTCTAACGAGGAGGTGAGGAATAGATGGTATGGCATCAGCCAAATGCCGATTTAATCCGTGGTGTGTCGGTGACAGCAGACTCTGCAACACCTCAATTTCAGCTCGGAAAAGCGAGCTGATGATGTAGCATCTTTTTATCCTGTTGTTTATTACTTTAAAGTAAGCCGGATATGGACGATCTAGGAAAGCATCCAATCGACATACAGTCATGCTTGCCCAGGAAGAAGAAATCGTAAACCAGATAATCCATGGAAATTGCAAAGATGTTTTACACAAACTTCCTGAAAATTCTGTACAACTGACTATAACTTCGCCTCCCTATCGAAACGCCATCGACTATGACATGCACGCATCTGGCAACGGTGGATATTACAGGGGCAAGCTCAACCTTGATACAAACGACTACTTGACTGATATGGCCGACATTTTCGGCAACAAGGTCTACAGGGTGACAAAAGAGGGCGGCTACTGTTGTATCGTCATCGCCAATGAGGTGGTGAATGGGACGATACTCCCTCTGCCGCACATGCTGCTGTCAAGGCTGGTGCAGCCGTTTGGCAAGTGGAACCTGCACGAGGAGATAATCTGGCATAAAGTAACAGGCGGCACTAACCGCTATGGATCATTTGTGATAAACCCGTACCCGAAATACTATCGCGCAAACATCATGCACGAGTTCATATTGATATTGCGCAAAGGGGATGTAAAAATCGGCCGGACTCGGAGGAGCAACGCACTGCCGGCGACACACGAGGAGTGGACAAAGGAGATAGCAAACTCGGTCTGGCACATAGCTCCTGTCCCGCCCGGATACATCGATCACCCATGCCCATACCCTGAAGAAATTCCCTATCGTCTGATGAAGCTTTACTCGTATGAAAACGACCTTGTCCTTGACCCATTCAATGGCAGCGGCCAAACCACAAAGGTGGCACACCACTTTGGCCGGAAGTACATCGGCATAGACTTGGTAAAGGATTATGTAAATCTAGCCAGATCGCGTATAGAAAGAGAGCCTCTTCACATACGTGATGAGGTACTGATCGCCAATTGGAAAAAGATCCCCTCTCATTACAAGAACCACTAGTGGCAGCAACTGTTTTTATTACGGATCCTCACTCCTTTTTACTGAACAAAATGAGCCAAGAAACAATCAAGTCAGAAGTTGTAAGCAAACTGCTACAGGACAAGAATTTTGGCTATCTTGCGACACTGATGCCTGACGGTTCTCCGCAGGTCAGCCCAGTATGGCTTGACACCGACGGTGAACATGTTCTAGTCAACACTGCGATTGGTCGACTAAAATATCAAAATATTCTGAATGATCCACGCGTTGCAGTTTCAGTTGCGGATCGGGATAACCCGTATAGCATGTTGACTATACGCGGCGAAGTGATCGAACATACTACGATTGGTGCAGAAGAACACATTGACAAAATGGCAAAAAAATATCTGGGTCTTGACAAGTATCCGGGCAGGGCGCCGGGAGAAAGGAGGGTTCTCCTAAAGATCAAACCAAGTAAAATATTCTATGCCAAGTATGGATGATGATGAGATGTTATCATGTAGGGCGGGTGCTACGTTCCTTTAGCAGCCGGCCAAGGGCTTTTTGTCGGATGGCCGCTTCTACGTACTGATCGTCGCACCCGCTGCATACTGCGTAGATGGCGGCGCTATCTTGGCTCGGCGTTACCACCTTCTCCCACCTCAAGCCAGAGTCACTCTTTGAGCAAATGACGCACCCCTTTTTGCCTTCAAGAGAAGAGCCGTCGGCGCCGGTATACATTGCATACATTTCATAACCATCGTCCGCAAGCGGCTTCCATTGCCTTGAAAATGACTCTACCATCTGTACATCAAAGCCAAGGGACTGGAGCCGCGCGACATGTTCTTCTAGAGAAAGCATTATTCTTCGATAATGAATGGTAGGGGGTTATAATAATCTGTAGGCCGGATTTTACTTTTGTGGATTGTAATTACGGATTTTGGAGAGTCTTTAGAGTTTACGGTTCGAGACGACACTGATGGAGGGAAGCACAAGTTGCTTATCGATACACGTTGCGATGAGCCGCAAGTCGTATCCATAAACAAGATTCGCATCTTATCCGATAAATTGGAATAGTTGTCATCGTGGAGCCCAGCATACGACAAGAGAACTCATCATCTCTCAATGCCCTTGGATATATGCAGAGTCCAAAGGGTCAGTTGTTTCGCCATTAATGTATTCCATTGTAGAATATCTAATCAAGTCAAGTGTTTTTTGCGGATATTTATGTAGGTGCAAAAGAAGTTTTTCGACAAAAGAAAATGCGTGGGTGTCCAAAGCCTTCTTAGATCTTAAAAAATATTCGACAAGCTCCACTCTCTTTCTCAAATCAAATTCATCCTCTAGAGTTGAAGCCACAAGCATACCCAATGGGGTGAGGCAGTAGCAAGGCGTCCCTATCTCTTGCAATAGCCTGGGCCCTTTTCCTGTGGCAATTGTGCCACATTCCTCTACAAACCTATTGAGTACAAGGCATTCGTCCAACTCTTTGAAAACATAGTGATATGCATTCACTCTGGAAATGCCAATGTTATCAGAAAGGAATTCTGCCAGTACCCCTCTTGTGACATTTGATTTAGAAGGGTGGTGATAGTCGTAGCTCACTTGTAAGGCAAGCAGCTTGATTATCAGCCTTTGCTTGATCCCCCTTGACCGAATCTCATTTCTGTTTTTGTAACGAGTATGAATGGCAAGTAGATGCCTTGCATTGCGCTGCTTTTCAGGCATTCGCCTCTACTCCTCGAATAATTCATGATTGTTATTCCCTAAATCCCTTCTTTATAGGAAACATTTCAGATGTGCTGTTTATAATGAAATATTATGATCAAAAGTCTTGTCTTGTGCATTTATTCCAAAAGGCTATGACCTAAAAATAAATTGCCCGATATTCTACAGAAATGATGGAGTAACCTGCTTGTCGCGACAAAACTTATTTTGCTATCCGCTTGTTGTGCATAATATTTCATTGACACGGGCGAGATTATTCTATTATTTTTTATACGCGCCTGTCAAGATTGACTCGCATGTATGTGCATCTTGGTGCATTAAAAAGGGCGGCAATAGAGAAGACAAAAACCAAATTGGCGATAACTGCCGCAGCAGGAATGCTGCTTTTACTGTTCTTGTTTGTTAGCGATGTGTGGCCTATCCAAGATGCATTTGCTTACACACCTGATGACCCTGCAGCAGTATATCATCTATGGGAGACAGACGAGGAAGGGAATCCCGTACTAGATGAAGAGGGGAATCTCATACCCGCTGCAATTGATACTGGTGACCACGCATGGATGCTTACGGCCTCTGCACTAGTGTTAATAATGACACCCGCAGGACTCGCAATATTCTATGCTGGATTGTCGAGGCACAAGAATGCGGTAAATACGCTTCATATGGTATTCCTAACAACCGGAATAATAGCTGTCCAGTGGGTTCTATGGGGCTACAGTCTGGCCTTCGGACCTGATGCAGGTGGATATGGATTCCTTGGGACGCTTGATTGGGCGGGGTTGAATAATGTGCTACATGACGCGCCATCAAACCAGTACGCTATCACGATACCCCATACTACATTCATGGTATTCCAGATGATGTTCGCCATCATCACACCCGCACTGATTGTGGCAGGACTGGCTGAAAGAATGAAGTTCAGTGCGTTTGTTGTATTCATTGTCATCTGGGCAACATTCGTCTACGACTTTGCAGCACACTGGACATGGCAGATTGCATCGCCTGACAACTATGGTAGAAATCCAAACTATTGTGGCTTTGGATGGACAGGGTGTCTAGGATCGCTTGACTTTGCGGGCGGAACAGTTATCCACATCACATCTGGCTGGTCTGGTTTAGTTATTGGTATTATGCTTGGCCGCAGGCTTGGATACGGCAAAGTTGCTATGGAGCCGCATAACATTTCCCTAGTTGTTCTGGGTGCGGCGCTACTGTGGTTTGGCTGGTTTGGTTTTAACGCTGGTTCAGCCGGTGCAGCAGCTACCAATGCTAGTAGCGCATTTGTGGCGACACAGGTCGCCACCGGCATGGCAGCAGTAACATGGAGCCTTATCTCTTGGGCCCATACCGGCAGACCCTCCACAGTTGGAGCAGCTACTGGAGCGGTAGCAGGACTGGTAGCTATTACGCCGGCAGCAGGATTCGTGTCGCCGATGTCTGCAATAGTTATTGGGATATTGGGATCAATAGTGGCGTATGTAGCAGTTGCGTACAAGAACCGCAGAAAGTGGGACGATGCTCTGGACACATGGGGAGTGCACGGAATAGCCGGCCTTGCAGGGGCTTTACTTACAGGAACATTTGCAGAAGCAAGGTTCACCTCATGGGGAGACAACGGCTTGGCGTTTGGCAACCCTGCTCAGCTGTATGAAAATGCAATAGGCGCATTCGCAGCACTCGTGTGGGCAATGGGTATAACTGCAATTATAGTAAAGATGATGGATATAGTATGGCCCGGAGGCATAAGGGTCGCTCCAAAGGAAGAAGAGATCGGACTAGACCTTGCGCAGCACGGTGAAAGGGCATACGTAACAGGATGATGATAGGCAATAACAACAATAATGACAGCCGTTTTCACTTTTCATATACTGTTTTTCGAGGATTTCGATAACAACAGAAATAATGATAGTGTAAGCTATAACACAGTAGTGTTATTATCATCAATACATGATGGTCTTATCGTTCTCTGGAGCCGCAATAGCAATGAAAATGTGCCTGGACCAAATAGTGCGACAAGTGAAAATGTGCAGCGATCATCATTTTGTATTTACTATCAATGAGGTGGAGGTGATGGTCATCTGATGCTCGTTTATGATGCCGCTCTTGCCAAGAAGAAAAAAAGGATCTATGTGTTTCCAAGGAGAGCGAGGAGCAGTGGTGATTTGATAATGACAAGCCGAGGGATGTACCAGCGCCTTATAGTCATTTCACTGGCATTCCACTTGTCAAGCATGACAAGAGGCGCCCTCGCAAAAGTTATCGCCAAGAAACTAGGGATAACTTGGAAAATTGCTTACAACCACGTGATGAACGAACTGAACGGTTGTTTGGTTCCCAATGGAATTGTAATTGAAAATGGGAGTATACCCTCTCTGCGGGGCCCCAGAATATGCCAAGCAACGGGGATACCTTGTTACCGCTTGTCTGATACTGGAATACTTCTGGTTTGTTCGCTTGAAGAATTGGACATGGAACTAAGAAAGAACCTCCTCAAACAACTGCTAGATAAACAGCACGACAAGAGTAGTAGTGGTGGTAGTCATAGCGAAAGTCAGAGCAACGACCTTATTGATACAAAGCAGAGGCAAGAACTCTTGGCACATCTGGAGAGATATCCGCAGTTTACATTGGAACTCGTTAAATCAGGAGTGATCAAATTCTTAGAGGGAGAGATCAGCCGACCACTAGACATAATTCCAAAATAAAATATCTAGACCGGGTCAGGTTTAGTATTATTTTCAGCTGGGCCAATTAAGAAAAGAGCAAATGCAAGTAGCAGTTTGATACGAGGGGCGCTAAAAACTACAATGTGTGACAGGGCGAGAGTTTTCTCGTTACTAACCTCGTCATCCGCTATTGTCTCAACGTGAATAGAAGGATATGATATGTGTTGCTGTCATGACGATAGCCGACACATCTTTAATGCCATGAAGGCCATCTTGTATTCCTGCTATCAGTTTTTGAAAATAATATGCACGACGTGAGAAAAATCTATATGTTCATGTTGGAGTCATGCACCTACTCCCCCCGAGCCGTATAGAAACATCAATTTTTCAGTGTTTCAGAACACGGCGCTTTCACGAGTGAAAACGGAATCACTCTTAATAAGGTGTGATAACCAACATAGAGTGTATATGTCGACGGCGGCCACAGGCTCAAGAACTCCAAGAACGCACCGATGTGACCTCTGTGGGAGGGTTTTTGATACGGCAGAGCTTCTTGAGTCGCACAGGCGCATGGAACATAGCAAGAACAGCTCACCTCCTGCTGGCGTTGGGTAAAACAAAATTAATTTAACTGAAGAGCACAGACACCAGTTGTATATATCATCTTGGCACCCAAGATTTGCGTCTCGATAGCACCAGAAGAGATCAATTCGATCCAAGAGCAGTCCGTCCGGGCATTTGAGCTTGGAGCCGATTATGTCGAGATCCGTTTCGACTTCCTCAAGCTAGAGCGGCTACAGGCTGCTATAGAAGCCGCAAATAGCATAAAGAGCAAAGCTGTCTTTACTCTGCGCTCCGTTGGTCAGGGCGGCAAATTCTCGGGCAGCGAGCATGACCGCATGGAGTGGCTGTACCGGCTAGCGGAGCAGAGGCCGATGCTGCTTGATGTCGAGCTTCCAACCATGCAGGAAAATGACGAACTGGCAGACTTTCTGGAAAATCAAAAAACGCCTCTGCTCGTGTCTTGGCACGATTTTGAAAAGACGCCGCCAAACGGGAGGCTCGCAGACGTGCTATCCGAAATGAGAATCTACAGTAACTATGTCAAGGTGGTGACCACTGCAAATAGCGTTGAGGATTCGTTGAGATTGTTAGAACTGTATGAAACGGCAATCGGGCTGCATCCGATCTTTTTTGCGATGGGAGAGGCAGGCGTATTGTCTAGAGTGATGTGCACCGTCATTGGAAATGCACCCTTCACCTATGCGAGCCTTGAGAAGAAGGTTGCTCCCGGTCAGCTTACAGTAAAGCAGATGAGAAAGCTGTACGATCGCATGAAAGTGTAGTTCATCTAGACACACTTAGGCTTTTATCTGATGTGTACCATCTAATTACCGGATGTAGGCCTTCCATCATATCCCTTTGGTAGACCAGATCATTCGGATCGGGGGCTGCATCCTTTCTCACATGCTTTTTCTTTGAGGTTATATATGGCGGATGCTGATATTCTCGCCTAAACAAATGCGAGGCTCGACAAAAACAAAGACATACTGCATCATAGGCGACCCGATCCAGCATTCGCTCTCACCGGGTATGCAGAATGCCGCATTTGCTGCTCTCGGTCTCGACTGCACTTACATTGCCTTTCGAGTCCCGGCAAACGAATTAAAGGAATCGATCGAGTCGTTGCGGAGCATAAACATTTCAGGATTCAACGTGACAGTGCCACACAAGGTCGAGGTTATGAAGTATCTTGACGAACTCGATCCTTCTGCAAAAAAGGCAGCTGCAGTTAATACGGTCAACAACATTGAAGGAATATTCAGGGGATACAACACGGACATCGACGGCTTTATGGAGCCATTGCACAGGCGCCAAGTGGATTTTCATAACATGCAGGTGCTTCTCCTTGGAGCTGGCGGCGCAGCTCGTGCAATAGTCGCAGCACTTGCTCAGGAGAGCAACAACATTGCCAAGATCATAATCGCAAACCGGAACATGCAAAGGGCCACTGAACTTGCCAAGATTGGGTCTGATCTCGGACTAAAATGCGAAACTCTGCCACTTGCACAGGTTCAGGACGTGTCGCTAGAATGCGACCTGATAGTCAACGCAACGACCATCGGCCTGAACAACGAGCCAAGCCCAATAGATTACGAACATATCAAGAAAGGGAGCATAGTGTATGACATAGTCTACAGACCTATAGTGACGGATCTTGTCGAAAACGCCAAATATGCACAAGCAGCCGTTGTATACGGATATGAGATGCTAATCGAGCAGGGAGCGAAGGCATTTGAAATATGGACGGGTCTGCCAGCCCCGCGAGAAGCCATGAAAAAGAACCTCTTGGGGATCTTTGGGGAGCCTGTATGAGAAAAGCAAGAGCGACCATGCATGGGGCAGTTTCTATAGTAAACGCCGTTGCCACGGGCAACGGCTCTTCCCTAGGAATCTCCCTCAGAGCCATCGCCGAAGTGGAGGTTGGCCGCGGCAAAGGCATCAGGTTTCTGACAGGAAAGAACGAAGACCGGCTCGTCAACAACATCGTGCGTAGCACGCTGCCAAAAGAAATGATTGATAACAATCAGATCATGATAAGGGTAAAGTCAGAAATACCAATAGGTTATGGGCTGAAGAGCTCTAGCGCGGTTTCAAACGCAGTAGCGCTTGCCTGCAGCAGGCTTGCAACGGAAGAAGATATCGACGACTATGCTGTGCTCGATACAGCAGTTCGCGCTTCTCTGGATGCTAAGGTGACGGTAACTGGGGCGTATGATGACGCTACTGCCTGCTACTTTGGCGGCTTTACGGTGACCAATAACTATACAATGCGCCTTATCCGTAGAGAAGAAGCGCCAGAGAACCTTTATGCGGTAATTTTCCTCCCTCGCAATACCCCGAGGGGGGATGTGCGCAAGCTGAGCAACTTCTCCGACCTGTTCAGAGACGCGTTCAGGCTGGCCGAAGCCGGAGAGTACTGGAAGGCCATGAAGCTCAACGGCGTACTTGCTTCCGCTGCCCTATCTTCTAGGTATGCGCCGATAATGTCCATGCTGGAGAGTGGCGCAGTTTCGGCCGGCGTATCGGGCAATGGACCATCGATCGCGGCAGTTACATACGAGGACAAAATAGACAAGATAAAGTCGGCACTATCAAAGTTTGAAGGAAGGATCCTTGTTTCTAGAGTTAATAACCAGAAGGCGAGTGTGGAGATGCTGAATGGTTAGCATAGTGGTCAAAAGGTCCAAGATATCCGGAAACATCAGGTGCCCGTCCAGCAAGAGCTACAGCCACCGAGCGATAGCGATAGCGTCGCTTGCGCAAGGTAAGCCATCTACAATAACGAATGCCTTGCTGGCCCGAGATACACTTGCCACTCTTGCTGGCTGTCGCACCCTTGGCGCAGACATAAATCACGAAGGCACGACGGTGAAAATAAAGGGACTACACTCTTTTGAGCCGCCAGAAAACGTGATCAATGCAGAGAATTCCGGCACAACAATTAGGATATTGGCTGCCATGTCCGGCCTAGTGAAGAGGGGCTATACTGTCCTGACTGGGGACGAGAGCCTACGCAAGCGGCCGATGCAGCCGATACTGGACGCACTTAACCAGCTGGGGGTAGAGGCCTACTCTACAAAAATGAACGGTACCCCTCCACTTGTGGTAAAGGGAGGCGGCATCAAGGGAGGCACGGCAGTGGTGGACGGGAGCATTTCGAGCCAGTTTATTTCAGGGCTACTTATCGCCGGCATCTATGCAGATTCAGAAATTGTGATGAGGGTCAAGGGCAATCTGGTTTCCAAGCCGTATGTCAGTGCAACACTTGCAACGATGAAACACTTTGGCGTAACGGTGGATCACAGCCCGGATATGCTGGAATATCAAATCAAGGGTGCGGAATACCATAGCGCAAAGTTTGATGTACCAAGCGACTTTTCAACAGCAGCGCTGATCATGGCGGCCGGCGCCCTTGTTGGAGAGAAGCTAAAGCTCAAGGGGCTCAATTTTTCGCTGCCTCAGGGTGACTCTAAGATAGTTGATATTCTGAAGCAGATGGGATGCCATCTAAAGGCGGAT
>DASVCY010000176.1:0-13573 GCA_036381375.1 Nitrososphaera sp. | reverse complement strand
AAATGCAAATGCCACTGCGAATACAATAGCTACAGTTAATGCGGCTCCAGATGCTATTCCTATTAAGGCTGTTTTTCTTTTTTCCATTTACTATTTCAACCTCCTAAATCATCTGCTGTGAATCCGCCGCAACCAGTGTTTGTTTCTCCAGTCTGGGAAGGCGGCGATATATGAGCTGTAGTGTAGCCGAAAGTACCCTGATGCAGATGCATCAATGTGCCTGACGAACTTATACAGTTACCATAGGACGCATCCTCTCCAAAGTTTATCCAAGTATTACTGGTTATTGCCCTGTTCTGAGTTGAAGTAAATGTTCCAATGGTCGTACCAAAGCTCGTCGAGAGAGTGTTAAGTCTACCAGTGAGCCTAGGCTCGCCCCATTTGAAATCGCTCATACATTTGTTTTCTGTATAAGTTGGTGTAACGCCAGACCAGCAACTACTGTTCGGATCGGTGTTTTGCTTTTTGGCTTCAAATGTGTAGGTCGTTCCGCTTGTAAGCGTGTTTCCTAGTACGTAAAATCCTGATCCTGTGACGTAATCCTTCCAATGTACAAGCCCTCGTATCTGTGCGTTTCCACCCGCATCTTTGTATTTTAGCCATCCTGCTCCCATGAACCCTTGACCAAAATCGTATGCATAGACCATGCTATGTGTGCATGGCAGGGCCAAGTTGGAACAGCTCGACACACTTGGACTTTGTACCTTTATGTTTGCGCGCACTCCTCCATTTCCACTCTGTGCACCATGCGCCTCCCATTCTGTTCTATATTGATGGTTTGCTTGTGCGGGAACCACCGTCGCGGCTGATATAAGTACGAAAACAATTACAGAAGAAGCAAGGACTATGAGTACTTTGTATCCCGAATTGGTGTTAGAGCTGGATTCTAACACATTTCGGGTCATATGTGAAATATATTTACCGAAAGATTTTATTTAAGTTTATGACGTTATCTTCTACGCCTCTATTGGTTATGTGAACCCCTTTGTCTAGCAGCAATCTTGGCTGCAATAATCGTATAGAAGAAATAGCCTCTTGAAATGCATATCTGAAAGTCTGTTTAGCGCTTGAAGACCTTATAGTTCCCATTCACAGTCAGCAGCACCCTGTATCCTCTCTCCTCCATGACCTTTTTCGCTCCCACCGCGTCTGGATGTGGCGGGAGCGCGACAAGCATCGCTTTCAACTCTTCATCTGACATGTCTGACAATGGCGTTGTAGCCGAAGCGCCATCGTCATTGCTATGACCATTATATGGACCGTCGTCTTTGATGTTGTGATGGTTAGGTAAGTTATTCTTATTATCATCTTCATCTTCTTCTTTTTCTCGCTTTCCCTGCTTGCCCTTTACGAGCGCTATTGCCCTCATTTCTTGTGGAGATATACCGCCTGCCCCTGTGATACTCTCGTCGTCGGCAAGTGCTCCTAGCTTTTCACGCCTGAACCGCTCGACTTCTGCAATATCCATGATGGATATGCTGTACGTGTCAGCAGGTATGCCCCTCTTTTCAGTAAGGAAGCGCCTTATTGCGTCCATATCCCTTTCCTTGAAAACCACGTACTGCACCTTCTGCCCCTGTTCCCTGTTCTTGTTGTAGTTCTCGACAACCTGCTCTTCACGGTGCACCGGATCAGTCTCGACCTCTATCGCAGTAGCTTCGCCCCATGTGGACAGGTCGTGCCGCTTTACCTTCCTGCTATTAGGAACTCCATCACCATCGGGCTCTTCGTACCACTGCACCTCATTTACTACGACGAGGTCGGCAAGCTGCTGGTGAGACTCGCCAAGGTCCATCTTGCAGTACGTCAGGCTGTTCCAGAAGGACTCGGCCAGGTAGATTATGGCAGCCCTGTGCTTTTCCTTTCCGGTGCGGGCGCCTATCATGCTCGTATTGAAAAAGAGGTTGTATGCGCTGTATTCCAGCTCGAACAGCTCGTGCTCTGTCCCCTCCTGTAGGACATACTGCTTTCTGATAATGTGCGCAAGTCTCAGTGCCTCAAGGCTCCTGTCCAGGAGCTCGGGATCCACGTCCCTTTCGCCATAGTGCTTTACAAGCTCTTCATACAGGCCGGCTTTGGTCATCTTCATTTTGCGGAGCAGGTATACGACCTTGATGTCAATCGGCAGCCAGTCAGGAACTATGCCGGGCTTTCTGGCCATTGCGGTGACATACTTTTCCATGCTCACTTCGGTCCCGAACTTTTCCACGCTGTAGCGCGCCCTTTCCTTCCAGTCATCTACTAGAGCGTTCCTGGCAAGCACCAGCTTTGTCACGGCAATGCCGGTGACAGGCGGCTGGGCCTGGCTGTAGAACGCAAAGGTGTTCAGCGAAAGGGACGTAATCTCGTCAGGCCTTACAGGCATCACCGTTTCGAACACCTTCGCCGTCGCGAGGTCAGACTTGAACAGGATTATGGTCTTGCACAGCGCGCCAAAGCTCTTCTGCACGTCGGGCGGAAAGTTGTTGATTGTCTGGCTCGCCAGGGTGACCTTCACGTTGAACTTTCTGACAGTTGTAAGGAGCGACTGGAGCTCTTCGGCAGAGAACCGGTGGGCCTCGTCCACGTACAGGTAGAACGGCCTCCTGTCTTTCCTCTCGACGTCGACGCGCCGCATGGCCTCGACGTAGACCATGTTGAGCAGTATAGATCCGACAAAGTTGGCGATGTCGTCAGACATGCCTGACGACAGGTCGGCTATCACTATCATGCCTCCGTCCATCGCCTTGCCCATGTCAAAGCCAGACTTTTTCGAGTCGAACATGGCGGCGACAAGCGGCGTGGTCAGTATCTTGTCCAGCTTGTTGTACGCGGCAGAACCGGCGTCCTTTTTGTAATTGGGAAAGACGTTCAGCAGGAAATTCTTTGTGCCGGGGCTCTGCACGATGCGCGTGACTTCGGCGAGGTATTTTGGAGACGATATCAGCTTCGACAGGTCCCACAGGGTAGCGCCGTCCGGGAGCTCCACTATGGCATTCACGCAGTTGCGCAGGATTGCCTCGAGCCTGTCTCCCCAACTCCGGTAGTACATGTTTTTCAGGGAGTTGACAAAGTTCATGGCAACGACGTGTCTGTCCATCGCGTCCTTGCACTCAAGCGGGTTGATCTTGACTGTTCTGTTGAACCACTGAGCGCTTGCCGCGTTGATGTATATCACGCGGTCCTTCATGTCGTCGGGGATTGCGGCAAGCGTTTCGCGTGCAAGGTCGCCGTGCGGGTCGATTATCATAAAGCCCTCACGCCGCTGGATGTTCTGGTATACCAGCTGGCCTATCGTAACCGTCTTGCCGGCACCTGTCTCGCCAAAAATTCCTATGTGTACTCTGTCTTTAGAGTACATGCCATAGGCCCGGCTGTAGTCGTTGCTGTAGCCCAGGATGTCAATGTTAGTCGCAATAGATGATGCCTCGCCGGTGGCTTTCTCGGATTGTTTATCACCATCATCATTATTGCCTCCTCCCCCTCTACCTATGCGTATCAGCTCGACATTCTCCTGTCCCGGGCCATAATCATCATTATCACGATTATTTTTCGTCCTTGCAGTGCTGGCACTATCCTCGCCGCTCATCTCCGCAGGCCTATTGCCTGGCATGTCCGGTGCGCCTTTCTTTCGCTTGGTGAACCTGTCCAGAAATGATGAGAACATCCCAACGAAAGGCGTTTACCGCCTTAAAAGACGACACGGGTCTTTGGCTGTGAGATATGGTGTGGCCAGAAAGAAGGGTGGCAATGGTGCCAGTATTGTCATTGATTTTCTTCTTCATATCTGTCTTCATGGCAGCGGCTTCTGTCGCCGCTATCCCTGCATATGGACAGGGCGTCGTCATAGTGGAGCCTCGTGATGGTTCATCATCGCCTCCTCCCCCGCCGCCATGTGAGCTCTCCATAACCAGCATGAGGATATCTTCCCTGAAGTGGAACGGCCACGAGCGCAACAACCCGGACGGCACGTACTATCCCGGCGACGCATTCAGGATAGCTCTTGGAATCAGCGAGAAACACTGCAATGATATCAGATACAGGATAACTGGCAGCGACGGCCTTGACATCTCTTGCGATGATTGCAGGAGTACCAACGCGTACATCTCCGGCTCGGCATCCCCGGGCTCATACACAGTAAGGGCAGTGGTGAGAGGCGACGGACCGGGTGGTGATGATAGCGACAGCGAATCGCTGAGGATCAGAGTAATCGACCCCATGATCACCATCAAGGTCGTTCCTGCAAATGTTACCGACAGCGACGGGTACCTGATGCGCAATGCCGACGGCACGTACTACATCAACGATGCCGTGGCGCTGAAGTATGAGGTAGACTACAGGTTCAAGGACGAAAGGCGAGGGATAATCGAGCCAGAAGTCACGAGGGTCCACCCGTATCCCCATATCGCCGACCTAGATTGCCTGCAGGAGTCGTGTACTCTCGTAGTGCCCAAGACTTCCGCAACGTCTGAATACCGCGCACGGTATGCTTACGCGACTGGAATTGCGGTGGCGAACGCCACCGGACAGCAGGGACTGGGGCCAGAGGACTTTGGGTTTGACGTCCGGCTCAGGAATGCAGGCTCGTATACGGGCATGCGGGAATCACACACGCATACCGTCTCGGTTGTGGACTACATGCCTGTCTTTGCCGCTACGTATCCGTACCTCAACCTCAAGGACGATGTTGGATCGGACATGTATGAGCGCAGGTTAACTATCGGCGTCCACTACCTTGGTTCTGCAGACCCTTCTGACGGTACGGTAAAGCCGCTGCGCAGGGCAAAGGTCAATTATTATGCAAATAATGTGACTGCACTGGTGTTCGGCACAAGCAATACTGCGGACATGACCAAAGATGCACAGCTGACATGGCTGTACACGGAGCATTTCGAGGATTCTACGGTAACAGGAACTACATCAGGAACGGCATCATCAGTAGTGGTAGTATCCTCAACGGACCAGGGCAAGAGCGCGATGATAGAGCGCGAAGGATACATCAAATTCGTGTCAAGGATGCTGGGGTATGTCCCGAATACAGAGCAGTGGATAAAAACTGCCAATATCACTGCACTGCAAAAGTTCTACTCCGTCAACTTTGGAGGCAAGAGCAGCACAGAGCTGTTCAGCGCAAGCTACCGGTACCCTGACCCCAGGCTAACAACCAACATCGTCACTGTCAATGCGATAGATGAGAACGGCTATACCATCGACAAACCAATCATGATTACCGTCGACCTGCGGCCGCCCGGGACTGTGTCTGTATGCGACTATTATGAAAAACATGCACTGCATTCCACAGGCGGTGATGCGAATATCGCAGCTATTGCCAGGTCAGACGTGTATAGTTGCGGCGATGACGGCAAAGTCAGTGTCATAACAGTCACCGGCACCGGCACTGCCTACACATTGGTCAATGCGACATCCATCGTCCCGCTAGACGAGATGCCGTTTTACAGAGCAAAGTATCCGGGAGGCATAGACACGATGCCGCCTGATCTCGTCCTTTCGATGCCGTATTATCTGTCAATCAAGGTGTCAGTGGGTGATGTGACAAAAGACTATTCTGTGCCGCTGTATGACAGTGCTGGAGCCTACAACGTAAGGGTAATGGCAAACGTAGGGCAGAATAACGCGCTGGTGGCCGAGAGGGCAGGCGGTGGTGCATCAGAGGTCGTGTATGTGCAGCCAGCCGACAGAGAGCTCTTTGGCAACATAGATGCCGTAGAGGTCAATGAAAAAGAGGTAGCATGCCAGCCGCTTGGAGGGTTGTTGACATGCTCGGTAAATATCCAAAGCGAGGCGACCATATTGGTGACAAATGAATGGGGCGGCAGGGCATCAGCCACTGTCAGTGCCCCTGTGACAGCAGAGTCAACTGTCGGGAAGGTAGCTGCAGTCGCAAACGACCTTTCTACCGTAACGATGGTGCTCGTCGCCGCCGCAGCTGCAGTCGTGGCAGCCGCTGTGTTCAGGAAATGGGTGTCGTGGACGGGCGACGCGTTCACATAGGCAGCGTCAGAATACCTATTGATACCGGGATGACGATTACTGCGGCGGCAGGAGCAAAGCCAGACAGCAGTGGCAGTCCAGGCACGAGCCATGTCTTTTCCTCACCTTCGTAGAAGGGCTCCTCGTCGTAATCACGCTTTCTTTTGGCACCCTCGCCGTTGTACACAAACACATACCTGACATCTGAGCCGCTGCCGTAGTAGCAGAATAGCATGAGATATAGCCTGTGCCAGAGCGGCCCGTATAACCTGTCTTTGCAGCGTGTGTTATTACGAACGTTCTTTGCAACAAAAATGATTGTGGTAATGGCAATAGCGGCGATAAAGTATACTGCCACAGCGGCCGGCGTGGCTACGAACAGGAGCATTGACAGGAATGCAGGGATGGCGTATGCGTCGCCGGAAGCCATCAGGCCGAGTTTCCAGAACGCGATTACCGTGCAGGAGAGCAGCGCTATTATGATGGCAGTCGGGATAGCTCCGGTCATCAATTTGCCGATGGTAATGGCATCAACTATGCCAGCAGGCGCGTTGGCTATAGCCATCGCAGCAATCAACGCGTTGACAGTAATCGCTGCGGCGCAACATGCACGTATTGCGCCATGCCCTACGGTCCTGCTCCGCCAGTCGGAAATGCCAAGCCAGGTACTTGTAGCCACGAGTGCGGCCAGAGCGACCACCAGTTGGCCGGCAGCAGAAGAAACACCATGTGGTTCCATGAATCGAAAGTGTACAATGGGTTAAAAGCTTGCGATGTAATTGTTGGCATTGCAGAGGAGCAAAGTGAGGAAGGAAAAAGAAATGATGTCATCAAAACAACAACAGCAAGCAGTCATGGCAAGAGCCAATGGCGATGATAATAATGGTGGTAATGTTTCCATGATGTGTGGGCATTGCGGGAAACAGCCTGCGGAGATATTCCAGATAACAGGCGACTATTGCATAGGGTGTTGGCAAGAGGTTACGCATAGTCGGGTTTGACGGGGTGTACACATGACTTCTGATGCTTGTAGGAAGCCACGGGGTTAGGTAAGTAATATTTTTGTACTAGAGGCTCTCTACACTTTCTTGAAGGCGTCCTTGAAACAGGGAAGGAATGACAGAGGAGGAAAAAGCAAGAGTAGAAGGAATAGCACAAGAAAACCTGGCAGGCCGAGCTCTGGCAAAAGGTGCCCACGGTGCGGCAAGGTCGGATCGCCCCAACTAAAGGCTGTAAAGAACAGAAAGGGCGGCGGCGAGTACAAGTACGTATACTATGCTCACCCCACCGGCCCGCACACGGTCAGGTGGTGCTACATAGGCGGCAAGTCGCTCTCTTCATTGCCATCTCAAAAACAGAAGCAAAAGTTGAGGGTGAGAAAAGCACGATGAATTTTCTAAAGTCTCGAAAAAGCAAGGACAAAAACAAGACTCTGCCAGCGCGTGAGGATGACAGGAATAAAGGGTGGTCGCCGAGTAGGGGCAGCTGGTGGAAGCGCAGGTCGATGTTCCAGAGGATGCCGAGGTCATCAAAGTTACGGGCGCACAATGGATCTGGGCCTTCGACCATGAGGATGGCACAAAAGAGGTTAAAGAACTTCACCTGGTGAAGGGCAAGCACTACAGGTTCGAGATAACATCCATTGACGTGATACACGCGTTCAACATACCTGACTTACCATAATGATGGACGCGGTGCCGGGAAGGGTCAACACGATCTGGCTTGTGCCTGATCAGTCAGGCGAATACTTGATACAGTGTAGGGAATACTGCGGGACCGGCCACTACCAGATGAGGGCAAAGCTGATAGTCGAAGAGCCCGGAGGAGAAGAGATCAACAATACAATAGATCAAGTGACGCCTAGCAAAAGTGCTACTGCGGTAGCAAGCTCAGTAAATTTGAATGGTACAGCTTAAACTATGGTGGGGTGACTCGAGGGGGGATAAATCAGTTTGAATACCCAAACCCTCGGATAAAGTTCTGAAAAGTACTGCAAGCGGTACCGTCCAATCTTTCTGTTTGGCCGATTGTCAGACAATATTTGCGACTTGATGGTACTGTTACCTTTGCTACGAGACTCTAATCTTGTAGTAATAGCTGGCGCTCATTTCAGAATATTCTCCTTTCATCCAGTTCACGCTTACCTGCAAAATATAGTCACCATCTGGCAAATCAACTTTAAACTTGTTGTCAGTTAATTGCATGAGCTGCAAATCATCAAAAGCCTGTCTGTTTTCATCTTTGTACACCAAAACTCCTACCTGTTCCGGCTGCCTAAAGTTAGCAGCTTCAAAGGCAATCTCTGCGCCTTTCTCTATTCTGATTAGTTTCTCTGGCACGATAAACACGGTATCAACGCAGACATCCGTGGCGCAGAATGAGCCCTTGTCGCCAAAGTAGTTTTTATCCCCTGCAACGCTCAGGGTCATATCTGGCACTCTGCTGAAGAGACAAACGCTCGGTTCGGTAGCTGGATCGCTGTAAAGCTTGCAATCAATGTCATCCACTATAGGCGCAGTAACTGCAGGGCTAGGCAAGTAAACATAGAACTGTTTCTCAACAGTCTTACCGTAGTATGTGGCTGTCATTGTATATTTCCCGGGCTTATCCAGATGGGAAGGCTCATCTAACCTCTTTGCTGTGCTCCAGCTATCAATTATCTTGTGAGGATTGTTGTGGTCAGGGTCACCGCAGCCCATTAGATTGAAAGTCTCGTAATCCCAGACAAGTACGTGATACGAGTCTGCAATCTGTATCTCCGGGTCTTCGATGCAATTTGTTCCGTATCTACTTGCACTGAGCGTGAAATTCAGAGGTTCGCCTACAGAGTAGCTATCCTTCAAGCCACTGATTGAAATTGTAGCCTGAGGATACATGCCAATGAAATATGCAGGTGGGTTGCTGCCTGCAACAGTGTTCATGAACAAGCCAAAGAGCAGTACAAAAGCGGCCCCGACAGCCAACCCGAACAAGACTGGCAATGCTAAATTGCCACTACTATTTTCAATGGTCATTTTTTGCTAATCGTGCAGTGTTGCTATTGAAAGTGGTATTGTAATTAACTTTTGTCCAAACACTTTTTTGCAATGTCTAACTAGGACTATCATATGTTTGATAGGGATTCTCGTTAGCGATATTCCCCTTTAGTCTTCTCGTCAGCATGATACGACGCTTGCCGTATCTCTCATCTTGCAGATTAGCTCTTCAAAGGCTTCTAGGCAAAAACTTAATAGAATATCAGAGATCGGGAAATTTGTAGAATATACTTGCTTTCTGCAAAGCTTATAGACATTATTTTCATTTCGTTAGTGGTTGCAGCCATTGCAATCACTGCCATTGTCTTGGCCAGAGTGCTAACAGATGCGTTCGCTCCAGCATATCTCGAAAGTCAAGCTAGCAATACAGAAGATTCTCTCACCCTTACAATCACCGATCCTGACTTAAATGATGTACCATACGACTCTACCATTCCAAGCCCGCCGGCAGAAGACGATCTGTCAAAGAGGAGGCTTGGTGCCACGGCCAGCGGTGAAAAACTCAATGCTGCTACACCGGGTCAATTTGTGCTAGATTCTATTTATGGTTCCTCGCCGTTTCTGCTTCCAATTGCATGGGGCGCAGTTGCTGGCACCCTCTTGTGGAGAGGGAAGGTGAAATCAGAATGGAGTAGGCACGGATACGACTACGAAACATTCAAGCTTGTAACCAGGATGCGCGGCAGCGAAACTCGAATCAGGCTGCTAAATGCAATTTCAGATGGCAGCGCAAAGAACAAGCTTCAGCTTGCGCGAGAGTATGGCGTTGATTGGAAGACAATAGACAACCATATCGAAATGCTGCTTCGGAGCGGCCTTGTCGAAGAAAAGATGGTGATTGGCACTGCAAGATACTATGGAGCAACAAAAAGTGGAAAAAAGATTCTTTCGTTGCTGTCTTCTGAGCAGACGAACGTTTATGATGGCAAAGACGGCACAATGCAAAATAGTGGCAAATGACATTGAACAGAAATTATCAAGTTGCAATAATCGCGATAATCGCTAGCGTGGCAGCGGCTTCGGTTGCAAGCACAGTTACCTATGCTGTTGCAACAGAAGACTCTAGAAAGAAATACACCACCTTGGTAGAGCAGCATTACATACAAGAACATCTGGAACCGGACGAGTTGACGATAGTAAGAATAGGAGAAAGTCCGGTATCGCAGCCGTTAGCCGATGGGTTGATGACCTATGGAGCCAAAATACAAAGTTACTCCGGCTTTGTAGTGCCAAGTCATTTGCCAACTGGAGACACAATATACATCTTCGAGGAAGATTTGATGAGGGAAGGAGTGCAAGATGCGGAATTCCATGAATTCCTGAGAAATGCTATCTCCAATCATTCTCTTATAGTAGTCGTAGGCGACGACGGGAATAATCCTGTTGTCGCGTTATCCCAAGCTCTTGAAAAAGCCGGAGTAGAATCGCAAGGTACAGCTGGCAACATAGGGGGTCCGGTAGTATCAAAAAAGCTGTCTGAAAGGGGCGGCGCAATCAATTCAAGCTACGGACAGGGTGATGGGTCGCCGACATATTGGAAAGATGTGGCATTGAGTATTTTGAAGACAGCAAGGGAAGAGTCGGAACACACTCAGCTCTTTCAATAATTACTGACCCTTTCTGGCTAGTACTCTACCACCTGTTCTGCGGGAGCAAGCATACACAATGTTCGGCTTCACAATACTTCTATTGCGCATCTATGTCTTCTTAAACAGAGTCGACAGGAATGACAGAGCTAACAGAGATGACTCCTGTTACATCGGCTGCTGCAAACTGCTCAGGCATGGCGGTAGTAAATCTTCCAGTAACCTGAAAATGCCCCTGCCTGATCAGATCCCTTAAATCACGAATATCGTGGTCTGTCAGCACAAAGTAAGCTCCATTGTCTGACAGGAATCCCGGATAGCATATGGCCAGCATCTTGGTTGGCACGCATTCTTCAAACGTGCCCCTTACCGTAATTTCTTGCCCATTCATAAAAAAGAATGGAATTTCTGCAAGTGAGAACGAGTCGCCGGCACCGAATGAAATGATAGTAATGTAAAGTGCAAGAGCCGCCACTGCGGCAATGCAGCCTATAATCACTAACTGCCTCTTTATGAGAAGTGAACTTTCGCTTTGCATATTGTGAACATGTTTCTGATAGTTGCATCCTTCTTTTGAGCTTTTATCCAAACGTTATTGTATTTTTTGAGACTTTGGCCACTTCAAAATAGCTCATATCTGCCGCCAAACCTTGAACGCTTCATAGGCAAGCAGCGCTGTTCCAGCTACCGCAAAGACCATGACATAGACGCTATCCCTTCCTATTACAATAGGTGCAGTTACAAAATACATTATGGCTAGAGCCGCAAAAAAGGCAGCGTAAAACAAGAGCCTTGGAAATCGTACTCTTCCTACGTTCATGAATAATTCCATTATTCCAATGCCTACTTTTTTGGAGACAAGATACCTGCCATGCTCGTCTTTTACTGCCAGCCCAACTCTGCAAAGTTTCTCCAAGTGATGAACTGCTACATTGACGCTCGAATAATCCAGCCTCCTTTGCACCTCTCGGGCTCCAATTGGTTCATGGGAATCTAGCAACATGAGATATACTTGAAGCGTCTTGCCCTGCAAGGCTTCCTTCAGTTCGGCGTCTGTCGTCTTCTTACCGTTATTATCAGCTGCTGGTGCCGACATACGCTTTCCACTATGCTGTGCTTGTCTCTTGATATTAAAGAAAACCTTCGTATTGATTGTTCCAACATTGGAACAACCGTAAATGCCGCTCAGGCAATGTTTGAACAAGAAATACAAGCATTATGATAAAGTAGCAATGAATCGTAAAGATACCTGATGACGGACCAAAATAATGGCAGGAATAAAGAAAAAGGTCAAGAGTCAGTAAGGAGAACGAAGTCCATCATAGCTGCCTTGGTAGCCGGGGTTTCGGTAGCAATAGTTGCTGGAATTGTTATCAACAGCACACTGCCAAGAAACACCTTCGCGTTGGATGTAATCCATCCACCGCAGTCTGTTACTGTAACTATCCCCGCAGGCGCAAGCTTGGCTGATAACAAGGTCAACTTTACGCCAAAAGACGTGACAGTTGCTCTGGGAGTGAACAATACCGTAGTGTGGGTAAATGAGAACAGCAATCCAGAACGGGTCATTGGTGCAGATGAGAGCATGCCAGGAGGCTTTGGCAGGATAAAGACTCTGATTGAACCAGAGGGGGGAACATTTGCCTTCACCTTCACAGAGGAAGGAACGTACAACTATCTAAGTGACATTCACCCATGGCTCCAAGGCACTGTGACTGTAAAGAAGGCGGCAGAGGGGTAGAGAGCTTGCTTTCTACCTCAATCTATTTTTCTTTTAAACATCTTTTGATCCTTTGGCCATTACAGTCTTCTATCATTCATCTCCGACGCTGCCATTGATAGCAGCAAGCAGAACTTCACCATTCTCAGCATCAATCCAGCTCTCTCGTTCATGGCCTTCGTTTCTGTTGACCTCCTCTGAGATCAGTTTTACTTTCCAGATATAGTAGCTGTAGTATTTGTCAGGCTGCATTTTGTCTGCTATTTTCCACGTATTTTGCATTGTTTTCTCATCAACCAAGAAAGCAAAACAGATGCGAGTGGTCTTGTCGAAAATGAAGCGCAGTGAGTTTCCCGTCAGAAATACTTGACATTGAACTGAGCGTGTTGCATATAATATTACTCCCGGTCTGACTGCCCCTTGTTATGCAACAAATTAACAGTTTAATTCCTCAACTTCTTTGTCAGATAGCCACTTCATTTCACCATCATCATCTAGGATGCAGTTGCTCATCTCTGTCTCCATGAAAGTCCGTGCCGACATATAGTGCCCGCAATTCTCGCAAACGATGTTCTGAGCCTCTTTGTAGCTTACCCTTTCTTGCTTCATTTCCGAACTTTATCTCGTGAATTATGCATTATGATCTGCCGTAGCGATGACCTGATTTGCAGTGCTTATTGACAATGACAATGCATAACGGGGACCTTTCACGTCTTGTTTGGCTTCTGAAACACGTGTTGGTGTTGCAGGGCAGTATGGTTCTCGGGGGTCCGGTGTGTGAGGCCAGCAGGCAGTGTCATAGAAATCGCAAACCAGGCAGCGATAGAAAGCCATCTTTTCCCACACTGATTTCAAGGTCCACTGATGCAGTCTTTGACCATTGGCTTTTGCCTTCTTTGTGACTGCCAGGGGCTTACCCTTCTCATCGACAAGATCTGTATAGCCCTGCTTCCAAACCTTCTTCTTGTCGTGTTGTTTGAAAGAACTCAAAAGACTCTATTTGCCTATTACCAAAATGCGGCGCTCCAGGAACTCTTTTAGGATGTGTCGATGACAGAACTCGCCAGCCTTCTCGTAGCAGAGTAATGTTATCGTTGCACCTGATTTCAGGTAACCTTCAATGACCTGCCAGTCATCGTTATTGTACCACATGGCATCGTAAACGGCGTCCCAATAGCGTGCCTTAAAGTCAGCTGCAGTAAAGCCACTGACCTTGCGCGCCTGCCATGCTGCGAGAGTGTACCCGTCCGGCGCTAGTGACC
>DASVCY010000175.1:0-4033 GCA_036381375.1 Nitrososphaera sp. | reverse complement strand
TGGCCTCTGTGTTTTCAGTGATGATAACGACCTACAGTTCAATTCGCAATATACCGCCAATATATCTTCGAGCAGCGCGCAATATGGGCGCAAATGGGTTTGCGCTGTTCCGCCACGTAATGATACCCGCAGCCACGCCATCGCTCGTACTCGGAATTCGACAGGCATGGTCTTTTGCATGGCATGCGCTCATTGGTGCAGAGATGTTGATAACCACACTGTATGGCCTCGGCCACATACTGATGATCGGCAGAGAATTCAACAGTATGGAAGACATCATTGCCACGATGATTGTGATCTTTGTTATAGGTGTAATATTTGACAGAATCATATTCCGCAAGGTCGAGGACAGGGTAAGAGCTCGCTGGGGCCTAGATCAACACAGCGAATAACCGTTCAATTGATTGGGACCTAGACCTGCAAATTAAAATATGCGCAAAATCTGCATATATCATAATAATACATGCTCGACCATCTTGTAAGGAGCAGGGTTGATGCAAAAAAGCCTCGCAAGGAGGGGCTGACATGCACCGTAGACAAACTGCAGGGTATCGACAAAGATAACTTCTCAACAATCGCCCCCTTTATCGACGTGGTCAAGATCTATGGCGTGCTTCCGATGCTCATGTCCGAGGAAAATCTCAAGAAAAAGATCAAGTTCTACCACGACTTTGGAGTAAAGGTTTCGACCGGCAGCACCATAACCGAGTTTGCCATCTCTGAAGACTCGCTGGAAAAGTTTGTCAGAGAGGCCGCAAAATTCGGCTTTGACGTCGTCGAAGTAGGAGAGAACAGCATCGACCTTTCATTTGATCAGAAGAAAAGGATCAGTGACACTATCAGGTCTGCAGGATTGGAGTTTCAATGGAAAGTAGGCAAGAAGGATCCAAGGCACCAGCTAAACATCGATGATACGCTTGCGAAGATAGAGGAGGCTGTCAAGATCGGCTCAAAGAAAATCGTGCTTGAGGCAAACGAGGGTGTCAATGTTGGCATCTACGACGAGAAGGCACTTGTAAAGTGGAGCTTTGTAGGAGCGATAACAAACGAGTATCCTCCAAACACCTTCATCTTTGAAGCGCCGCTGGAGTCGCAGCAGTCTGCGCTCATTGCTGAATTTGGCCAGCGGGTCAACCTTGCAGAGGTGCACCTGGACGCGGTTGCGTCCGTCGAGTCACAGCGAAGAGGCTTTCTATCGAAATCGGCGTTTGGGGTATCGTATCTGCGCAGAAATCCCGAGGGAGGGCCCGCCGCAAAATTCATCTATTTTGTGATCAGGACGAAACACCCGATAGACCAGACCGAGCTTGTCTCGATGAGCCATCTACCGAGGAGGACTGTGCAGGCCGCAATCGACGACCTCAAACGACAAGGGCTAATAATTGAGAGGAACAGTCTCGACGATGCGAGAAAAAAGGTGTATCAGCCAGTCCAGTCGGACTGGCTGTAAGCCAAAAGAGATGCTATAGTCTTGCTGTCCCGAATCCCCCCGTTCAGGCACTTTCTGATAGCGGCTGCAAGATTTACTTTCCTTATTTTGATATCCTCATCGTCATCTAGCGGACCTCGTCTAATCTTTCTCAGATTGGTGGCAACAAACACATGCATCAGCTCAGTGGAGTAGCCCGGGGCGAGATACCATTTCAGAAGTGGCTTTAGCCTTCCAGAATAACCGATCTCTTCGGCCATCTCGCGGATTGCAGCTTGCCGGGGAGTTTCACAGTCTTCGATCTTGCCCGCAGGAATCTCCAACAAAGTCCTGTCAGCAGCCCGGCGGTACTGGGTCACAAGTATAACATCGCTTCCACTCACTGGCACTATCCCGACAGAATCTCGGTGTTCAACAATCTCTTTTTCAATAACTCTACCGTTCACCGAAAACCTGTCCTTCCTGAGGTTCACTCCGCCAGAGTAGACTATAGCACTTTCAATTGTCTTTACCTTTCTTCCCACCACCTTTACACGATTAAACGGGGGATTAAACCTATTCGCTAATTTTATATTCGATTTATGGCCTTTTCATGGCGTGGAATTTATTGACGGCGACGGCAACATCATTGTGCCCAAGGCCGTCAGGCCAATAATCGACCTCAAAGAGACAACCCTTGGCAGCAAAAAGGGAGCCAAGAGACAGTACCGCTACGGCAACCTCCACATCCGCGACTATGAAACTCATTATACTGTGCACATGGACAAGGTGGATCCGCGGACTAACCCGCTAGGGCACCTGCTTGTCGACGCGCCCGAATATATCGCCGGTGCCGCTGCGGCGTTGATTGTTGGCAGACGCGTCGGCACGTCTGTTTACAACAAGCGCAAACAGGAAGGCAAACACATGCGCGATGCAGCTATCGATGCCGCCATTGCAGGGTACCTTGCAGGATCTTCTGCAGGCACCCTTGCGTTCAAGATTGCAAATTCGATAAAGGGGCGCAACTAAAGAATATGGAGCATCCTGCTCAAGTCAGAAAGGACAGTGTCGAGGAACAACGGCAGAAGGAGACTGTTTTTCCACACCCTTCAAAGCTGCACGTTGCAAGAGTGATGCTAAAGTTGTTTCCTATTGTAATCAACCTGCGGAAGGACAGGCGAGAGTGGGTCAAGAAAGAAGGCAAGAATGTTGATGAAGAAAAGTACCGCCGACACGCCCGCAAGGCACTTAAAACTTTCATAGATCTCGGCCCGTCGTACATCAAGCTTGGTCAGTGGCTATCAACCCGTGTCGACATACTGCCGCAGCCGTACCTGGAGGTTCTTGCGAAACTTCAGGATGAGGTACCGCCTGCGCCTTTCTCTGAAATAAGGCCAATAATCGAGGCAGAGCTGGGCAGAATCGAGGAGGCGTTTGAAGAATTTGATACTGCGCCGCTTTCCGGCGCATCGCTTGGACAGGTGTACGTGGCAAGGTACGCCGGAAGGCCGGTGATAGTCAAGGTCGGCAGGCCAAATATTGAGCGCATAATCGAGGACGACATTTACGTGCTCAAAAAGATAATGCCGCTGGCCACGCGCTTTATCGATCCGAACCTTCGTTTCTCGGCCGAAGGCATGCTGGCGCAGTTCATCGAGACTGTACACGAAGAGATGGATTACCGAGTGGAGGCCAACAACCTGCTCACTATCAAGCACAACCTAGCCGACGACCCGACAGTTCTGATACCAGACGTGTTCATGGAACGTACCAGCAGGCATGTTCTTACGATGGAATACATGCCAGGCACAAAGATAACAGACATTGCGAGGCTGGAAGAAAAGGGAATCGACAGGGAAAAGCTGGTGGTGCGCGTTCACAGGCTGTTCTTCAAGATGCTCTTGCGCCATAGCCTTTTCCACGCTGACCCCCACCCGGGCAACATTTCGGTTGCAAACGATGGCCGGCTTATCCTGTACGATTTTGGAATGGTCGGCAGACTCGACCAGGAAACACGGATCAGGCTTATCCGGCTGTACCTTGGCCTGCTTGACAAAGATCCAGAAAGAACGGTGAACGTGTTAATCGAGCTTGGGACGCTAGAACCCACCGTCAACCGCTACATAGTCGAACGCGGAATCGCGCTCTCAATCCAGTCGATGCACGGCAAAGAGGTCGACAGGATGGAGGTAAAGGCGCTTGTAGACCTGGCGAACAAGACAATGAGCCGCTTTCCATTCAAGCTTCCAAAGAACCTTGCGCTATACATGCGCATGGCCTCTATCCTTGAAGGGATCTACCAACACCACAAGGTGCCATTCCAGTTTGTCAAGGTGCTTGCCAATCTGCTAGAGGAGGAGGGACTGGTAAGGGATGCTTACATTGAGGAAATCAAGGTCTCTGCGAAAAGGTTTGCAAAGGGCATACAGGACTCGGTGAATGTGGCTCCTCTTTTGAAAACGTACCTGGAAATGGGTGGAGTAGGACCGTACGGCAGGCAGCAGGACAGGAACAGCATCATACTGGCTTCAAGCATACTTGCGTCAGCGCTGTTTGTAGGATCCGCCCTGATGCTGCCTTACAATGCCTACCTGTCATACGGTGGCTTTGCAGCAGCTGCAG
>DASVCY010000174.1:0-7463 GCA_036381375.1 Nitrososphaera sp. | reverse complement strand
ACCATCCCCATCATCTGCGTAAAATAGCTCTAACTTGTGCTTGCCCGATGAATCGATTGCATCATCTTCAGTCCATGTTACAAAGAATGCTCGTTCACGGTATCCTTCATCAGGGCTGATTCCAATGAAGCCTTCCTTCTGAAGCGAATAGGATATCACATAGCTGCCAAGAGGAAAGCTGTCGGTTATTGGTATGGAAAAATACGCATTGCCAGTTTCATCTGTTTTTAGTACGGTATGATACACATTCTCTTTGGTCGGGCCTATGATGTCAATTGTGAAAGTGGCGTTTGAAGTGTCTGCAATACCATACTTGCCGTCTCTGTGAGAATCAGTCCATCCGTGAAATTGGGCAGTTTCCCCATGGACAAAAATTGAAGGTCTATCAAAGTGGGCGCCGCCATATACGCTCACGCCACCATCAATATAGGCCGGACCTTCTGCCATGGCTGAATAATAATTATCATAGTAGCTGCCCGTCATTACTGGAAAAAATATTATCAACGCAGCAAGAAGCGCAATGGAGGATGCTTGTAGCCTAGGCATTAAAGACCCTGAAAATATTATCCAAGATTGTTCCCTTTGAGCCTTTGGCTACAGCGCAGCCCCCCAGCTCTTCTCTCTTCGTCGACCATCTTCTAGGAGTGAGCAATATTCAGTTCTATCCCCGCATTCACATTATACACAGAGTCAGGACTTGTAGTACCTGATTGTGTTCCGATCTCTAACAACACCGGAACAAAAGTGCCATTTGCTTGCTCTGAAATATCGTCAGGGACCACGAACCGGACGTTGACTATCTGCTGGCTACCTACTTGGATATTTACAGGCTCGCTTTGTGGCACTACAAATCCAGCCATGTCAACTGCACCCCTCAAAATGGTACCTGTCCTAGCAGCTTCAAATCTTTCTTCTTCTGTGGTGGATTCCCCTACGGGCTTGGGATAATAGATGTATCCTTCCGGTGGCATAACCCTTACACTAACATACCGCTCAGAGTTATCCCCTCCCAAATGCTTTATCCGTAATGGAACATCAGCATAGCTTCCCCTCTGCAAAGTGATGCTTTTTACCAGAAACTCTGCTTCGACCGCTGACTTTCCAGTTTCCCGGACATAAGCTTCAGCATCTTCCCATGTTTGCAGGTTAATGCAGAATGAACAGCTTTCTTCTTTAGCCTTTATCGGGACAATTGCGATCTTGCTTCCATCAGCCTCTGCCATATACAGGCCCCGATATACGCTTTGGATGGAGGCCAATTGGCCTGCTCCAACTGAGCCGAACACGACAACAAATGCGATTCCCACTGCCAGACCTGCTATTGCTGCTGAAGAAGAGCCAGAGGCCATATCTCTAATCTATACCAATACGATTGAAATTGAGACCGCTACTTGAGCATTGTGCATATGACGTCCATGCTTTCTTGAGATTTTTGTTACCAGCTCTTCCATCAATTCTTGCTGAAAATTTCCAGTCCCACTAGGCTCCAGCAGATTCAGTACCAGTTGCCGGGGAATGATCATTCCTTTGAAATTGGAGAAGCATCCGGTCCTGCGTGACATTGAATTCTAGCGACTTGATCCTGCTTCTGTAGTAAAGGATCTTTTTTCCGCTGCCGTCAATGTCTATTCTTTCAAGTGATATAATGCCCATGTGCTGCAATCGCCTGATCTTCTTGTAGGTGGAACTCAGCGGCAATCTATTTTCCATGGCAATTTGCATAACGTTCTTGGCGCTTCCAATTGTCGACAGTACAATCTTGAAGGACACCTTGTCAACAAGCTCTTGGAGTATCGGAAGCGCTTGGTCGTGGTTGTCGAACATTATTGCATTCATCATAAATTAGGCCCGCCTAATTAGGTTAACCTAATATTTAAACGCTTTTTCCCAAGGTTCTGTCTAATTAGCGAGTGATTTTCTACCTGTCAAGTGTCGGGTGATGAGCCAGTTCTGTCAAATGGTGTTTGTTGAAATAAAAAATGACTGCTGCTATAACCTAACAGCAACAGCAGCAACAGCCTTTACATGAACCTTCAGGACAGCATTCCTTTGCCGCTTCTTTTGGTTGGTTTTCCTTTGCCAATTTTTCCACCACACAGGTTTACTTGGGAAACTATTTAACTTGTCAAGGCTAATCTGCTACTGTTAGTTCCGCTATGGAAACCAAGAAGCTCCCAATGATCGAAGGTTGCGGATATGATGTTGATTCCCTGTTGACAGAGACTGCGAAACTCCGCAAGATAATTACAAAGCGCGGCACGCTTGAAATCCTGATACCACTTTGCTGTACCACAAGGCCAGTCAGGTACAAGCAGTTTCGACAGGCATTGAAAGGAGTCAGCAGCAAGACTCTGGCTTCACGGCTCAAGGAACTCGAAAAGAGCGGCATCCTGAGCAGACAATCATACAATGAGATCCCGCCGCGTGTAGAATATCGTCTGACTCCAAAAGGGCAGGAGCTGATCGAGTGCGTCATGTTGCTGCTTGACTGGATGATAAAGTGGTCGAAATCAAAGGGTTAGATTTTCAGTTCTGGAACTTGTTAGTGCGTTGAATTACAGTGATCCACTTGTTTTGACCTTCAATCCTTATGCCTGCAATTTCGGCTGGCATTTTTCCGTTCATCCTCCATACTCTCGAAAGTAGTTGTGGTAGAGATGATAGCCTCTCAATATTGGTTTGGAATATTCTTCCCACAATGTGGACAGAATTTAGCGTCAACTATTCCAAGCTTCAAGCCACAGTACGGACAGAATTCCAAATTGCCTGTATCTTCATAGAGGAATCTTATAGCATTTACCTCTAATGGTTCTGTATAGTTGCCGTTTGATTTTCTCCCTGTAACAGATCATTTGACCTAGGCAGGTTAGGTCAAAACATAAGTGCAACGAACTTCCAAGATAGCATTCCCAAGTTGACAATCGCACCCCGCCCAAATTGAGAGAGTTCGGATGAATTTGGCAATCGTTGCAATACCCGGAAAGAAAGACGAAGGTAGCATCAAGACTTGCAAGTAAATACATCCAAATGAAAGTGCGTTCTAGATGTCACGCAGGAATCGAAGTAAAGAAAAAAGAGCGCGCAAAAATTGTGGGTATTGTTCCACGGTCCTTTATCCGTTCTAAATCGCGGCAAAAGATCCAACCATCCATCATATGAGGGGATACAAAAATAAGAAAAGAAAATAAAAGTTATTTGTTCATGCGGAGAACGTCTACCTGGCCACTGTGCAGCCAGTCCTTGAGCTCTTCGTGAGTTGGCTTTAGGTCGTGCTTGCCAGCCAAGTGCAAGTGCAAAAGCACGTAGTTTATCTGGTTGAGCAGCGGCTTGTTAGCCTCATCACCTTTTCGAGCTTTTGACTTTAGATCTTCAGGAACAGTTTTCCACCAGTCTTCAAATTTTCTGACCATATGTCAAGTCACTTCCCATAATTGCGTAGCCACTACCACATTAATGTTTTCGTTACTTCGATTGTACAAGAATCGTCATTGATGCCAGAATTGGAATTATTTCTACTCCAGAGAACTGAAATGTGCCCAAGCTTGACACAGGATTGCATCTTCGAGAGTTATTCGTGTTTGCAACTGATGCCAACAATATCACCACGATGTACAGCGATTCTCAAGCTTGTGCATTAAAAGAAATACCTATCCAGAGGAAGACAGGCCGAGTATTTGCACTGCCTAGCCGAAATGGCGCTGGCAAGACCACCTCTGTGTGCATATGCATAAGACAATTGGTGCCAAGTGATGGTAGCGTGAGAGTGCCGGGCCTTGATACCGAAAGCCAAGCTGGGCAGGTTAGAACACTTGTATCCATAGTATCGCAAAAGGGCAGGCCTCTCAGGGCACTGACGCCATGGGATCATGTCTACTACAATTGGCTGAGATTAAGAGGCAGCAGTAAGATAAAAGGCACACGCTCATTACGGGCCTTTACCTATGAGTCGGTTGTCAGGGAGTTGTCGAGTTTAGTGATCAAGAAGAACCTCTTATTTACAATTTCGCCAATAGGGCTAGATGACACCTCGTCTCTTTGGTAAAGCTTGTGGGCTTGCGCTCGGGAATGCCTGTCAGCTTTGCTGATCTAAAATCTGCTGAGACCCTCGGGCTGCATTCAAATAAATTGATCCAAGTATCGCTAAATGAAGCATCATTAACAGGCCGCCGCAGCATTATATTGAAACCTACCGGCAGCAACAAGACAAGGATAGAGGCATCGTGGAACATACGACTGGCAGGAGTTCCTCTTTTGTTCAGAGGAATGCTGAGAAATGAGATCATGAAGGGAACCAATGAGGCTCTTAATAGAACTGGCAAGACGCTCCAGTAGCGTTACAAGGCATAATCCTACAGACATCAACAGCCAACGTAAATTGAATCCATCAATCCTACCAATTTATCTGTGAAAAACATCCTAGGGCCATCTTCAAACAAAAACAACTCTATTCCTTATCATTCCCAATTTTTCAATTTCAACCTCGACGACGTCATTGTGCTGCAAGTATTTGAGGTGAGAGGATAATGAAAGAACAGTTCCGCTAGGGGTTCCTGTGGATATTATATCTCCAGGTTCCAGAGTCATAACTTTGCTGAGACTATGAATAATCCTATCCACGCTCAACACAAGGTTCTTTGTAGAGGAGTCTTGTCTTACCTGACCATTAATTTTCGTGGTCAAATGTAGGTCACAAGGATTGGAAATTTCATCAGAAGTCGTTAGCCAAGGACCGCATGGGCCAAAGGTATCAAAGCTCTTTGCCCTGCCATACTGCTTGTCGATAAATTGTATATCGCGAGCGGAGACATCATTCAGTATAAAATAGCCCCCTACATGGTCAAGCGCTTTGTCCTCGCTTACATCTTTACATCTGTCCCTTATCACCAATGCGAGTTCACCTTCATAATCAAGCTGAGTCACAAATCTTGGGCAACAAATATCCTCATAAGGTCCAATCAGACTAGTCCTGGCCTTCATGTATATGACAGGGTCTTTCGGCGGGGTCTTGCCAAACCGTAACCAACTTGCCTGATCCAAATAGTTGAAAGCAAGGCAGACTATTTTGAATGTCCTCAGAATCGGTGGGAGAAGCTTGAACTTTTCAATACCCTCATGATACGTTAGCTTGGATTCACCTCGTTTTACTTTATCCACATAGTAATTACTATCACCTAGCTTGCCAAATAGAAAATCCTCAAGTGTTTTTGGAAGAGTGATCCCAAGCTCACGCTCAATTTCTCTCCTTGTTATAAACTGCCTACCATCTGATCCGATTAGGGCATACGTTTCTCCGGAACTGCTATCAAAGAGCCTTGCTATTTTCATTTAGGTCGTTCTCTCGATGATTTTTATCTCCCCGCACACAGATGGTGAAGAGGAAATACTACCATATTCCCTATGCCTGCTTTTTAATAAGGTAAGTGGAGTAAAGAGAAATGAAATACTTGTTTTTCTCTCTTCAAAATCACAGTGATAGTGGTAGTGGTTTCTATATGGCCTTTTGTTGATCTTTTCCAGCGATATCATCTATTGTTGGGCCCTCTTCAGGCGGATCTTTTTTGTATGCCAGCTTGAGCCAGACTGGCGTGATTATCGTGGTTGCTGCCACCGTGATAACTACCGCGGTATAGAGATTGCCAGACAACACACCCGCTGACGCTCCTGCCGCTGCTACAATCAGCCCCACTTCTCCCCTTGAAATCATCCCTATACCCACCTTGGTAGCCCTTCTCTTATCCCTTAGAAATATCATTGACGGCAAGCCGCAGCCAATCAATTTTGTGACAACCGCGATCCCTATTATGATGGCCCCAAGCAGTAAAACATCCAAATTAACTCCACGAAGATCGACTCTAGCCCCTACAATTGCAAAGAATAGTGGTGCGAATAAGACATCGAGCTTTTCCGCATATTCCCTTATCTTTTGAAATCCCTTGGCAGTAGTCACTGCCATGCCTGCTGCAAATGCGCCGACAATCGGAGACAACCCCATAAATGCAGCAGCCCCGGAGATGCCGAAGCATGCGGCAGTAGCGGCTGCCTCGATGCTACCATTTGGAGCCCACAATTTTTCTTGCATATTGAGCAGCCTTGGGACTGCAACAACTGAAGCGACAAGCAGGGCTCCGTATATACCCAGTATCTGTACAAGAAGCACAAAGATATTGCCAACCTCGAGGGTTGTATTGCCCGTATTTACCATGGTCAATACAACAGAGAGCACTGCAATCCCAAGGACATCATCTGCTACCGCTGCGCCAAGGATGATGCGACCCTCCTTTGAATTGAGCCGTCCCAGCTGATGAAGCACCTGCACTGAAATTGCTATGCTTGTTGCAGTGAGAGCGGTCGCAACAATGATTGCAGCCATGTTCTCGACCCCCATCGCCAAAAGGACAAAATACCCAACAAAAAAGGGCGTAATCACACCAAGTGCCCCTATTACGAAAGATGGGGCTCCTAGTTTTAGAAACTCTTTTGGAGTAGTTTGCATTCCTGCAACAAACAAAATAATGATGGCTGCGACCTCAGCGATATGCAGCATCGTTTGATCAATTACCACCAGAGAATAACCATTAATCAAAAAGAGCCCGCCCAATGCAAAGGGCCCTATGACAATGCCGGCGATGATCTCTCCAAGCACAGGGGCTTGATTGAGCCGGTGGACAAGTGCTGCAAACAACTTTGCGGCAAAGAGCAGAACTGCAATAGAAATGATGACATTTAGAACAGGCGCAGCCCCTTCAGTTACCAAATTCAATTACCCTATCCTTGCAGGTGAAATCCGTATCATCATGAGACACAGTACACAATGACAAGAGAGGTAATTCGATTTCATACTTTTCAGATTCCCGTCTTTTGCTCTTGTTTTGTTGTCCGTTTGTCTGTCTCTATTTATCTAGCCTCTGGAAATGCCTGTCTTAGTCCTTGTACGAACCTCTTGGAATCAGAGACCCATCCGAGCACTCCGCCCTGCATCTTGATCTGTTTGATGGCGGCCTGATAGTTGCCATAGTCGGTGGCACCAGTCCCATCTTTGAGCAACAGGCACCAGTACCCGTTATCGTTCGCTTCCCTCATTATTGTGTGCACGCATACATCTGTTGTAATGCCTGTTATCACAAGGTGAGTGATCCCGAGATTCTTTAGCAGAAGTGGCATGTTGCTCTGGCCAAATGCGCCTTTGCCTGCCTTATCTACAACATATTCCCCCTCTACAGGATACAGATCATCGATTATGTCCCAGTTCCTTTCTCCCCTTACCAGCAGCCGACCAAGACCGCCCTGTGGAACATCGCCAATTCCAACGCCGTTGCCAATGATCTTGCTTCGCAATATCTTGTTGTACGGCGCATCTGACAAATCAGGAAGGTGACCTTCGCGCGTATGTATGACTTTGACATCAGTTCCGCTTCGGATCGCATGCAGCACAAATTGAATGGGCTTAATTGGTGCAGAGGTCA
>DASVCY010000173.1:0-4904 GCA_036381375.1 Nitrososphaera sp. | reverse complement strand
AGAAGGAGAAAGAGAATTCAAGTACATTGCAAGCTCTCTGCTCTGCGTGTCTGTAACCTTTAGTTTGAATACAAATTCCTTCACAGGCATACAACTGCTTACATATGCATGTTAATTAACTTTCTTTCTAAACTCGAGTTTAGAAACATGTCTAGATAATGCCTATTTTTTTGCCCGCTCTTTCGAAAGCATCAATCGCGCCATCCAGATGCTTTTTATCATGCATGGCGGTAAGCGAAACCCTCAGACGGGCAGAACCCTTCTTTACGGTAGGATACCTTATTGCCTGGGCGAAAACACCTTGGCTTAGCAACTCTTTTGAGAAATCCACGGCAGTCTTTTCTGGTCCTATCAGGAAAGGAATAATCTGGCTTGATGAGCTTCCAAGCACAAATCCAAGTTTCTTTACCGCCTTTGTGAAATATTCAATGTTGCTATAGAGTATCTTCTGCAGATTACCTCTCTTGGCCAGCGGAATCGCTGCCACGGCCGCAGCACACAGATGACCCGGCAGCGCAGAGGTGTAGATAAACTGCCGCGAGGTGTTGATGAAAAGCTCTCTCAGGGATCTAGTAGTAGCCACATACCCTCCAAAGCATCCGAGGCCCTTACTCATGCTACTGATGTGGATATCAACATCTACGCCAAATTTAGCAGGAATCCCAGAGAAATTCGGCCCAAAGACAAAATCGCCGTGCGCGTCATCGACGATTGTTATAGCGTCATTTTCCTTTGCGATAGCGCATATCTCTGACAGTTTTGCAGAATCGCCGTCCATGCTGTAGATTCCCTCCGTTATCACTATCTTGCGACCCTTGGATTGATGCATTAGTTCTTGCAAAATGTCGACGTCGTTGTGCTCAAAGATCTTAATCGTGGCGCCGCTCAATCTGCAGGCATCAATGATGCTTGCATGGTTCAACTCATCGCTAAATATTGTCGCGCTCTTGTCGGCAACTGCCGTCACCGCTCCAAGATTTGCACTATAACCAGTAGGATAGACAAGCGCAGCTTCGGTACCCCGGTGATCTGCAAGCATATCTTCAAGTTCAATGATTGCTGGATGGTTTCCGGCAATCAACCGAGAGCTGCACTGGGACACCTCCCCGCAAAGCACTTCGATGGTTTTCTTTACAACACTCTTGTTTCGAGAAAGTCCAAGATAGTCATTTGAGCAAAGATGGATTGTCTCCCGGCCGTCAACTGTTGCAGTCGGGCCGTGGACTGTAACACTTCTCAGTCGGCGGTAGAGGTCACTCTTTTCAAGAAGGTCAAGGCGATCGTCGACAAAGGCCGTCTTTTCCTTATGCTTTGAGACCAATCTCTTTTATCATCGTGATGTCCTTATTGGGCTCGTTCCCGCCAGTTGTTAGGTATCCGCCTGTGATTATGCCGTTTGCCCCTGCTTTTAGCGCAAGCCTGTCCTTGTCTTTGAGATGGACCTCGCGTCCCCCTGCAATCTTGAGAATTGTCTTTGGCATAATAAACCGCCATACTGCGATCGTCTTGATTGCCTCGAGTGGGTCGATCGGGTCAAAACCTGCCATCGGAGTTCCTTCCCTGCCGATGAGAATATTGACTGGAACCTCCTCCGGATGAAGAGAAGCAAGAGAGAAAGCCAGTTCCAGTCGCTGCTGCTTGCTCTCGCCCATCCCAATTATCCCGCCAGAGCACAGCTCAAGGCCCGCCTCCTTGACTATCTTTGCGGTGTTGACCCTGTCCGCAAAATCATGGGTCTTGCATATCTTGGAAAAATAGCTCTCTGCAGTTTCCAGGTTGTGATTGTAGCGCTTTACTCCTAAGGCCCGCAGTTTACGGGCCCTGTCAGGAGTCAGAAAGCCAAGCGACACATTGACTTCGATGTCGACCTTTGACTTTATTTCCGAAATGGCTTCGCAGATCTGCTGGAAGTCCTTTTCTGGCGGATCCCGGTAGGCGCAGACAAGGCAAAAACTGGCGGCGCCAGACTCTTTTGCTTTTCTTGCATTGTCGAGCAGGACTTCTTTTGGCAACAGAGGATATTTTGAAATGCCAGTGTCGTAAAAAGAAGACTGAGCGCAGAATGAACAATCTTCCGGACATCTGCCGGATTTTGCATTTATCAGAGCTTCGACATCTACCGTATCGCCATTAAACGTGTGGGTTATGGTATTGGCGCAGCCCGCAAGGGTCATGATGTCGTCAGTTGCAAGGAGCCGCTCGGCTTCTTCAAAGGTAATGGAACCGCCGGCAAGGACTTTGTTCATGCAACTAGTGATATATGCTGAATCAGTCACAAAATAAGTCGAGTTGTAAACTGATAATTAAAACTTTGGTTTACAACGGACCTATTTCGCACGATATTTCTAAATTCGAGTTTAGAAACATTGCTTGGAAAACCTGCTCAAAAACCATCTATCAACAACTGGCCAAAAAACAGCGTCCGGAGCCCTGGTTTTGCGCCCAAGAAAGCGAAAATGTTGTTAGATCATTCTTGCTGGCAAGAATAGCGATTTCCGTCATTTTGCAGATCTACTTGGACTGTTCAAAAACGGGTCGTTTTTTGAACAGTTGGCAACTCGGACCGTTCATTTAACAACCGCTACCCTTTTTAGACAATTTTTTTGACAAGGCTGCAGTTAAGCCAAGTCGTACTGACGTTTACATGAAATACGCCTTTGCATACCTCCGGGTAAGTACCGAAGAGCAGACGGTACAGAACCAAAAGATGGCTTTGGAAAAGTGGGCCCGCGACAATAATTACCTGATCCTTGACTTTTTCGAAGATTCTGCGGTTAGCGGAAGGGTTCCTGCAACCCAAAGGCGCGGATTCCAGGAAATGCTTGAGCTAGTCAAGACGGCAAGTGTCGACGCGGTTTTAGTGTATGAATTGTCACGCGTCGGTAGGACTTTTTGGGATACCTTAGACGCAATAAAGGCGATAGAACAGTATGCCCCCTTGGTATCGTGTTCTCCAAGGGAATCATTCCTGCAGACAACCGAGCCAAGCGTCAGGAAGCTTATGATCGGAATTCTAACTTGGGTTGCTGAGAGAGAGCGCGATATGCTTGTCCAGAGAACCAAGGATGGCATGGTGAGAGCAAGGGCAGCAGGCAAAGAGATCGGCAGGCCTCAAAAGGTGATAGACAAGAATCAGCTTATTTTGCTACTTGCAAGCAACCACTCAAAGGAAAAGATAGCAAAAAACCTAGGCGTCTCAAAAGCGACGCTGTACAAAGAACTGAGACGTCTAACATAGCTGTTCCACCTTTCTCAATACCGCAAGATGCACATCCATCAACCTTTCAAGGTCTTGTTTGCCAATCGCAAGTGGGGGGATTATCATCATAATGTTGCCAAGGGACCTGAGGTGCACCCCCATCCTTAGCGACTCCTGCGTTACGAAGTAGTTTATTCTTTCCTTATTCCTTAGCGTAAAGATAGGCTTGTTGTTATTCCTTGCCAGCTCGACCCCTGCGAGCATGCCCTTGTGCCTGATGTCTGCGACTATTGGCGATTTTGCAACCTCCCGCAACCTTGAAGCTATATATCTTGCATTTGCGTTGATTTTCTGCACAAGGTTATTTTTCTTGTAGAGCTCGATGTTTGCCAGCGCAGCAGCGCAGCCCACCGGATGCCCCGTAAATGTATGCCCATGATAAAAGTGCTTGTTGTCAGAATATTTGCCAAGGAAAGCGTTAGAGATCCGCTCGGTAGTCATCGTTACTGCAAGGGGAAAATAGCCGCCAGTCAGTGCTTTGCCAAAACAGACAATATCTGGCTTGGACCTTTGCGCAAGGTATTCCACCATGTTTCCCAGCCGGCCAAAACCAGTTGCGATTTCATCCAAGATGAGCAATACCCCGTGGTCCCTACACATCTTTGCGATCTTTTTCTGATAGCCTTCAGGATATATGATCACACCTCCGGCTATCTGCGCGCCGCTCTCCATGACAAGCGCAGCGCAGCGGCTTGACCGCTTTTTGAGAAGGTTCTCGGTCTTTGCAAGGCAGTGCTCCACTAGGTCTTTTTCATTCTCAAACCCGCTCCCGTACATGAGAGGACTTGGAACCCGGTGAACCCGGGTCAGCAACGGCTTGTAAGCAGCAAAAAAGTTCTCGACATATCCGACAGACATGGCCCCGATAGTGTCGCCGTGGTAACCGTGCTCCAGAGAGATGAATTCGGTCTTCTCATTCTTGCCCTTGTTGCGCCAGTACTGCAACGCCATCTTCATTGCTGCCTCGATTGCGGTTGAGCCGTTATCGGTGTAGAATGTCTTGTCCATGCCTTTTGCCAGACCGGAGAGCTTTTCTGCCAATTGTGCAGACGGGCCATTGGCAAGCCCAAATAGTGTCGAGTGCTGAAGGTTCTTCAGTTGGTCAATCATTGCTTCAACCACCTCATTTCGCTCGTGGCCCCAGACGTTGCACCACATGCTTGCTATTCCGTCCAAGTATTTCCTGCCCTCGCTATCGACCAGGTAAAAGCCCTCACCTCTCACTATTACGTGGTTGTTCCATCCATTCCAGTCGCTCATTTGGGTATATGGGTGCCAAACAAATTCCTTGTCTGCCTTCCTTAGGCTCCTCATCAGTTAAATGAAGGTGTCAACTATAGCGCTAATAATATTTCCATGCAGGGCATCTTTGTTACTGGGACTAGCACCGGCGTCGGCAAAACTGCGGTAGCGGCGGGCCTTGCGTGGGTTCTGCGAAAGCGAATGAATGTAGGGGTTATGAAGCCGTTTGCAACTGCAAACAGACCTTTTTCGAAAAGGTACAAATCCCGGGATACTGCGCTCCTCGTAAAAGCATCGGGAGTTAACGACCCGGACAGCGAAGTCAATCCGTTCTTTTGCTCACTTGCGGCTTCTCCGCTTGTTGCCGCAAAGGTGAAGAACAAACCCCCTCCGGATCTCAAAA
>DASVCY010000172.1:0-3137 GCA_036381375.1 Nitrososphaera sp. | reverse complement strand
GCAGCACACGCAGTGGAACTTGCAAAAGAGAAGCTTTCATCTGGCGCTTACGACATCTTGATACTGGATGAAATAAACTATGCTGCAAAACTAAAGCTAATTTCCGAACAGGACATACTCGACATCATTGCTGCAAAGCCGGAAAAGACGAGCCTTGTACTGACAGGCAATTACGCGCCAGATTCTGTGATTGCAGCAGCAGACCTTGTGACAGAGATGAAAGAGATCAAGCACCCATATCAGCAGGGGATAAGGGCGAAAAAGGGCATCGACTTTTAGCGCTTGTTTGTCACAATATCGGCATCTTCGCTCGGCAGAAAAAGGCAACAGCGTGGCAAGAAGAGGATAGGAACTAAAAGAAGCCCGTGGACAATGGCGATCAAGGGATCGAGAAGAAGAAAGGAAAAAAATCTTACCTTGATCGAATGGCTGCAACAGCCAATGGGCTTGGAGTCCCGTTTTCCCTAGCAAGGGAGATTGCCAAGAATGTCTCATATGAGAGCAAATCAGCACAATCAAGAGACAAGCGAAGGAAGCAAAAGACTGTGACTGCTCGCAGGGTAAGAAAAATTATCATAAAGGAGCTGGGCGAAAGGAGCCAGTAGGCAAATGCCGCATCGTATGCAGGAGCGATTCCTGAAAACACACAACGCGATAGGGGCCGCATAGAGGCTCTGAATCACCTATCGTAAGTGTTGAGGCTGATCAGCACAAAAGATACGGAGCTGACCGGGGCAGCATACTTCAAATCCACAGTAGGCGAAATGCCTTTGCTACCTGATCACGTAGCAACCTTAAAGTATGCCATTTGCTCGGTGTTACGTACCATTCAGAAAATGACTGCCACTGACGAAGTTCAGAGACTTCCTGAGGAAGGAGAGATTGTCATCGCTACTGTCAAGGAGGTCACTGGCCACGGCGCTTACGTCGCGCTGGACGAATACAACAATATGACAGGTTTTTTGCACATCTCAGAAATTGCTACGGGCTGGATCAGAAACGTCGAGCGCTACGTCAGGCCAAAGCAGAAAGCCGTCCTTAAGGTCATCAGGGTCAACAAGACGAGGGGGGAGGTTGACACCTCGCTCAAGCAGGTCTCTGGTGAAGAACGCAAGTCCAAGCTTATAGAGGTAAAGAAAAATGAAAAGGCGACTGCGTTCATGGACTTTATCAAGTCAAAGCTAAATCTTACAAATGAGCAGGTCGCTGAAATAGAAGAAAAGATCCTGCAGAAATACGATTATGTTTATGATGCTTTTGAGGCAGTGGCAAGGAAGGGGCCAGAAGCCATACAAAGCATCGATCTTGCTCCAGAAATCAAAGGCGCAATCCAAGAAGAAAGCAACAAGATCCAAATCCCACAGGTAGAAGTCAGAGGAATAATGGAAATTTCTTCCAAAAAGCCTGATGGCATTGAGATAATCAAGAATACCCTTGCAGGAGTGGAGGGTAGCAAGGGCGGCGCTACGACTACCGTGACCTACGTCGGTGCGCCGAGATACAGGATTGTAGTGACTGCCGAGAACTTTAAAGTTGCCGAAAAGTCGATGAACAACGCAGTCGAGAAGATCCGCTCTGCCATCGAAAAGCAGCACGGATCCTTTAACTTTACACGGGAAGAGTCGAAAAAGACGCACCAGGCTGGTTAGGCAACGTGAAGCATCTTCTGCGCAAGTGCCTCGCTTGTAGTACTTATACAATGAAGCAGGAATGTCCAAAATGCAAGTCTTCCACCATAGATGCACATCCTCCAAAGTATTCGCCTGATGACAAGTATGTTCGCTACAGGATAGCAGATAGGTATACAGACAATCCTGACAAGGATTATAAGTAAACTTGAATGCATTGAAAGTGGATGCGTTTTGCAATATCGGGTGCAGGCGTCGCTGGAAGTTATCTTGGCAATATGCTTCAGAAACGAGGCCATGATGTGGAAATCTTTGAAGCTTCCAAGAAAGAACACCACTGGCCTGTTTGCGCATGGGGCGCATCAAGGCACATGCTTGAAAAATTTTCAGAGCAGGCGGGCCTTGACTTTGCACGTTATGTCCTCCATGTCGGCCAGCGGCTCAGAATGGAGCTGCCAAATGACAACGAAGAGTACCTTGATCTCAAGGGCTTGGTGACGTATGACAAGCACAGATGGGAAAACGATCTCCTGAAAGACATCAATATAAGATACGGCACCAAGGTAACTCGGGAGACATTTCCATTCGACGAGTATGATTATGTGCTCGATTGCACTGGCCTTCACAGGACACTTTTGCCAAAATCAAAAGAGGATTTTTTGATTCCCGCATACGAATATCTGGTAGAAGACGTAAAGGGAATTGACGAGTTCTATGTCATTGGCTACAAAGGTGCCAAAGGATACTTTTGGTATTTCCCTCTTGATAAAGGCAGAGGATACATGGGAGCCGGGGACGTGCAGAAAAAATACTATGGCGTTGAAGAATTTTTCAGAGAGCATCCTGAAGCAAAGATTGTGAAAAAGATCGGAAGGCCGATCAGGCTTGCTCCACCAAAGCGCATGGAGCCCTTTTTCGACGGCAACACAATAGGCGTCGGCGAGTCGATTGGCTGTGTTTTTCCTATGTTGGGCGAAGGTATAATCCCTTCGCTTATTTGTTGTGACATCTTCTTAGATGTCCTTGATAGAAGCATGGGAAAGAAATTTGACTTCAAGCTATACCGGAAAAAAGTGCTTGATCGGTTCCATTATTATGATGACGTATACCGTATAGTCCGTCTAAAGATGGATGGCAAGCTGAGCACAATTAGGCACGTGAACCTAATGATGAGCATGTACCGCAACATGAAAAAAGAGGAAAAGCGCTTCGGATTTGAGGTCAGCCTGGACAAGATGACGCGGCTGGTAAACGCTTTATAACAAACAGAGGCGCAGAAAATCTCATTGAATAAAAAAAGCCCGCAAGAGTCCAGGACAGAAATGACAATCATGATGTTGCCTTCAGATGCCAATCCGAAAGGCAACGTCTTTGGCGGTGTGATAATGAAGTACGTGGATCTTGCGGCAGGGATAGCAGCCAAGCGGCATGCAAGAAACACAAACTGCGTCACTGCCAGCATTGACAGAATGACTTTCTTAAAACCAGTCTATATCGGCCATGCGCTGA
>DASVCY010000171.1:0-2012 GCA_036381375.1 Nitrososphaera sp. | reverse complement strand
ACTGTCGCTTGACCACATGGGCAGGGTAAAGCAGCCTTGCTGCATAGGGAGTGCGGATGCAAAAAGCATGAAGCCGATATGCGAGGAGTGTGGCTTAGGATGCTCTTCTATTCTGGTAGCGCAGGGGGTTCGAGGGAATTAATTCCAAATAACAAAATCAACGATCTTGGGGCTTTGAATCGTCGGCAGTATCTCGCTTAATTTATCGCTGGTAGCACTAGCTGCGTTCTTGTTACCAAACCACCTTTAGTAAATGATGCCAGACACGCAATAGTCTTTGGTCAGGGACTATCTAGCCGATTCGAATTTGAAGCAACAAAAAATCTGTGGTAAATGTGGAGGTTTTGCGGCTGGAGAAGTTGTTTTCCTTGTGCAAGGCGATATTTCGGTCATACAATGGTACTGTGCAACTTGCTCGCAAGAAGTAGTTAAAGAAAGCAAAAAGAATATGCGCTACCTGTAGCTGGATTATCTTGCGAGATGCTCCTTTGCAACAGTAAGTGAGATTGCAGCATCAACGCCGGGTATCTTTTCGATGTACATAGAAATCAACTCTTGCAGCTTCGCATCTGATTGCTCAGTAATCTGTAGGATGAGATCATATCTACCCTTCGTTCTATGCAGAGTCGATACATGCGGCATCACAGCTATCTTGTCCACAATTCTTGAATCGAACGGGAACCTGCAGTTAACCAGAACAATTGCCGAAGTCATCCATTACATTGTCGGCATACCGAGTATTAAAGAAGAATCTCATCAGCAGATGCATAGTGATAGATCACTTTCCCTAGTTTACAACTCGCGCACGTTATATAGTTGAATGACGTAGATATGATAGTAATACATTACAAAAGAAGTCAGTCCTTCTTCTGATCCGTAATATCCGTTCATAGTAATGAAAACTACCTCAGTAGTATCATGTATATGTGGAGCCGACCAACAGCTCGTGACAGATGTAGAACGTGGCGAGATTGTATGTACAAAATGCGGCCTGGTATCGCCAGATAGGGTCGCGGAGAGTCGTGCAGAGTGGCGTACTTTTGATTCAGAGAAGAATGAAAGGGTTAGGGCCGGCTCGCCGACTTCTCTGGCGCAGCATGATATGGGACTGTCGACCACGATTGGGAAGGAGAACATAGATTCTAGCGGTCGCCATCTAGATGCCTCCGTTAGTATGACGATTAATAGACTAAGGACATGGGATTTTAGATCAAAGGCCCAGTCATCTAAGCACCGGAGCCTTATCCGTGCATTTACCGAGCTAGGCGGGTTAAAGGGTAAACTTGGGTTGTCAGATGCGATAATAGAAAAGACGGCCTATGTTTACAGAAAGGCACAGGAAAAGAGACTGGTAAGGGGGAGGTCCATCTCTTCAATGCTGGCTGCGGCTATTTACGCTTCATGCAGGGAAATGGGAGCACCAAGAAGTCTGAGAGACATTGCAGCAGGGACTGAAGTAAAGCGCAAAGATATTTCCAGAAGCTATCGCATTTTGGTCTTGGAGCTTGACATCAAGGTGCCGTTAGTGGATCCAATGAAGTGCATTGCCAAGATCGCAAATCAAGCAGACATCAGCGAAAAAACAAAACGAGCGGCAATGAAAACTATGAATGAGCTCGTAGAGCAGGAAATATCCGCAGGCAAGCTGCCGATGGGTCTTGCAGCAACTGTCCTATACATGTCATGTTTACAAAACGGAGAGATAAGGACTCAGAGAGATATTGCAGAAGCCGCGGGAGTGACAGAAGTTACGGTCAGAAACAGGTTCAACGACCTGAAGCACCACATGGGGCTGGATTGAGACGGCAAGGGGTTGAGATAATCAATGTCAAACATCGACAAAAACTGTGACACGCAAGAAGAAAAATATTTCAGAGAAAGATACGCAGAAGAGCTTCGCAGAAAAAAGACCAAGAGGACCACTAGTCCACACTTTGGGTCAGATGAATTATCTGATGAAAGAGCAATGGTCAAACATCAAGAAATGATAACTCCGGGAAGAAGGGGAGAGC
>DASVCY010000170.1:0-4374 GCA_036381375.1 Nitrososphaera sp. | reverse complement strand
CGTTTCTGGCATGGGCCGCATAATGCAACCGTTGATTGAAAAGTTTGGCAGCCGCATAAAACGCTACGATGTTGAGCTAATAAGGAGATGGGCCGATCTTGAAGATACAAAGCCTGTTAAAGACTCTATCGAGTGGGACAGGAATCCTCATCACCAAGATGATGTGAAAGATTTTATTCCGACCGCAAATCTCTATGTAGATGCCTTCAAGGTACCATCCCGCATGATGCACCTGCACCAGATGTTCATCCGCTTTGATAAGGCTCCGACCAAGGATGAAATACTCGATTGCTTCAGAAACGAGTTTGGAGTAGCCATAATCAGCTCGGCCAAGGGAACAGGCGATGTGAGAAAGAAGGCGATTGAACTTGGCTTTGCACACGGCGACACCAATATGGTCCACATACATCAAGACATACTGCGGATACAGGATGATATCGTAAAGATCGGCTATTCAGACGACCAGACGGGCATGGTGATTCCGGAGAACCATATGCTACTCCAGTCGATGGTGTTTAGGCGGCCGCGCGATGAAGCACTGAAAAGATCGGACAATCTGTTCCAGGTGAGCAAGAAGCGCAAGATACTGGAAGAGGAATTCAAGTAATATTTGGCATTATCAGACGAATAGATAAAGAATGGATCTAAAGTATCCAACTTGGATGAGCGTAATCCACGATTGGCAGATTTGCAGAAGTAATATTGACAGATAACATAATGCCATATTTGATAAATTCAATATGATCCAAAGTTTACTATGTCTGAAAACAAGGGCAGATATGCTTGCGAAACATGTGGCACGTCGTTTTATCTGCATGAAGACCTGATAAGGCACAATGCCAATGCCCATGGTGCATCTGTAGGTACTCAGTTGAGGCAGAGCGAAGAAATAAAAAAGCAAAGGGAACAAGAATAAGAAAGAAAAGATGAAAAATCATTTTCATTTGAATCAGTTATGATTGTCAATCTATGCTTCTTTGCCTAGAGTAACACCCTTGATTTGGGGCTCCGAACAAACACATCTTCATCATGTTCGTGCACAGCTTGTGCGTTGATACAGCCCCTACCAAGCTGGCAGACAATGCGACAATAGGTGAGGTGCTTATTTCACATTCATGCAACAAAGCAATCCGTACAATTCACATCTTGCTCTATGATCCAAAGAGATTGGAGCAGAGCTAATCCTGAGGGTTAGAGATCGACAAGAGGTGTTGTTTGGGGTTCATAGGAAAGGAAAACGTGGATGGTGAGCCGAAGGGAAGCACATGGTCTTTGGAATATACAAAAGAGAAAGACCAAGGTTATAGCGTTTCCCGTACCCGACAGAAGATATGATATATACGTACTTTGATGCCATTGATAGAGAAACATAACAAGAGAAGATCATTGTATTGTAATGACGATCGTGCAACACAATGCATCTCCGAAGACAAGGGGAAAGCACGAGTTTATAGCACATGGATTGGAAGAATATGCTCGGGAAGATGCTCACATTAAAGGCATAGAATGATTTTGGGGATATGCCAAGATTTGTTGTACCCTTACCATCGCCTACCATAACAGTACTTGCATCTGTATGTGAAGGGTAGACTTTAGATTCAACAGTAGAGAAGGGAATCTCTTTGGATTGGTGTCTGAATTGCTTGTAAAATCTTTCCCAAATGGCTGGGTATTGCCTTGCATAGTTCTCGCAATGATTTCAATATGATCCTTGTTTGCACGCATATTATTATCGTGCAATTTCAACATGTGGGTGAAAGCCATAGTATACGAATCTGAGCATGTCAAGTTTGCAGCTGCAGTGAATCACAATAAAGTCGTGATGTATCAAGTTCTAAGACCAATGAACGAAATGCTTTCATCACCTAGGAATGTCGGAATGGAACTGCAGCAAAATAACTAGGCAATCCATGAACTGGATGAGCGGGTTTGCAAAATAGGAATAAACACGAGCAATCTTTAAAGCGCGAGTCTCACAATAATGAAAAGTAATAATCTGCAGCACTTTTAATATTCTATGTTTTGTAACCGCAGGTATGCCAAGAGGCGTAAAGAAGGGAGTCAGCGCGAGGAAGCTTGACAGGACAGTCAAAAAGATAAAGCGAAAAGGAAGGGCAAAGAACCCCCACGCAGTAGCAAATGCAAAGGTGAGACGAAAGGAGAGCAAGAGCGGCAAGGGCAGGACAAAAAAATCGCGCAAATAGCAGTTTTGCTGCGGGTTTAGAGAACCGTTGGTCTCCTTACCTCATGAGCCATGCCCACCAGGGGCCGGCGAACGGTATGTCGCCGTGCATCTTTATTTTTGCTTCTGATCCATACCTGCGGAGCTGACCCTGAAAGTGGTCGATTATTTTGATCGTAGCTGATTTCTTGTCGCGGACGTCCTTGGGTATCAACTCCTGGAATATTTTGGCAGCAAAATCCTGCGTCACAAGGATGTCGTAAAACCACCATCCTGCAGCCATTTCTGCCCTGTCGCTAAGCCTGAAGCCCTGGTCAACGCGAGTCAATTTTTCAAATCCTGAAAAGATGCGCCTTACAATGTCAAGATCGTTTTCAAAGTTGCTGGACACTATTGTAAAGAGTGGGAAGAACCCTTTCTCTCCCTCACCGGCAGAAGCCATGATCATCTTTGACTCTGGATGATATATAACAGTAGTAGGGGAATGGAGAATTCACTCGCCCTTTAGGAAAAGCATCGTAGGCAAGGTTGCGGTCGGGTTTTCCTTGAGAACCTGCTCGTGAACCGCTTTAATGTACTTTCTGGCGGCGTCAAGATCGGTGGCAGTAAAGATGAACACGATTTCGTCTTGGTCGTCTGCGTTACGCCAGATATGCCTGAGCATCAAGCCTTGTTTGGCATGCTCTAGCGCGTCTGCCTTCAGGGCGGCCTTGATATCCTCCATTTTCGCCCCCTTTATTCTTGCCATGATATGATCCATAATGTTTGTTGTGCCTCCCGCGCTAAATAAAAAGTTAAGTGGATGGCGATGGTGGTTGCATGGAGCAGGATTTTGTTATGCGCCTGTGGGCCGAATAATACGCCCAGATCAAAAGCCCAATAGCAAAGATTCTAAGAGGAAGCTGATAGTTTGAAAGGAATGTCGAGGCTGCAACGCCAGCTGTTCCAAAGCTGGCCGCAAGGTAAAAACCGACTGAAGAGCAACCTGCACACATGCTGGAGACAGTTCCAAGAGTAGAGCCAGAAAGGAATGATGCCTTGGCGCCCCCTGTTTTCATGTTCCTGAACAAGTAAACATTCATGCTGACTATGATGCCCACGAGCGCAGCTGTGACGTGTGACAGCGCAAAACCTGGAAGCGCGTCGTCTGGTATTGGATAGTAGAATGCGGGTGGTGATAGTAACAAAATCCCGTCAAGTATGTTGAATATCATCCAGAACACGGACGCCACCACGACAGTCATCGCCACGTACCCCTTGTTTGAAAACACGATACTAAACGCCATGATTGCGGTTGCCAAACTTGCCAAGATCGGTGGTTTGGCTCCTATTAATCCTTAAGGAGGTGCGCATGGAAGAATTCAAATATTGTATTGGAGTATGATAGGTTGCTTGTCATCGCTACAATCAAGGAAGGAATGTGCACTCTGCGGAACAACGCTGCCTTTGGGAACCGAAATCAGCCTTTGCAATGAATGCATGAAGTGTGCAGATTGTTGCGTTGGTCTTGAGAAATTGAAGGAATAAAAGTCATTACTCTACCATCTTTAGCGTGTCTGTAATCGTCACTATGCCAATCACGTTGCCCTTTTCGCTCACCAATATGCATTTTGCAAACCTCACTAGTGGTATCAATGCCTTTGCTGGCGTAGAGACATCTACCAGAGGTGGTGGCGGCTCCATCACCTGAAAGACGTGGACATTCCGCAAGTCCTTCTCGTCCTTCTCCTCCATGACTTTGGCCAGGCCGTCTTCGGTCAGTATGCCAACCACACGGGAAGAGTCAAAGACCGGGATCTGGCTGATCGAGTTGTCACGCATAATGTCTATCGCCTTGTGCATCTTCTCGTCCTTTTGAACGGATATTAGCTGTCTGCTGCAGATATCGCCGGCCTTCATCGATGTCTTACCTTCAAGTGAGCTTAGCACTTCAAAGATCTTTCTTGCGGTTTCGTAGCTTGGCTTGCACCTGCCAGACTCGATTTGGTTTATCATCGAAGTGCTGATGCCTGTGAGCGAGGCCAGTTTTCTTTGGGTGATGCCAAGCCTCATTCTGGCCTGTTTAATGTATTCGAGACGTGGTAGCATAGACGCGTGTAATTCCGTTCTCCTCTCCGGCACTTATAAGCTTGGAGTACGACGACATGAGGTTTGATAGCCTTATATTATGTGCGCGCGAATTTTTTGTTGTT
>DASVCY010000169.1:0-6243 GCA_036381375.1 Nitrososphaera sp. | reverse complement strand
TATGGGGAGTTTGGCACTGGCAAGACACAGCTCTGCCATACACTGTGCGTGCTGGTGCAGCAGGATAGATCTGCAGGAGGTCTTGAGGCAAAGGCGCTTTACATCGATACTGAAAACACGTTCCGTCCGGAAAGAATCGTTTCGATTGCACAGGCACGGGGTTTTGACCCGGACAAAGCACTTGAAAACATTATTGTTGCAAAGGCGTACAACAGCGCCCACCAGGAGCTCATTATCGAGGAGGCGGGTGGAATTATTGAAGAAAATAATGTAAAGCTGGTAATAGTCGACTCGGCAGTGGCGCACTACCGTGCCGAGTTCCTGGGTCGCGCTACGCTGTCAGAACGGCAGCAGCGGCTGAACAAGTTCATGCACATTCTGGTAAGGATCGCCGAAACATATGAAGTGGCTGTAGTCGTAACAAACCAGATACAGGCGTCGCCTGACGCATACTTTGGTGACACTGTCAGGGCGACCGGCGGCAACGTGGTCGCGCATACAAGCACCTACAGAATACATTTGAAGCGTTCTGGTAAGAACAGGATAGCAAGGATGGTCGATAGCCCGTACCACGCGGAACGAGAAGTGCTGTTTACGCTGTCTGACCGCGGCATTTCAGATGTCAACGAAGGTAGATAATATTAAATTAAGGCTGGTGACACCGGCTTGCTATGCCACGTTCACATGGTACTAGAAGAAAGGCCCGTTCCATCCTGACAAAAGGCAATGTCGTCAGGGGAATATCTTATCTGCTTCACGATTACAAGGTTGGAGACAAGGTTGTTGTAGACGTTGACCCAAGAGAGCACAATACCACACCTCACAGGAGGTTCCACGGCAGGATAGGCGTGGTGGAAGGAATTGGCAGGCGCACCCTGAGAGTTGCCGTGATGTTTGGCGACAAGAAAAAGATACTTCAGACCCGCTTTAACCACATCAAACCTCTTGCGGGAACGGCAGAAATGTCGACGGCAGGTGCCAACAGCCAATGACTGATATAATCAAGAGAGAGATAGTCACACTTCCGCATGTTAAGGAAATCTTGGAATCGGTGAAACCCGACGATATGGACCAGATCCAGCGCTGGACTGCCGATTACGTGACCAAGTTTGCCAAAGTAGATTCAAAGACCGCCCAAAAGATGGTGCGCAGGCTTGTAGAAGAGTGTGACCTGACCGAAGAAGAGGCAGTCGAGGTGGTCAACATCATGCCGGTATCGCTCGAGGAGCTGAGAGCCTTTACCTTTGGGTGGAAAAAGCTTATTCTCACAGAAACACTAGATAGGATGCTGAACATCCTAAAGGAAGGCACCCAAAGTTAAATACCCACTCTCACATATAGGGATTGAACATTGTCAGGACAACCACCGTCTACACACGATGCTGCATCGTCTGGCCATGCTTCCGATCATGGCCAGCCTAGGAGATACGAAGAGTACGCCTACGTACTAGACTACACCCCCAGAGGCAAATCAGTAACTGTAAGGGGCAGAGAAGGCGTGATAATCCAAGCGATAGGTGAGGAGCGGCTGACTCTGCTTGAGCTTTTGGGCGTACAGAATGTGACGGTGGAGCTTGGCGAGCGGCTGTACATTGGACGTGAAGGCCGCGACAAGGTAGCAAGCGTCCTTGGCAGGCTAGAATACAACGACATTTCGCAAGCGGCAAAGAACGAGCTGCCAAACATTGTCGAAAAAATAGTGGTTGCCAACGAAAAGCGGTTTGTAGAATACATCAATATGTCGCAGCCCATAACACCAAGGATTCATGCACTGGAGCTCATTCCAGGTATTGGCAAGACTTACATGATGACGATAATCAAGGAAAGGGACAAGAAAAAGTTCGAGAACTTTGCAGACCTGCAGAACAGAGTGGGACTTCGAGATCCTGCCAAGCTAGTGGCAAAGAGGATAATCGAGGAGATAATGGGGCAGGCTAGAATGAACCTTTTTGTGCGAAAGTAATTGCCAAGAATCATCACCCATTCGCTTGGCCAGCACATGCTTGTTGACAGGCGCGTCCTTGCCAAGATCATGGATGCCGCCAAGATTGGCAGAGATGAAGTAGTGCTTGAGGCGGGGTCAGGGCAGGGAATTCTCACCACAGAGCTCTGCAAATCTGCAAAGAGAGTAATCTCGTACGAGATTGACAAAAAGCTATACGATCAAGCAAAAGCGCGGTTGCAGTTTCAGAACCTAGTGCTTGTAAATGCTGACCTATTCAAGAAGACAAGTCTTGAGTTTGATGTGTTTGCTTCAAACCTTCCATATTCGCGCAGCAGGGATGCCTTTGAATGGCTTGCGACACAGAAGTTCGACAGGGCAATAGTGATGGTGCAGCGGGAATTTGCAGACAAGCTTGTTGCAGAGCCCGGCAGCGAAAACTACCGGGCAATATCAGCCCTAGCCTCTCACTGCTTTTCCATCGAAAAGCTGTTCAAAGTAGGAAGGCAATCGTTTGAGCCACAGCCAAAAGTAGAGTCGGCAGTCCTCAGGCTAACTCCTGCCAATACCGTAACAAGAAGAACAATAAACAACCTTAACCTCCTCTTCTCAAAGAGGAACAAGAAAGCCTCGGCCGTGGCAGCCAAAGTCAGCAGCGTCAAGGCAGATTTCTGGGACCAGCGGATAGACCAGCTTGCGCCCGCAGATCTTGTCAGGATGGCTGAAGAGATGATGATGTGAAAAATGTACTTCCCATCCGATGATACTTTTCTCCTTGCTGACTGCATAAGGCAGTACAGCGGCAGGTGGGCACTTGAAATCGGAGTAGGCTCTGGCGTTCTGCTCAACCTACTTGAAAGAAAGTTTGCATATGTGGCAGGATCTGACATCGACCTGGAGGCACTACGCTATTGCCGTGGCAGGTCAGCAGCCGCGATGCTTGTTTGCTGCGACGCGGCCTCGGCGTTCAATGGAAGAAGGTTTGACCTGATTGTGAGCAACCCGCCATATCTGCCTGATGACACAATCCGAGATCCAGCGGTTCATGGAGGGCCGGCTGGGATTGAAACTACGATACATTTTATAGAATCTGCGTTGCCGCTACTCGCCCCAGGAGGCAAGATGCTGCTTGTTGTCTCGTCGCTTGCAGACTCGTCAGCCCTTGACAAGTTGATAGAAGAGAAAAAGATGGTCAAAAAAGTGGTAAAGGAAAAAAGGTTATTCTATGAGACGCTTTCGGTCATTGAGCTGAGCCAAGCTGATCTCACTTTTTCAACAGCTTGCTAGCACGCGATGCAATCTGGTCAGCCATCTGCGATAGTGTCGCATTGCCTCCCAAGTCGTACGTCACGTACTTGTTTTCGTTGATCACGTCTTCTGTGGCCTGGAATATTGCGTCCGAGATCTGCTTTTCTCCAAGATATTCGACCATCCACGCTCCTGACAATATGGTAGCTACTGGGTTGACCTTGTTCTGGCCGGCATACTTTGGCGCGCTACCATGGGCTGGCTCGAACATTGCGTACTTTTCGCCATAATTTCCAGAGTAAACGTTGCCAATCGAGCCTACGTGACCAGAAGCACATTCTGACACAATGTCCATGAAAAGGTTGGTGCTCAGGAGGACACTCTTGTTGAATCTTTCAGGATTCTTTACGAGCTGCTGCGTCATATTGTCGATATAGTATTCCTCGACCTGGATGTTCTTGAACTGCTTTTGTGCATTCTCTACCGCGGTCCAGAAGATGCCATCTGTCTCTTTGAGGATGTTGCGTTTTGTGATAGCATAGACCTTGTCAAAACCCCTGTTCTTGGCTACTTCAAACCCCGCCTTGGCTACACGGTCGCAGCCCTTCTTGGTGGTCTTGCGTATCGCAATAGCCGATTCGTCGCTGGTCTTGAATTCTATGCCTGCATACAGGCCTTCAGTGGCTTCACGCACGCATACAAAGTCAAGCTGCCTTTCGGCATTTTTGTAGGTCTTGATCGGTCTGACGTTTGCAAACAGCTCAAACTTTTGGCGGATGCTCACTGCCACGCTGCGTGGCGCATTTGGCACCGGCACCGTAGTGGTCGGGCCCTTGAAGCAGGCGTCGGACTTTTCAAGAAGCTTCCACACTTCTGGGGAGATATACGAGTTGCCTCCGTTCTTCTGCCACCATTCTGATCCTGCGTCGCATGGAACTAGTTCAACCGTAGAATTGCAAGCCTTCAAAACCTTTATCATTGCGTCGACAAGCTCCGGGCCTGTGCCGTCGCCTCTGATTACCGCTGCTGTCTTGGTACCCAAATCAGAGAAGCCGCACTTATCTAGCTATTTATTCTATTGCTTCGAGGTCAGTTCAATACGAGCTACCATCTCGTTGTTTGATGGAAACGGAGGAGCATCTGAAGGTCTGGCAACCTTGGTGAACTCGCCAGCTTCTGAAAAGTAAGAATATTCAATGTTGTAATTCGGAAGATCCAAGACCCGTTCCACGTTCGTACCTGTCGAGTTGTCTATTACCGTCATGGTGTTAGTGACATTATACACCTTCATAAAGTCTCCAAGCGTCAGCCTTACTGGCCTGATGTATTCTATGTGTACAACGTTGCCCACTTCGTCAGTATGAATTGGGCGAGTGCATTCTTGGCCGTCCTTTGGCTGCCTGCCAACATTATCTGGTAGCAACATTGTATTGCCATCGACAATCACTTCGATTCTTGGATGAAGCTGGAAGGTTTCGACATTGTGTTGCCCGGGCTTTAGGCAGACGTCCCAGGGCGGCGGGGGTGGCGCAAACGATGGTATTATTACAAGTGCGACGAGGGTAGCCGCTCCCATCGCAATTGGAGCTATGAGCAACTCCTTCTTCCCCAGCTTTTTCTTGGGCTTCTCCTCCTTTATCTTGCGCTTTGGCACTCTTCTGCACTATGGGCATGCTAAGGCGTTATTATTGCTTTGCGCGCACATTGTTAAATAATGCCTCGTGTGGATGTAACCCGTTGAAAATAGTCCATCTCTCAGACATACATATCGGCGGCCTTTTTGTTCAAAGCGTTTTTGACACGGTTGTCGACGAAGTCAACAAGCTGAATCCTGATGCGATAATTGTAACAGGCGACCTGACAGACGATGGCCTGCTTTTCCAGTTTGAAAAGGCAAGGAACGAGCTCAAGCGATTTGCCTGCCCAAACATCATTGTCGTCGCCGGCAACCACGACTATAGGCATACGGGTTATTTGCTATTCAAAAAGTTCTTTCCCTCAAAGCAGATCTATGAATTTGACGAAGCTGTTGTTGTGACGCTTGGCACTGCGAGGCCGGACAGGGACGAAGGCGAAGTCGGATACCGGCAAAACCTGTGGATGGAAAAGACTCTGACCAAGTACCCAGACACAAAGTCCAAGATAATCGCAATGCACCACCATTTAATCGGAATACCTGACACAGGCACCGACAAGATCATCATCCTTGACGCTGGTGATACCCTGCGCACATGTCTGCAATCAGGAGTGGATCTGGTCCTGTGCGGGCACAAGCATCGCCCCTGGGTTTGGAAGCTTGGAAGGCTGGAAATAGCATATGCCGGGACGACATCTTCGACAAGGTTCCGCGGGTTCTTTGAAAACTGCTACAACATAATTGAAATCGAAAAGGGCAAGAAGCCGCGTGTAGATATCAAGATTGTAGGCAAGAAGCGCTTCCCCTTGGTCGAGCTTGTAGAGCGCTACAAGCCGTTTCTGGAACAGGCATCATAAGAACGCGAGTATGTGTGGGCGTGTCCAACTGCTTCAACCCCCTGCTTCAAAGAATTAATTAGTCAGAAGAGTCGTATGCAAGTACGGCAGCAGTGAAGACTCAGAGTTAATCCTGATGTTGTGAAGAAAAGGCATTTGACTGAGCTGCCCTTAATTTTGTGCAAGAAGGACAGATTATCGTTTATGATTAGCATTGATGACTATCTAAACAAATGCATATTTCTAACATTAATTTTGCTATTCATATCCATATTCTATATTATCGGTGGGCTCTCTATACTAATATTGTACTTGGTGATATCAAATATTGAAATACAGATTAATATACCACTTCATTGACATGTAAGCCATGGCACAAATGCCAGCACTGATACCAAAGGAAGTCGAGATCCAAAGGCTGAAGAAGATCTACATCATGGTCATCATGCTGGGTTCAATCGCAGCCTCAGTAGAGGTCGACAACTTTGTCGACGGCTCGCTGCACCAGACGGCAATCAGAGACTCCGCATTCACGCCAGCCCACTGGTGGCTATACAGCCACTTCGTGGCTCTCCCGCTTG
>DASVCY010000168.1:0-7653 GCA_036381375.1 Nitrososphaera sp. | reverse complement strand
GAGGAACGTGTTTGTAAACGGCGATGGGCTCGTGGCAGAAGACATGCTTGGCGCTGTATCCTCTCTTCTAAGCGGTTCTCCAACCCTCAGCGGCAGGCACTTGTTTGTACGGACACTGGCGAAGGACGGCACTTACAAGTTTTCATCGCGCAAGTGTCTGGGCTGCACTTCGCAAGCCAACCTTGGATTGATAATGCGCCACTGCGCCGAGCAGGTCAAAGGTGCCGGCGGAGGGCACTCAGCAGCCGCAGGATGCAGGATTCCTTCCACAGCCCTTGATGACTTTATTACCAGCCTGAAAACTGCAACAGGTGACCCTAAATTTGCAACGACAACTTGATTTCTCGGTATCTGTAGACATTCATTTTCCAAGTAGCGCAGAAGCAAGAGCAGCTGTGAAGGCATTAATACCAGATAATGTTAACTTTCCAAAAGGCCTGTCTATGAAGATGTTTTCAAAAGGCGCTTCACTTTCCGTCGAGCTGACTAGCAAGAATGCTCCTGTATCTAGCGTTCTCAATACCCTTGACGAAGTGCTGGAGCATATATCAGTATCAAGAAAAGTGATGATGACAGGCAATGCTTGACCCCAAACTTTTGAAGGAAAATCCACAAGCGTTGCGCGATATGCTGAGCAAACGGAACATGGCCGACTTTCCGCTTGATGAGCTTGTAACAATTGACAAGCGGAGGCGCGAGCTGATAGTTGAAACGCAAGAACTGAGACAGAAAAAGAACATACTTGCCGAAGCGATCGCCCACAAGAAAAGGACCAAGCAAGACGCAAGTGCAGAGCTTGCCCAGATGAAAGAAGTCAGCAGCTACCTTGGTGAAAGTGAAAAAGAGCTGGTAAAGACGGAAGGTAGATTCAAGGAGCTTATGATGGCGGTTCCCAATATGCTGCATGAATCGGTGCCCGTAGGCAAAGGCGAAGAAGACAATGTGATGGTTCGCCAGAACGGAAAGATCAGAAGGATGAACTTTGCTCCAAGAGATCATGTTGACATTGCCACGGCTCTTGATCTTGTCGATCTAGAGCGTGCGGCAAAGGTCTCTGGAGCGCGCTTTTACTTTTTGAAGAACGAGCTGGTAAAGTTGAACCAAGCGCTCGTGAATTTTGCTATTGACTTCCTTAGCGACCATGGATACATTCCGGTCCAGCCGCCTTACATGATAAGGAGGGAACCAATGTCCGGTGCAGTCATCATGGGGGACTTTCAGGATGTCATTTACAAGATCGAGGGCGAGGACCTCTATATGATAGGAACATCGGAGCATGCAATTGCAAGCATGCACATGGATGAGATTCTTGATGGCAAGAAATTGCCGATAAGATACGCGGGCTACAGTCCATGTTTCAGAAAAGAGGCCGGAGCCCATGGAAAGGACATGAAGGGCATATTCCGAGTGCACCAGTTTGAAAAAGTGGAGCAGTTTGTCTACTGCCGACCGGAGGATTCGTGGAAAGAGCATGAAAAGATGCTTGCGCTTTCAGAAGAATTCTTTGACAAGCTTGGAATACCAAACCGCGTTATGCTATTGAGTTCAGGCGATACAGGCAAGATTTCAGCAAAGACCTATGACATCGAAGCATGGATGCCGGGTCAGAACGCATACCGCGAAGTTGTATCATGTTCAAACTGCATCGACTACCAGGCGCGCAGGCTTGGCATCAGGTTCCGAGACAAGACAAATGAAGACACTCGCCTTGTGCATACGCTCAACAGCACCCTTGTCGCGACAGAACGAACCATGGTGGCGATACTTGAGAACTATCAGACTTCTGAAGGAGCTGTCGAGGTGCCAGAAGCGCTTCAAAGATACATGGGTGGAATAAAAGAGATCAAGCCTCGCATTTGACGCATCGTATATATTATATATTTTAGCCAGAAAAGGAGAGAAGTTTAATGGTTAAAGGAGCGAAGAAAGGTGGCAGAGTCCGCGATAAATGGCGAGACAAGCAGTGGGTAATCGTAAACAAGCCTTCTGGCTTTGAGCCGCAGATTCCAGTAAACTATATCCCGGTAACAAACATTGAGCAGGCCAGAGGTCGCACTATTGAAAACACTCTTCATGACATGATGAAGGGCAACCCAGACCAGAGCATGGACCAGCACCAAATCAAAGTCTTTGTCCAGATCGATAAGATTGTTGATGGCACCGCAAGTACCATTTTTAAGGGTCACGAATACGCCAAAGAATTCCTGAGGAGCCTCATCCGAAGGGGAAGCTCGATGGTCACATTCACCCACGACTATACCACGATGGACGGACATACCTTCAGAGTGGCGGTCATTGCGCTCACGCTAAGAAGGGTCAACTCGTCGAAAAAGCACGAGATCAGATTGGTGGCGCACAAGATCCTGTCTGAGAGAATACCTCAGCTGTCAATTGACCAGTTTGTCCAAGAGGTCACCACCAGTAAGGGAGAGGACATCCCTAGAGAGACCAACAGCAAGCTGGGAGCGGCCATCTTGGAAGAAGCAAAAAGGATAAGCGTGATCCGCCATATCGGGATCAAAAAGACAAAGCTGATCTCTACTCCTGAATCGAGGGCAATCGAAGAGGCCAAGCCAGTCGAAGCGGTCCCGCCGGCTTGATGACATATAGCTTTTTAGCCGGTATTCTTCCATATTTTTCAAATGTCTGAAGAGAACCTGAGGTTTTCTTCTGCAGAGGTCAACTTGCTGCTTCACGGTACAGAAGACGGCAACAAGGTGCTCCAATCAATACAAGATACCCTTTCAATTCCTTCCGAACGCTTCTCAAGTACGCCATCTGAGGGACACTTCAAGAACAAGATCATCGTGCTCAAAGCGACGCTTCCAAGCCAAGAGGCTGGCGATCTTGCGCATCGTATAATGTCGCTCTTGAACAGCTCTGACAGGGAGCGCCTGTCAAGCTCGCTTGAAGAACATTCAGACGAAAAGGGCAGTCTTTACATCAGACTTGACAAGCAAAGAATCTGCCAGGGCAAGGTATCGCTTTCAGAAGCTGATGCAGTAAGGATAAGATTCAAACCGGTCAAGAGATACAGGCCTTCAGGCAATCTCGAAAGCTACAGGGGGCTTTTGTCTTCAATCGAATAGACCTTCTTGTAAGCGGAGACTTTGACATCGTGGGAGCTGCGAAGATGCTTTCAATAAGCAGGGTGGGCACTCCTTTCAACAACAAAATCAGCAAGGGAATTATCTATAGACTAGGCAAGATGCCACAACAGCCTACAAAGTATCCTTATCTTGTAGTCTCAGACAAGATGGGCGAACCGGCCGATATTGTGACAATCAGGGATTTTTCGGGGTTTAGACAAAAATTAAAGAAAGTGAAAAAGGGGGCAGGCATTGAAATTATGATTGCTTCTGCGAGGAAAATGGATGCAGCTGGTGTTGGAAGATGGTTTGAAGATGTTTCCGAACTCCATTCTTTCTGCCACTCATCCAGTTGCCAACTCATTCTTTCCAGCGGTGCGTCTTCGATGAATGAGATGGTCTCGGGTCGATGCTTTGACGCTATACTAAAGAACTGTGGGATCAGTCCTGAAAAATACTGGCGTGAAATGAATGACTGGATAGAATCAAAGCTGTCAAGGAGAGTGTATTTGCCTGATGCTTAACCGGAGGCCGAAACGGCGTTACCTGTCAATTAGGCATACGGGGCAGTCCAGCGATGTTATCGTAAGTGCAATATCAAAACGGTTTGCAGAACTATTTGGATCAATTGCCGCTGAAAGGGCCGCAATAAGATTCGTAAAATCAGAGGGCAACACAACGGTAATAAGATGCAGACTGAACCAATTGGATAACGTACTTGTTGCAATTGCTATGGCGGACCCTCCTGTGGTCACGCTGGACATGTCCGGGAGCATAAAGCGGTTAGGTCGCCAGCACTAACGTTTAAGTTGGTTCTACAAGCTATGGACACAGGGGATGAGGTGAGTTTCGCTGCTCCAGACTGAGCAAGAGCGATGAGGATCTCGCGACGAACCGACCCAAAAAATCACAAGTTGTACATAAAACAATTATTAGCACGTGCCCCATATTATCCTCAAAATGGAGATAGTTTACAATTATCCGCTTTATCGGCCGCCATCTGAGGCCAATTCCGTGATATTTCAGGTAACTCTGGGCTGCTCTTTTAACAAATGCTCGTTTTGCAACATGTACCGGACAAAGGAGTATGCTGAAAGGCCGTGGGATGAGATCAAGGCCGAGATCGACATGGCTTCAGAGTTCTACCCCGATACCAGAAGAGTCTTTCTGGCTGACGGCGACGCGCTAAACTTGTCAAAGGAGAGAATGATCCAGATACTGGAATATCTTTATTCCAAGTTTCCTGCTCTCGAGCGTGTATCCTGCTATGCAATGCCGATGAACATTTTGAAAAGAAAAGAAGACGAATTGAAAGAGATGAGAGCGGCTGGTCTCAGCATGCTCTACATCGGCATTGAATCAGGTAGTGACATAGTGCTTCGGAAAGTGACAAAGGGAGCAACCTACAAAACTATTGTTGAGGCCTGCCAGAAAGCAAAGCGCAGCGGCTATGTTATTTCATGCATGGTGATTCTAGGGCTCGGGGGCAAAACGTACACCAAAGAGCACATTGCGGAAACAGCGCGTATTTTGAGCGAAACTGCACCAAACTATGTGGGCGTGCTGACACTACACCTTGAAGAGGGCATCTACGATGAGTTTATGACAAAATTCGGAGAGCCCTTTGTACCTCTAGACGACGGCGATGTGCTTGATGAGCTTGATAGGCTGGTCTCAAATTTCAACCCGAAAACACCGGTGGTGTTCAGGGCAAACCATGCATCAAATGTCTATTCTATAGGTGGCACGATTCCCCAAGATAGAGAAAAAGTGCTTGCGCTCATCAAGAGCCTGAAATCACATCCGGAAATGCTCAAGCCAAAGTTTCTCCGCGGGTTCTAGTGCGCCCATTCTTCTTCCCCTTCTTTTCTAGGCTGAAAAGACTGAACCTGATCTTCTAGCTCTGCTGTATGTCGGATAATTTCGCTTATGGTCACGATCTTGATACCTCGATCCTCAATCTGGTCCAGAAGCATTTCCAGCTGTACAAGATAATTTTTGTCTACCATGTTCTGGTATTGTAGCATTTCCCTCACAGCAAAATCTTGGGGGTGCAACGTGACAACTGCAAAGCCATACTGGTTCAGGCTGTACTCAACTTCTGAAAGCACCTTTTGATGGTCAAAAGTAATCCAGTAAGTATCGTCTGCACTCAGGTCACCCATCAGCGCTGTTTCTGGCAGCCGGTAAAAGCTCTCGTTGCCTGTGATTTCATATGGTGGCGGATCATAGGTAACGTTTGCACTGATATATCGAATTCCGTTCTCCTCTGCAGCAGAAAACGTATCGGAGTTTACGACGTTGTAAGGCGCAACAAGAACTACTGGCCTGGAGTCCAAAATATCGATTATTTTTTCATTTGTTCTTTGGATCAGAGTGGCCTGTTCTTCCTTGCTAAACTCTGCAAGATTTTCATGGTTCCATCCGTGGTTTGCAATTTCGAGCAGAGGGTCATCAATCCGGCTTTTAACATAGTTGACTATTACTGGATCTTCTCCGAAATAGTTACCAATGATTCCAACTGTGAGACTCGCGTTTCTCTTGTCAAATACTTCCATGATCTCAAGTTGTACATGATTGAGAAAGTAATCCTGAATGTCGTCCAGCCGGAATGCCACACAGTGGCAAGAATGGGTTCTTGCATTGGTTGCAGTGGGTGCCGCGCCTAGTGACAGCATCAACAATATTACCGAGCATACTGCAGCTGCAAAGGTGAGTTTCTTCAACTGATAAAGCGCGATTAATCATGAAGTAATCCGTTGTGATTAGGCCCTCTAGAATTGGCTTCCACCCTCGATGAAATATTTTCAATCAAAAGGCAAGTTCTTCCAATTGAGCGAGAACCATCGATAGAATTATTAGCCTGAAAGCGTATTTCGGGTCTAATGTACAGCGGGGAACTGGAAGTCCAGGCCAAGAGAAAGGCCCTAGCAGTTCTGCAGGACGAAATTACTCGAATTCTGAACTCCTCAAGAGATCTGTCAACTCTTACATCCTCGCTCATCAAGGGCGATGATAAGGACATCCAGCACTGTCTTGAACGCATGAGGAACACCGAAGAAGAGGTCGAGAACCTTCGCAGAAAGATAACGCGCGAAGTAGCCGAGATCGGGAGCCTCATGGCGAACAGAGAGGACATTCTGAGAACCGCATACGTGATTGATGATATCGGTGGCTACATCAGTGGAGTTGCTTTCAGGCTTGCAAACATGAAACCAGCTACTCTAAGAAAGGCGTCATTTGACGACGACCTGAAGCAACTGGTCGGCATGGTCGTTGACACGATTTTCAAACTAAACGAAATGGGCCGGTCACTCTCAATCAACCCTGCAAATGCAATTGACCTTGCACAGGACGTGCAGAAACTGGAGCGTCAGGTTGACGCAAAATATCGCGCGGTGATTGTCAAGGCGCTCAATGAAATTTCATCAACAAAGGATCTCCTGCTGCTTAAGGATGCAATTGAAGGCATTGAAGGCATGGTCGACAAGTGCCAAGAAGCATCAGATTCGTTCACAATATTGGCGCTGAGCATGTAAAAAATGATCAGCGGCAGGCTGGTTGAAAACAGAATAGTAATCTGGAACGTACAGGATTCAAGAACGATTTTTGGCAGTGGCTTTTACGGCAAGCCGCTTGGCATCCCGAAACCAAAAGGGACAGATTTTGATGCGCCCCTTGTGCTCGACCTAATTGAGGGGTGCTATCTTGTTGAAAAGAACAAGCTGAAAGTGTCGCGGATCGATGGCAAGGCCGTGCCATTTGCAGAAATAAAGAGAATATGCAAAAAGCAGTATGCGGATTTTGAAACTCAATATTTCGTATTCCAGAATCTCCGCGACAAGGGATACATTGTGACGCCGGGCATAAAATTTGGTTGCGATTTTGCGGTGTATGAGCAGGGGCCTGGCATTGACCATGCGCCATATCTCGTGCAAGTGTACAGACCTGCCGACGACCTTACTGCAACCGGTGTAGTGCTTGCAGGTAGACTTGCAACTACAGTCAAAAAACAATTCATCCTTGCGATCCCGAAAATAAAAGAGAAAAAAGTGGATTACGTCGGTTTTGACTGGTGGCGCGCCTAACTAGCCGATTGTAGTCTGCGCTACCTTTTCGCTCTTTGCAGGCAGATCAAACTTGACAAAGTTCTCGCCAGAGATCGTAAGGCGGACAGAATATTTCTCTGAACCCTGTTCAAGCCAACCCTTGTAGCGTATCGAGTTCTTCACAATGTCAATAATGCTCGGCTTTTTCTCGTTCACTTCTTCATAGCATGACAGGATCTCGCCAAACTTTACTTCCTGCTGTTTGTTGAACTTGGTCAAATAATAGACAAAGATTGCAGTCTTTTCGTAGTGGTTAGAAGGTTTTTTCTCTGCATAAAATTCGCGCAACCCTATTTTGCTTCCGCTCGCCTTCAGATCAACCGGAATGGGGTGTATTGTGACTGAGGGTCTTGATGAGTGCTTGCTCCCATTTGGTTTTTGCTGAGGCGCTTCTTCGACAGAAGAGACCTCCTGTTGAATTTGCCGCGGTAGTGCAGCTGGTATTGGCTGTGCGT
>DASVCY010000167.1:0-13501 GCA_036381375.1 Nitrososphaera sp. | reverse complement strand
AGTGAAGCTTGTTCTTGCTGACTACCATGCAAGTGAAAAATTGATGGAGAGGCTGTCGGGCAAGGCCGAAGGGATAATCATAGCAGGGCCACCTGGTTCCGGCAAGAGCACCCTTGCAAGCAGCCTAGCGCACTTTTATGTGGAAAAGGGCAAGATAGTCAAAACATTCGAATCTCCACGCGATCTGCAGGTGCCAGACGAGGTCACACAGTATGGTCCGCTTGAAGGCAGCTTTGAAAAGGCAGTCGACATACTGCTTCTTGTCAGACCTGACTATACCATCTTTGACGAGGTGAGGAGAAAGCAGGATTTTGAAGTGTTTGCCGACATGCGGCTTGCCGGGGTCGGTATGGTCGGGGTTGTGCATGCAAGCAGTCCGCTCGACGCGATCCAGCGCTTCATGGGCAGAGTAGAGCTTGGTATGATACCACACATACTTGACACGATAATCTTCGTGCGCGATGGAGGCATAAAGAAAGTGTACGAACTAAACCTGACTGTTAAAGTCCCAACAGGCATGACCGAAGAAGACCTCGCAAGGCCGCTTGTCGAAGTGCGCGATTTCGAAACTGGCGCGATAGAGTACGAGATCTATACGTTTGGTGAAGAAAATGTTGTGGTGCCTGTAAGCAAACTGGCGGGGGCCGGCCAGTCAGCAAGTGGCGTGCGCAAGCTGGCCCAGTCGAAGATAATGGACATTGTACGGAGGTTCGATCCACACGCCGAAGTGAACGTCATCTCTGACAACCGAGTTCAAGTGAGAGTGAGCAAGGAAGCTGCACCCCGCATCATAGGCAAGGGAGGCGCCACGGTCTCGGAGCTGGAAGAAATGCTTGGAGTAAAGATAGACATAGAAGCCAAGATCCCGACGCTTGGAAAAGAAATTGACTTTGACATCAGTGAAAGCGGATCGGCAGTAAACATTCTTCTTGACGACGAAATGGTAGGAAAGACAATCGATGTCTATATTGAAGAGGAGTATGTGCTAAGCAGCCAGGTGGGCAAGAAGGCTCGGGTGAAAATCGACAAGCGGAGCGAGTCGGGCAAAAGGATCGTAAATGCGATAATCGGGGGGCAGGAGATCAAAGTGTTTTTGAGCAAGCGCTAGGAAAGGCCGGCAAGCCCTTGGCTTTTCACTAACCTTATAAACTCTTCAAGCTTTTTCAGGGTCTCTGGGTGCACGTGGTGCTCTATTCCTTCCGCGTCCCGGTTGGCCGTGTCTTCGTCGACCCCTATCATCCTAAGAAACTCTGCCAAGACTCCGTGTCTGTCGTGGATGTTTTTCGCCACAATCATGCCCGACTCTGTCAGACTGATACCTCGATATTTTTCATAGTTGACGTGGCCGCTTTCGTTGAGCCTCTGGAGCATCTTAGTTACCGAGGGAGAGCTGACGTTGAGGTAGTTGGAGATGTCTACAGTGGTGGCGTAGCCCTTTTGCTCAATTAATTCGTAAATAACTTCAAGGTAGTCTTCCATGCGCGTCGTCCGGCCCATCTTTTGCGCATTGTGGGCATCTCTGATAGACTCAAGACGGTTTCCCGACGATTCCGGATTGGCCTTTAATTTCCTGACCAATTGCGATAGCTCCACGGATCCAAGCAATAAATATTGTTGCCAAGGCTCAGACTTTCACCTTCACTATTAATAAATATCCACAGTGTTCAAAAAGCACTAGGCATTTGAACCTCGTAATTTCTGCCCCTAAACTGCAACAAATGTTGGGCAGCAGGAACCTGCTTTTGGTAGACACCCGGTCATTCTCAAGCTACGCCGAGTCGCATATCCCCGGTGCCGTCAATATAGAACTTATGCAGTTTCACTGGATAGATACCTCGAAGAAGGGGATAGACCAGTTCAACAAGCAGGCCAAGCTGCTGCTTTCAAACATCGGGGTCTCAAAGAACAGGTTTGTCGTGTTTTATGATGATGTCTCTGGAACGTCTGCTGCCAGAGGGGTGTGGCTGCTGCTGTATTTTTCACATGACAGGGTCGCCATGCTCGATGGCGGTCTCAACAACTGGAAGGCAAAGGGCTTCAAGACTGAAACCAAGACCAACCCCTTTGTGCACTCTAGATTTGATGGAAAGCCCAACCCTAAGATTCTGGCCGACTTTGCGAGGCTCAAGTCTGCGATAAAAAAGAAAAACGCGGTCATTGTAGATACACGGTCGAGGGAAGAGTACAGTGGCTTGGCCATCAGGGCTGCTCGAGCGGGCCACATCCCCACTGCTATCAACATCGACTGGCAAGACAACCTGGAACGCGATGTTTTCAAAAATCCTCAGATGCTGCGACAGATGTATGCCAACATCCCGAAGGACGCGGAAGTCATTACATACTGTCAGGGCGGATACCGAGCAGCCAACACTTTCGTGGTACTAAAGATGCTTGGGTTCGAGAATGTAAGGATGTATCTTGGTTCTTGGGGAGAGTGGGGAAACAGGCCGGACCTTCCGGTGGAAAGGTCTAGCCGTAAATGAAATCCGAGCTTGTTTTGAGCAGCTTTTTGTTTTTCAGAAAATAACAGGCGGTCAGCCTGCGCCTTTGTGCTACTTTCAAAACCAAGCATTGCATAAAGAAAATTGATCGCACCAATAATCGAATGCCTCCTTCTCCCCTGAAATCAACATGCATAGAGGAGAATCCCTCGTTTCGCAATCTCTGGTCTAATACCTTGTTTTCCATCACAATCAAATTGTCCCGCTTTTTGAGGCTAAAGAGTGGAGAATGGCAAAACTCCTCAGCGGGATATGCAAATGCCTTTGTGCCGAAAACTTCGTTGAATTTTAGAGCGCCATAAATTGCCGCAGGGTAGCAAATGCTGTCACCAAGAATAAAGCACGTACCGCCGCGTATCTTGCTGGCAGTCGTTTCTGCTTGAATCTCTTCTTCTCTATAGAGCCTGCCCAAGTCTCTCGGCAGCGATATCTTTGCTGCAAGTGAAGCACAGGCAAGCATGCTCGAGCTGAAGCTGATCGTCCCAGAAGTAGCGATCCCAGTACTCCTGTATTTCAATTGGATCAGATGACTACACTCTTTGGCAAGCATGCTTGCCGGCCTTGCAGTGATCGCCGTAGTAATTACTCCTTTCCTTCTAGCAACTCTGGCTGCATGGATGTTGGCTTTTGTATTTCCAGAAATTGAAACGATATAGACATTACGGCCGTCCATCACGGATGGATTGTAAATTATGTCGGTAGGATGGCAGCAGAGGGCGCGGCCCCCCGAAATCTGCTGAGCCGCAAATCCAGCCACATACGAATCGCCAGAGCCCACAAAAAGGCAGTTCTTCTTGGGATGTGGTAAATTCTGCTTTTGCAAGTCTTGTAGCTGGTATTCTATTTCTGCATGCATGGCCTCTATTGGGTTCACAAAACACAGAATCCACCGGTCTTTTAAAAAAGTTTGAAAAAGTTAGAATTTCTCTTTGGACAACTTCTTGGCCTTGATATAGTCTACAAAGTAGAACAGGTATGCACGCTCGCTTACCTTCAGTACCCACGGGATGAACGACTCAGTCTTGCTGCTCTTTTCGCCTATTTCAAAGCCAGAACTCTCGACAAGTTTTCTGAAAGACTGGCCGTCGTAGATTTTTTTCGCCGGCGGGTGGCGGTTATAGTCGTACGGGTCGACAATCACGACGTCACTGTGCGGCTTTAGGAGCCTGTGAACAGACGCAAGTAGCTTGTCAGTGTCTACAAGCTCGAGCAGGTTCAGGGCAAGTACTAGGTCAAACTTGTTTGGATTAAATGGGGCGTTTAGCGAGTCTGCTACACAGAACTCGACGTTTCCGCGCTTGGCTTCATACATCCTTTTTCTTGCTTCTTTGATAAATGAAAACGACAGATCGATACCGATGGCAAAGGCTTAATTTTCGGCAAGGAGCATCGTGCTGTAGCCCATAGAGCAGGCCATGTCAAGCGCGATCCCGTTCATCTTGGGGTTGATGCCATGAACCACGCGGTTGTACACTTCGTTGGGCTTGAGCCTCCAACGGAGCGACTTGAGCAGCCTGTCCTCCGTAGAGTGCTCGTACTGTGTCCACCTGTACGGGACAAACCAGCTGCCGCCCTCCTCATACCTGTCGTCGTTTATGGCATCGGGGGACAGCTTCGAGCCGCTTTCCTTAAGGAATTCCTTCATTTCCTTTGTCTGGCTCTCGAGCAGCCACTTGCCGTAGGTCTGCGCTCTACCGGCCGCATATGATGAAAAGTCTTTGACCACTATTGCCACGCCCTGAATGATGGGATAGGATGCGCCACATTCCTTGCACCGCAGAAAGCCTTCGGTGCATTCGTTGGCCCCGCTCTTTATCAGGTCTTCAAGGCTTAGGCGTATATGCTTGTCAGCATGCTGCAGGCAGATTAGGTGGGGCGCAAACTGGACTTTCATGACTGGATATCGAACATTGACCTCATATAAATATCAGAGAAGCCCGTCTTTGTGCAGCTCGTTCAAGAGGGGGGTCAGGAATTCGCGCACCTCTTTTTCACCTAGCTTGAATGAGGCGGAAATGCCAAGGGCAATTGAAAGCATGTTGCGATCCTCCCTTGCTGTGTGCACTGCCGCGCCAACTATCCTGAACATTTTCGCGTTATCGTATAACCATTTTTTCCAAGCAGCAACGCGCTCAGAGTTTGCTTGGAGAGATGAAATGACGTAGTCGATGACCATCCCTTCGTGGTTGTCAAGCAGACCAAGCTTTACCAAAGGGAGCAGGAGCGTCCCTTCATGCAGTTCGGCGTGCGTCTTGTTCATCTCTTCAATAATCTCGTCTTCTCTTTCCTTCGGCTCAATGTCTCCATATTCAGGGAAAAAGTACCCGGCCAAGTTGCTGTCCCAGTCGTAAACTTTGTAGAGCGTATCTTCGTACTCTGTCTTCCATGTGGCATTATTCTTGCCGAACAACCGTTTAACGTTCCAGCTTCCGGCATATTTTTGTATTAGTTACAATAACCCGCACTGTGAGGCCAGTGGATTGATGATGCTATATTGACCGTTGACTTAAATTACTCCCAGAGGTATTATCATAGCTATGTCAGAACAACCATCACAAGAGCACGTAACCCAACAAACGCAAAACAAGGAGGGTCCACACGACACCATATACATCGGCAAAAAGCCACTGATGACATATGTGACGTCTACGCTGATACAACTAGCCAACCAGCCAACAGTGACAATCAAAGCGAGAGGCCTGAGTATCGGGCGCGCAGTCGACGTGTCACAGATCACTCTAAAGAGGATGGAAAGTGCCGGCTACAAAATAGGCGACGTACGCATTGGCTCTGAGACTGTGCAGTCAGAGGACGGCAGGACTAGGAACGTTTCCACGATCGAAATTGAGATAAGAAAAAGCTAGGACTTCTGCTTTTTCACTTTTTCTTATTATATCCCCCAATTACTGTATATCATAGTAAAGATACTTGAGCACCACCGCAGCGGTCTACCTTGCGCACCTGAACCCGATGACAAAGGCACACGAATCGATAATCTCTAACCTCAAGAAAGACTACCGCGTTTATGTTTTCCCCGTGCGCTTTATCAAGGACGGCCGGGAGATAAACACAAAGAGCTTTCCATTTCCATATGAGGTTCGCAAGTCGATGGTCGAATCCGTTTTTGGGGATTCGGTGTCGGTGTTTCCAGATTACACGTTCTATGCCCCTTACGTAAAGTACATGCCGCCGCTCCTGTCGCCGCGATCGTGGGAGCTGCGAAGACAGATACTTTCACGCATAAAAGAGGAAAAATTCGTCTCGTATACTGGCGACAAGGCTGAACGGGTGATGCTGAAGGCGTACAGGCTCAATCCGCTCAAGGCGGATCGGCTTGAAATTTCTGCGTCATCGGTCAAGGAAGAGCTTTACAGACAGTCAATCGAAGGCTGCGACGAGGAAAAATGGAGCAGTATGGTGCCTGAACCCGTTGCCGGCGTCATCAAAAAAAACTGGGAAATTGTAGACAAGTTTGCAAGGATACAGGATCATACGACGAGGGTCATGGGCATGAAGTTTCCAAAGGAAGGATACAAGTAGCTCAACAGGATCTGCTCAAAAAATGGCAGCGTCCTAGACGGCCGCCACCGGTTAATTCTTTTAACTTTTAACCAGCCAGCTGGAACAGTATGAAACGCGTGCGCTTCTCTGTACACTATGAAAGAAATCACTCTGCCGATTCTCGGTTGGCAAAACCGGAAACGTGTGCACGTTCACGTGCACGTGCGCAACCATGACAAGACGGTCGCATACAGTTCTTCACTGTAAATTTTTATAGGCCAGCATTAATTCTGCCTTCATATATATGAAAGAAAAAGGCGGCGAGTTTGTATGGTTTGACGGCAAGTTTGTGAAATGGGAAGACGCTAAAGTGCCTATCTTTACGCACGCACTGCATTATGGCACCGCCGTCTTTGAAGGGATCCGAGGCTATGCGGCGAAAAACAACTTGTACATCTTTAGGCTGCAGGATCATATGGAAAGGCTCCACCGCTCTGCTGGCGCATATTCAATTTCACTTCCCTATTCGGCAAATGAGCTTGGAAGCGCCACAGTCGAGCTCTTGCAAAAAAACAAGATGAAAGAGTCTTGCTATATTCGGCCTCTGACATTTGTGGGTCTGCACGGCATTGATCTGAATGTGACCAAAGACTCTCCAACGCATACTGTCATTATCGCGTTCCCATTTGCAAAGTACTTCAAGGGTGAAGGCATCAAGGCGTGTGTTTCCTCTTGGAGACGCATCAATGACAGTTCTACTCCTCCGCTAGCCAAGGCTGCCGGCAATTACCTTAACTCGGTCCTCGCCACACAGGAGAGCAAGCGGAACGGCTATGACGAATCAATATTACTCGATACGTCGGGCAACGTGAGCGAGGCATCGGGCGAGAACATTTTCATTGTCCGCCGGGGAAAGATCTATACCCCGTTTCTTTCAGATTCAGCTCTTGAAGGCATTACAAGGGAGAGCGCGATAAAGATCGCAAGGGACATGGGGCATGAAGTCATAGAACGCCCCGTCTCGCGTACCGAACTGTACATGGCAGACGAGATATTCCTCACCGGCACTGCCGCAGAAATCGTCCCTGTAACAAGCGTTGATGGCCATGCCGTCGGAAATGGAAGAGAAGGTCCGGTGACCAAGGGCATCCGCGAAATGTATGCCAAGATTGTTTCTGCTGGCTCCGGGGACTATGCGGACTGGTTGACCCCTGTATGGTAGCGGGCACAAAGATTGCAGTAATAGGCGTCGGCGGCTGGGGGAAGAACCATGCAAGAGTGTTAAAAGATCTTGGATGTCTTACGGCAATCTGCGACCTCGACGCTGCGAGGGCAAGAGAGATAGCGGACAAATATGGCGTCCCATCATATTCCTCTCTGGATGACATGCTCCGCGAGCAGAGGCTAGATGGTTGCTTGGTATGCACTCCGACCAAGACCCATGCTTTAGTTGCCAAAAAGATGATGGAGCATGGCATCAATACGTTTGTTGAAAAACCAATGTCATTTTCATCCAAAGAATGTGAAGAGATGATGGCGGTAGCTGAGAACAAAAAGGTCTTGCTCACTTCTGGCTATGTAGAACGCTTCAATCCTGCGGTGAGCGATGCCCGCAAGCTGATAGAGGGTGGCATGTACGGCGACCCTATGATGATCGAGTTCCACCGGGAGAACAGGATGCCGCTCCACATCAAGGACGTAGGCGTGATATACGATACATCAGTGCACGACATAGATGCAGCGATGTTCCTTTTTGGAAGTAGGCCAAACGTCATCTTTGCACGAGCCGGCAAGCGCTTTCACACGTTTGAAGACTTTGCGACGATAATGCTCGGATTCGAAGGGCAGAAAGTTGCCATAATTGCGTCCAACTGGCTCACCCCAAAGAAGGTCAGGACATTCAGTGCTGTCTGCACAGACGGAATAATTACCGGCGACTTTTTGACACAGGAAATAAGAATAGACCATGCTGAAGCAACAATAACTCCCCGCCGGCAGTTCCAAGAGCCTCTCACGCTAGAGCTGAAAAATTTTGTCGAGTCAATCGAAGGAAAGTCCAAGCTGGTAGTCACTGCAGCTGACGCCACAAATGTGACAAGGGTGGCAGAAGCGGCAATACTATCAAGTAATACTGGTTCACCTGTATATTTGGATCTGAGATGAAGAAATCGATGCTCGATATCCTTGCATGTCCTATCGACAAACACTACCCATTGGAACTGTACGAAGTAGAGTCGGAGGGGCAGATAGTCAAGGAGGGGGTGCTCTTTTGTAACAAGTGCGGCCGCTATTATCCAATAATCGACGAGATACCGGTGATGCTACCAGATGAACTTAGGCAGGAAAAGAAGAACATGGATATCGAATTCCTGAGGAAATGGCAAGGTAAAATTCCTGACAAAGTTATAAAGCAAGGAAATCCATGGCATCTCTGAAACGATGAGCAACAACTATTCGGCGCCACCTGGCGTGACAAACTATGTGGCCAAGACTGCCAAGATCGGCAAGAACGTCAAGATATGGCACTTTGCATATGTCGGAGAAGAAGCAGAGATCGATGACAATGTCATGATAGGGTCCCTTACGCATGTCGACTACAAGGTCAAGATAGGGGAAAACACTCGTATTGAAGGCTCGGTGTATATCCCGCCTCTTACAGTAATAGGAAAGAACGTGTTTATCGGCCCGGCTGCGGCATTTACAAATGATCCGTACCCTATGAGCCCCAAAATGATAGGGGTGATAGTGGAAGACGGCGCAATAATCGGAGGAAGGTCTGTCTTCAAGGCCGGCGTCCGCGTTGGCAAAAATAGCGTAGTCGCAATGGCTTCTGTTGTGACAAAAGACATACCGCCGGATACTGTTGTTATGGGGCATCCTGCGAGGCCTGTATACAGCCGTGCAGAGTATGACAAGAAAAAGAAATCGTGGGAATCAATCAACTAGACGCTCTTTCGGATTATTATAGCGGGCGCACTTTTCTTACTTCGGGATTTACCAAGAATTTCGGATCAGGTTCTTTGCCTGACAGAACGTCAAGCAAATTCTTCGCTGCAACTTCTGCCATCTTGGAGCGAGTTTGGTACGTCGCACTTCCAATGTGCGGAAGAAGCACAACATTTTTCATTTTCATTAAGGGGCTTGACCTTGGCAGAGGCTCTCTCTCAAATACATCAAGAGCGGCTCCAGCGATCCTGCCTGCCTTGAGTGCTCTTGCAAGGTCGGTTTCATTTATGACCTGTCCGCGTGACGTGTTTACTAGGAATGCAGTCTTTTTCATTCGTTCTATTTTGCTCTTGTTTATCATGTGGTGGCTGGCGCTATTCAAGCTGGTATGTATTGATACAAAATCACTCTGCGCCAACAGCTCATCCAGATCTACATACCTGGCACCCAACTTGGCCTCCATCTCATGGTTTCTATTCCTGTTATGATACAAAATCTTCATGTCAAAGCCTTTTGCTCTCTTCGCTACTGCAGATCCGATCCTGCCAAGTCCGATTATGCCAAGCGTCGCGCCGTGCACGTTGTATCCGAGCATCAGGTCTGGCGCCCAGCCGGACTTCCACTTGTTCTGCCTGACATACTTGTCTGCATTAACTATATTGCGTGAGCAGGCAAGAATCAGAGCAAACGTCAAATCTGCAGTTGCCTCTGCCAACGTGTCTGCGGTATAGGTTACATAGATGCCTCTTGCAGTTGCTTCTTTCAGATCGATGTGCTCAAAGCCTGTACTATACGAGCTAATGACCTGCAAGCTTGGACCCGCTGCGTCCATCAGTTCCGCGTCCATTCTGTCTGATAACATACAGAGGATTCCATGTTTGCCAGCCGCATTCTTCAACAGCTCCTTTCTGACTGGCGGACGTGGCTTCTTGTGAAGGGTAACATTGCACTCTTTCAAGAGCATTGACAGCGCCGGCTCCAAGATCTTTCTTGTCATGTACACCTGCTTCTTGCTCACGACACCACTAGATGCATTTGCATCGCTATTTAATTGTGAACAACCGAATGACCAAAGACATGGGCATCTTCCTGCTTCTTTGACCGCTACGCCGCAAGACCTTTACAGGCGCAACTTTGCGACGTTCCGCCGGTACTAACGGCAGTGATGACAGATTTTTCTGAAACATGTTCAGGCTAGAATATTAGCCCGTTCGCAACCAGAATCTCCAGTACAAGTCTCTGTGGTTCTTGAGTCCCACACCAGAGCTAAGAGTTAAAATAATAGCCCGGCCCAGATTCGAACTGGGGTCAAGGGCTCCAAAGGCCCCTATGCTTGGCCACTACATTCGGCGGAAAAGTGAGCTTTTCCTCCACCGGGCTTCCGGGCGTAGGTCAAACTATCTTGCACGTCTTTATAATCTTAAGGCACTAATCATCCTGTCAGTCGGATCTTCCATGCCTGCGAGTACCCGGGCAGCCTTCTTCTTTTGTGCCTGCCTGTAGCGATCATCCAAGATCATTTTCTTGCTCAACTTTACAAGCGATCTGGCGCTGGCAGCTTTACTGACTAGGCCGGTTTTTACAAGGTATTTCTCGACGTGGTACTGCAGGGGCGCTATTGATATCGTTGGCTTGCCAAGTAGAGCTGCTTCTGCAGTCATCGTTCCTCCAGCACCAATAAACAATGCTATTGATTTTAGCAGTGAAGTGCCATCAACCACATCCTTCAAGACCTGCACCTTGTTGCCATGGCGCGCCTCTACTTCTGCAATCTGATCCTGATACCTGCAGAGTACCTTAATACTTGCAGCTTTCCATAGCTCATCTACAAAGTCATCGATCATTTTTCCAGTTCCAATCTTCTTGTCTGCAATGTACGAAGCCTTGCTCTCTTCGAGCCTTAACAATATCGTTTTTTCGCTGCGAGCTGGCTCGGGCGCTTCGTCGTGCTTTAGCCAAGCCGCTGGATCCAGTGCGCGGTAGCGTACGACATTGTTTCTCGCAATACCATATCTCGTCCATGAGGAAACCGGAATAACCCATGGACAGAACAACTTGTCCATCAGCGGTATGGTGAGCCTCGCTACAGCCTCTGCATGAGGTGAGTCGTTAAAGCCAACATGCCTGATCCCAAGACCGAATGCAACTCTCGCGCCCTCTGGGGACGAAAAAGTAACTGCCACATCCGGGCCAAAGCTGTTTACCACTTTTGCAAGTTCGCGCGTCCTGCTTGCGCTTTGGAGCAGCTTGTCATACCTGTCCGCACCACCGTGGGCACCAACGATCGTGATATCAAGCTCTTTGATCCTTGCCAGCTCAACTGCCTCTCTATACTGCCTTGAAGTACAGAGCACTTCGTGGCCGGAGCTGCGAAGATGAGTCACAGCATTCCTGAAAAACATGACCTGCTTTGGGGTCAAAATGTCGAACCAGATCTTCAAGCATGAGCTGTATAGAAAACAAATGGAAAAACCTTTTGTAGACCACTTGTGGTACAACCTAGGGATAAACGGGGGAACTCAGTAGACACTTTGAGTGCAGGATCATCATCTTCTGTTGCAGTCTATGGATTGAGCACCGAAGGCTATCGGATAGCTTCCTCGATAGCTGTCAAGGGATCAAAAGTGTCGCTCATTGACGAGTCTGTTAGGATGGCGATTTCACTCAAGCCAGACATTGCAAGGACCTATCCCAATGTAAGCTCGCTGGTAGAAGACGAGCCACTGCTCGATCTAGAGCCGATCGACGTCGCTGTGAACAACGCGTCATACGTCTACTTTGCCCCGCGCGTGAGAAAAGTTGGTTCCGACGCGAAAGGCGACGTGACCACCAAGTTCAAGGATGCGATAAAGGCGCTTAAGCGTGGCGCTTCGGTAGTTTACATGCTCCCGACTGGCATTGGCGGCAACAATGAAAACATTGCGTTAATTGAGCACATGACTGGAATGTCGGTCGAAAAGGACGTGTCTTACTATTACCTTCCGATGAGCACTCTTACGGGTAGTGGAGCTGAAACCATGATAGGGTCAGTCAAGTCGAAGCAGGACTCACATCTTTCTAAAATGCTCCATGATCCTGACACACGGCGCAAGCTCTCCTTTGTCGATGTTAATTCTGCGGAACTGACGCATGTCATAAGGACGCTGAGCCACTATACTGGCTTGGCGAGCATACTTGAAATCTGCAAAAAGGCAGCAGATGGTAACATCGGAAGCGATCTGATGCGGGGCTCTTTTGCCGACCTTTACATCGACGATGTGACAAGCGGGCTCTATGATCTGCGTGTAATTGGGTCTTCCCTTGATGGTGCCGGCCCTCTGATGTATCTCGTCAATGGTAGCATAAAGGGTGTCGAAGGCTATGTCAAGTATCTTATTGACCAAATACGCTCCACGCTGAAAAAGCGCGAACTCAAGGCAAGTAGGACCAAGGTCGCAATAGCATGGACGCTTGACCCGCACGAAATGAGAGGAGACAAGATAGAGCTCTTGTCCGCGCTTGAAACAAAGGTCAAGGACTATATCGGAGATGTCGAACGGCATCAGGGGCCGACTTTTGACCTATACCACACCGACAAGACGACGGTTGTTGTTACCTGCTCCAAGGCCGATTATGAAAAGGTGGTGTCAAAGAATATGACAAACCAGGATTTTATCGTGATGAAGGCAAACCCTCTCTGTGAAACACTGTAGCAGTACACCTGCACGCGTTTCCGGTATTGCCAACCGAGAATCGGCAGAGTGATTTCTTTTGTAGTGTACAGAGGTGCGAGTGCGCATTTCCTACTGCTCCTACCGGTTGCTTAAAAGAATTAAACAGGCATTCTGTTGCATAACGAAAGGCAGTCAGACTGAGGGTAATTTCATATGCAATGGCTTTCATCGTGTTGATTAGCGAAAAAGTAAATACGGACAACATGAAAAAATAATGCCATGACGGATGATGAGAGCGCAATTCGCAAATTAGTCGATACTTGGATGGCCGCCACCAAGGCTGGAGACGTGCAGACAGTACTAAACTTGATGACGGACGATGTTGTGTTTATGGTTCCGGGTCTGGCACCATTCGGAAAAGAAGTGTTCAAGTCTACCACAGAGGAAATGAAAAATGTTAGATATGAGGGAGCTTCTGACATTAAAGAAATTAAAGTACTTGGCGACTGGGCCTACATGCGAAGTCATCTTAGGGTAAGGACGATTCCGCCTGGTGGTGGTTCGCCCGTTAGCCGGTCTGGCTATACACTCACGATATTTCACAAGGGATCTGACGGGCAATGGCGACTCGCACGCGATGCCAACTTGCTGACAGTCGATAAATAATTATCATAGGATCCAAGAATTTGGGCCTGCTGTTGAGCTAAAGAACAGTTTATTGCATATGCTATTACCTTAGCATGACTGCTGTTCACTATACAACACCCGTGTAACGCGTGGGCTGGCTCTTCCCTTCTATTCACCACCTGCCTGTTTATAACAACTATGCTCCTTTGGACCCGGGGTAACAGCAGACCTTGGCCGTGCCTTTTCCGCACACACCCGTAAGCACTCATTGAT